>NZ_PSLG01000024.1:0-23762 GCF_040289485.1 Thermoflexus sp.
CAGCGGCTGGAGGCCCAGGCCCGGGCCAACCGTGCTGCGCTGATCCGCCAGATCCAGCAGGCGGCCGGGATGGCCGCCCTGCAACGCCTGGAGGAACGCCCCCCTGAGCCCAGCGAGGCCGAGTTGATGGAGCGGCCCTTCCGGGAACTGAGCCCTGTCGACCTTCAGCGCATGCGACAGATGGTCGCCCGCCTGGCCGCCCGCCTGCGCACCCGGGCCGCCCTGCGCATGAAGCGGGGCGACGGCCGTCGCCTGGACGCCAAGGCCACCCTGCGGGCGAACCTGCGCCACGCCGGCGTCCCCTTTGACCTGCGCTTCCGTCGCCGCCACCTCAAGCCACGCCTGGCCGTCCTCTGCGACCTCAGCACCTCGGTGCGCCACTGCTCCGAGTTCTTCCTGCACCTGATCTACCTGCTGCAGGATCAGATCAGCCGCACCCGCAGCTTCGTCTTCATCGACGACCTGGCGGAGATCACGCCGATCTTCGCCGAGCACCGTCCGGAGGAGGCGGTGCGATGGGTGCTGCAGGAACACCCGCCGGGGTATTACAACACCGACCTGGGGAACAGCCTGGCCACCTTCTGCCGGGATCACCTGGACGCGGTGGACCGCCGGACCACAGTGATCATTGTGGGGGACGGGCGGAACAACTACAACGACCCGCGGCTGGACTGCCTGGAGATCATCCGACGGCGGGCGAAGCGCATCCTCTGGTTCAACCCGGAACCCCGCTGGCTCTGGGGCACCGGGGACAGCGACATGCCCCTCTACGCGTCCCTGTGTGCCGCCGTGCACCAGGTGCAGAACCTGGCCGAACTAGCCGAGGCCATCGATCGGCTGTTCGAGCGGGAAGGCGCCTAGATGCCCGTGACCAGCGAGGTGAGGGTGCGCTCCACTCCCTCGATGGTCTGGATCTTCTCGGTGATCACGCGGCCCAGGGCTTGTAAATCCTCCGCCTCCACCAGGGCGATGACGTCGTAAGGGCCGGTGACCACCACGGCGGATTTGACCTCGGGGAGTTTGCGCAGCGCCTCGGCCACCGCACCGGGCTTGCTCATCGCCGCCTGGATGAACACATACGCCTGCACCATGGAAACCTCCTTTCGTCGGCCTTATAAGGAGGGCACCAGGATCTCGACGGTGCCCACGACGGTGAGCCACCCCGCCTCGATGAGGAGCACGCGGAAGGTGGACTTCAGGAAGACGCGCGGATGGACCTGCCCTTCCCAGACGATGGAATCCCCCACGTTCCGATCGGGATAGCCGGGGAGCCCCCCGAGCCGGGCGCGGCCCTCCACCTTCCCTTCGTAAACGATAGGGGTGCCCGGGATCACCCCCCCGCGGGGCACCCGGTGAGTGACCGGGGCGGTGAAGCGCAGGGCCGCCGCAGCCGGGAGCGGCGCCGCCCGGGGCTGGGCTTCTGCCATCTCCACCCGGACGGTGCCCAGGGCGTGCAGGGCCTGCTCATCGTAGGCGTAGACCCGGAGGCGGTAGCGGATAAAGAGCGTGGGATGGGGCCGGACATCGGCCTCCAGCGAATCCCCGGCCAGCCGGATTACCTCCTGATCCCCCAGGCGCACCCGGGCTCCCCGGGGAGTCACCCCCAGGTAGCGCACTGCGGTCCCGGGGAGGGTCTGGCTCACCGCCAGGTCCACCCGATAGGGCCCCTCATAGGCCAGGGGCCCCGCCGCCGGCCGCGACAGGCAGGCGGCCAGCGCCAGGGCTATCGCGGCCGCCATCCCAAGGAGCCGCCTCTGCCCCATGGTCCGCCTCACCGCCGGTAACGTTCGAAGAGGGCCATCAGGGCGCGGGTCAGTTTCTCCGGGTCGTGGCGCCATGGCCTCCGTTCGTCGATCACATCCATGGCCACCACGGTGTAGGGCGGCAAGGGCCGCCCGTCCCATCGGACGAGATCGCCGACCTCCTCCGGCACCCCCTCCCACGGGACGTCCAGGCGGCTGTTGACCAGGACGATGTCGAAGAGCCCGGGGCCGACATGGCGCTCGATGGCCTGGACGTGCTCGGCCACCGCATAGCCTTCGGTCTCCCCGATCTGGGTGGCCACGTTGCAGACGTAGACTTTCAGGGCGCGGCTGGCCCGGATGGCCGGGACGATCCCCTCCACCAACAGGTTCGGCAACACGCTGGTGTAGAGGCTCCCCGGGCCCAGCACGATGAGATCCGCCTCCAGGAGAGCCCGGATGGTCTCCGGATAGGCCCGGGCGTGCTCGGGGATCAGCCACACGCGCTCGATGCGGCCCCGCACCTCCGGGATGGCCGACTCCCCGTCCACCCGGTGCACCCGCCCCTCGGCGTCGCGGATCTCGGCAGCCAGCACCACGTGCTCGACAGTGCACGGCAGCACACGGCCGCGGACTGCCAGCACACGGCTGGACTCGGCGACGGCCTGCTCGAAGCTCCCCGTGATCTCCGCCATGGCGGCGATGAACAGGTTCCCGAAGGCGTGGCCGTTCAAGCCGGTCCCCTTTCCGAAGCGATACTGGAAAAGAGCCGTCATCAGGGGCTCCGCTTCGGCCAGGGCGGCCAGGCAGTTCCGGAAGTCCCCCGGGGGCAGAAGGCCCATCTCCCGGCGGAGACGCCCGGAACTTCCCCCGTCGTCGGCCACGGTGACCACCGCCGTCAGCCGTGCGCTGATGGCCTTCAGCCCGCGCAACAGGGTTGACTGGCCGGTCCCCCCACCGATGACCACGATCCGGGGCCCCCGCTCCCGCTGCCGGTGGCGATGCAGGATCTCCGCCACGTCCCGCCCGGGCTGGACGAAGGGCGCCAGCAGGGTCCGGTTCAGCCGCACCAGGGCCAGGGCGGTGGTGGCGATCCCCAGGGCGCCGAAGAGCGCCGCCCGGCCGAGCCGGGGGATGAACTGGAGGGTGAGGTAATAGAAAACGGGCGGGAACGGCTGCTCCCGGTAAAGGGTCACCAGCACATACGCCAAGGCCAGGGCCAGTTCGGTGATCCCCAGCAGAAGCACCAAGAGCCACCGCTTGACCCCCAGGCCGGGCGTCAGCCAGTAGCCCAGGGAACGGAGGACCGTCCCCTGGGCCCTGCGTCCGCGCGTTCTCATCGCCTGCCTCCCTCCCAGCCGGCGGCCCGCGGGCGGGAGCACCCCGCCATCGCCGGGCCTCTCTTTTACTATACCAGATCCAGCCGCCCCGCGATCTTTGCGCGCCCCTCCCTCCTGCCTTAGACTGAAGCCGGAGACCTGGCCGAGGTTTTCCCTTCGATGAACACAGCGTTTTTCGAAACGGAATGGGCGCCGTCCCCGGCGGACCGGCTGGCCGCCGCGTTGCGGGATCTCTTTGTCATCACCGAGACCCAGATCCTCTACCCTCCGGATCAGGTCATCGCCTTCAACGGTTACCTCCGGGCCGACGCGGAATCGGCCTTCGAGATCCTGAGGGCCCGCTTTGAGCCCCTGGGCTACACGCCGATCCTGCGCCGCCACGGGCGCATGGACCAGGTCATCGCCCAGGCCGGCGTGGCCCGGCCCTCCCGCAGCCGCCCGTGGATCCACCTGGCCCTGTTCCTGGCCACGGTGGCCACCACCATCTGGGCCGGCGCCCTCTACGGGGGTGGGGAGAGGCTGGACTGGGCCCAGGGCCTCGCCTTCGCGGGGGCGCTCCTGCTCATCCTGGGCGTCCACGAGATGGGCCATTACATCGCCGCCCGGCTGCACCGCAGCGCCGTCACCCTGCCCTACTTCATCCCGGCGCCGCCCTTCGTCGGGATGCTCGGCACCTTCGGGGCCTTCATCCAGATCCGCTCGCCGATCCGGGACCGCAAGGCGCTGTTCGATATCGGGGTGGCAGGGCCTCTGGCCGGGCTGGCCGTGGCCCTCCCCATCCTCACCTATGGCCTCCTCACCTCCCCGGTGGTGCGTGTCCAGGGCCCCGTCTTCCTGGAGGGGAACTCCCTCCTCTACTGGGGGCTGAAGCGGCTGATCTTCGGGCGCCCGCTGCCCGGAGGCGGCTTCGACGTTCAACTCAACGCCATCGCCTGGGCCGGATGGATCGGGCTATTGGTGACCGCTTTCAACCTGCTGCCTCTGGGACAACTGGACGGGGGGCACATCCTGTATGCGATGCTGGGCCGGACGGCGTGGCGGATCTCGGAACTGGGCGTGTTCGCCCTGCTGCTGCTGGGCCTGCGCTGGCCCGGCTGGTTCCTCTGGGCGTTCCTGCCCATGTTCACCGGCCTGCGCCATCCCCCACCCCTGAACGACATCACTCCGCTAGGCCCGGTCCGTCAGGCCATTGGGATCATGACCTGGATCCTCTTCCTGTTGATCTTCGTCCCGGCCCCCTTCTCCGTAGTGAACTTCTGAACACCAGCTGCGGACCATGGGTCGGAGGCGGAGCAGCCGGTGGCGCGTCCGCTGGCGCTGGATCGGCGCCCTAGTCGGACTGGGAGCCGGGGCCTGGGGCCTGTTCGCCCTGTGGATCGGCCCGCTGCCGGATCCCGAGGATCTGCCGCGCCGGGGGCCGGCGCCGACGGTGCACATCCTGGACCGGCACGGCCGCTTGCTCTATGCGTTTGCCCACCCCCATGCCAGCCGCCACCCCTGGATCCCCCTCGTCCGCATCCCGGCCGCCTGCCGGGATGCCACCCTGGCCACCGAAGACGCGCGGTTCTACCGCCATCCCGGGGTGGACCCCTTGGCCGTCCTGCGGGCCCTGGGGGCGGCCCTGCGGGGGGAGTCGGCGGGCGGGGCCAGCACGCTCCCGCAACAGATCGCCCGTTCCCTGTTGCTGAGCCCGGACGAACGGACGGCCCGCACCCTGCGCCGCAAGGCGCGGGAGGCGATCCTGGCCCTGGAACTGAGCCGGCGCTACCCTAAGGACGCCCTCCTGGAGATCTATCTGAACACCGTCTTCTACGGCCATTTCGCCTATGGCCTGGAGGCCGCCGCCCGCACCTACTTCGGCAAAAGCGCGGCCGAACTGGATCTGGCCGAGTGCGCCCTGCTGGCCGGCCTCCCCCAATCCCCCAGCCGCTACGATCCCCTGACCCACCCCCAGGCGGCGGAAGAGCGCCGCCGCCAGGTCCTCGGGCTGATGGTCCGCCATGGCTTCCTCTCCCCTGCCCAGGCCGAGGCCGCGGCCGCCGAGCGCCTGCAGCTCGCCGCCGTCCCCTTTCCCATCCACGCCCCGCACTTTGTCATGGCCGTCTGGGAGGAACTGACCGCCCGCTACGGGGAAGCCGTCCTCTTCGAGGGCGGTGTGGTGGTCACCACCACCCTGGACCTGGCCTGGAACGAGGCCTTCAAGGCCCTGTTGCGGCGGCGTCTGGAGGAGATCAACCGCCCGGGGCCCGATCGGCCCGGGGCCGGGGCCCGGAACGGGGCCATCGTCGCCCTGGACCCCCAAACCGGGGAGGTCCTGGCGTGGGTGGGGAGCCCAGATTACTTCGATCCTGCCATCAGCGGGGCCGTGGACGGCGTGCGCATCCCCCGTCAGCCGGGCTCGGCCCTCAAGCCGTTCACCTACGCCCTCGCCTTCGACCCGCAGACCGGCCCGCTGCTGACCCCCGCCACGATCCTCTGGGACCTTCCCCAGACCTTCCCCACGGCGGAGGGGGAGGGCTACACCCCTCTCAATTACGATCGCCGCTTCCACGGACCGGTTTCCGCCCGGGTAGCCCTGGCCTCTTCCCTCAACGTCCCAGCCGTGGCCGTCCTGGAGCAGGTCGGCGTCCCCCGCCTGCTCCACCTGTTGGACGCGCTGGGGGTCCGGCTCCCGGGCCCGCCCACGCGCTACGGCCTGGCTCTCACCCTGGGGGGTGGGGAGGTGCGGCTGCTGGATCTGACCGCTGCCTACGCGGCCCTGGCCAACGGCGGCCGTCGGGTCACCCCACGCCTCATCCGGGAGATCCGAGATCAGGCGGGGCGCCCCTGGGATCCGGGCCCGGGCGGCCCCGGCCCGGAGGTCCTGGACCCGCGGGCGGCTTTCCTGGTGACCGACATCCTCCAGGACCCGGAGGCGCGCATCCTGGGCTTCGGCCCCTGGAGCCCTCTGAACCTCTCCCGGCCGGCGGCGGTCAAGACCGGCACCAGCGCCGATTGGCGGGACAACTGGACGATCGGATACACCCCGGATCTGGTGGTCGGCGTGTGGGTGGGCAACGTCGATCAGCGGCCGATGCGGGAGGTCTCTGGGGTGACGGGCGCGGCGCCGATCTGGCACGAGGCGATGGAAGTCGGGCACCGAGGGCGGCCGGTCCGGAGCTTCCCGATCCCGGAGGGCGTCCGCCGGGCTACCGTCTGCGCCCTTTCCGGGAAACAGCCCACCCCGGATTGCCCCCACACCCGGGAGGAATGGTTCATCGCGGGAACGGAGCCCCAGACCCCGGACGACCTTTACCGGCGGCTCCGCATCGACCGTCGCACCGGGGATCTGGCGACGGCCGAGACCCCGCCCGAGGCCGTCGCGGAGCGGGTGTTCATCATGTGGCCGCCGGCGGCGTGGAAGTGGGCCCAGGAGAACGGACTGGAACTGCCCCCGCCCGCCGCCTACGCCGGGGGCGCCCCGTCTGCGCGCCTGCGCTGGGTCTCCCCGCCGGCGGGGGCGCTCTACCGATGGAGCCCACGGCTGCCGGCGGAGGCCCAGCGGGTGCTCATCGAACTCCACTGGAGCGGCCCCGACCTCCCCCGCTGGGTGGAGGTGGCGGTGGACGGAGAGCGATGGGCAGGTTGGGACCGGCCGCCCTATCGGACGTGGTGGCCGCTGCGGCCAGGGGTCATCCGCCTCACGGCCTTTGCGGAGACGGCGGATGGACGCCGTTTCGAGGCACCCCCTCTCGAGATTACCGTGCGCTAGGGCAGGGGCGGCCCGCGAAGGCCGTTCACGCCGTGGCGGGGAGGCCCTCTGGCGGAGGCCGGAAGACAAAGCCGCCTGGGATGGAGTGCCGGTGGGCCGCGGGCGGGCGCGGATCGGCCGGGACACAGCGGGCGGCGCCCGGTCCGCGGCGGGCTCCCTTCAAGGAGGCCCCGGGACGGAGCGCTCCAGCCGCTGGAGGGCCTGTTGCAGCCGATGCTCCTGTATGCTCAAGGTCAGTTCCCCCCGCGTCCGCTCCAGCGTCCCCCGGACCACATCGGTGGCCCGCCGGAGATTGCCGGTGAGGGCGTCGGGATAATCCATCGTGATCAGGACCTCATAGATCTCATCCATCGCCCGGAGCAGCCGCTCCGCCTCCGCAAAGCGGTCGGTCCGGATCAGGTCCAGGATGCGGCGCCGCAGTTCGGTCGCCGCCTCGGCCAGGCCGTTGAGGTAAGCCGCCTCAGAGACGTTCAGGTCCCGCGGGCCGGGGAGTCGACGCCCGGTGGCCAGGGCGTAAACGAGAGAGGCCTCAGCCCACTCCTTGAGGGCGTCCTGAGCGTATCCGGCGTAGAGCAACTCCGGGAAGGGCGCCAGATCCATCTGGAGGGTGAAAGCAGCCTGCCGGGCCTGATCCAGCAGGCCCTCGGCCTCCGTGTAATCCTCCCGGTGGACGGCCCGGATGGCCAGGGCGCACAGCCGGATCAACTCCCGGCAGCGCACCAGCGCCGCGTCCCGGGCGCTGTTCTTGGCCTCCAGGGACGAGCGGATCTCCTGAGCGATCGCCTCCAATTCCCCCAGGTCCATCTATTCTCCTCGACCGCAACGGATGCGGGGGCGGGATATTATCCGCCCCCGCCATGTTCCGCTGCTGGACGCCCCCATGGGGCGGTGTGACCGGAGGGGCCGAGGGCCTTCGGATCCGCCCCCTCCGAATCAGAAGGGGATCTCTTCTTCTTCCACCGAGCCCGGCTCCTCCAGGACGGGCTCCTCCGCCTCGACCGCCGGCGGGGCCTCCGCCGGGCGCGGCCCGATAAACACGATGCGATCCGCCCGCACCTCATAGACCGCCCCGGCCGTCCCGTCGGCCCGCCGGAAGATCCGCGGGCTGCCGGTCTGCGGGTCCGGTCGCAGCCGGCCCTCCACCAGCACCGCCCGTCCCTTCTGGAGATACTGGTTGGCGATCTCCGCCTGCTTGCCGAACACCGAGACCCGGAACCAGATGGTCTCCTCCCGGGGCTCCCCGCTGGCGTCCCGATACCGGATGTTGCTGGCCATCCGGAAAGAGGTCACCGGCGTCCCCTCCGGCGTGTAGCGCATCTCCGGGTCCGTCCCCAGATGCCCAGCGATGATCAGTTTGTGATACATGTTCGGCCTCCTCCTTGCGCCCAGTTTCGGATTCGGGAAAAGGCGACGTCTGGCACCTCACAGGAACATCGGCATCACGACGTGGACAAACGCCGGATCCCCTACCGAGAGCACCTTCACCGGCGACTGGGAGGTGGTCATCTCGAAGACCACCCGATCCCCCTCGATGGCCTCCAGCACGTCGATCAGGAAACGGACGTTGAAGGCGATCTCCAGCCGATTCCCCTCCACCAAGGCGTCCAGTTCCACCCGGGTCTCCCCCTTCTCCGGGGAGCGGGAGTGGAGGAGGACCTGCCCGGGCCGCTCCCCCTCCCCCGGGACGAGGATCAGGCGCACCGCGTTGGAGGCCTCGCGGGCGAACACACTCAACGCCTTGCAGGCCTTCAGGAGGGCCTCCCGGGAGGCCTCCATACGGGTCTCCCAGCGCCTCGGGATGATGGCCTGGAAATCGGGGAACTGCCCCTCGATCAACTGGGAGAGCACCGCCGCCCGGCCGAGCCGGAAGCCCACCTGGTTGCGCCCGCGCAGCAACTGCATCCACACCGGATCGGTCTCCCCCTTCAACAACCGGGCCACCTCCTCCAGGGCACCCGCCGGGACGATGACCGAGAAGGGGCCTTCGGGGGCGCGCAGGACCGGCAGCCGCTTGACCGAGAGCCGGTAGCCGTCGGCCGCCGCCAGCGTCAGGGCCGACCCCTCCTCCCGCCGCATCAGCACCCCGGTGAGGATGGGACGGGACTCGTCCGTCGCCGCGGCGAAGGTCACCTGGTCGATGGCCTGCCGGAAGCCCTCGGGGTCCAGCGCGAAGCCATCCCCCTCCACCTCCGGCAGGATCGGATACTCCTCCGGATCCAGCCCCTTCATCGCCGTCTCATAGGGCCCGCACACGATCTGGAGGGTCCAAGTTTGTCGATTCACCTGGAGATGGACGGGCGCATCCGGCAGGGCTCCGATGAACTCGGCCAGGGGCTTCGCCGGGACCGTGATGCCGCCGGGCTCGGAGACGAGCGCCTCTTCCCATGTAATGATAGCCAGATTGAGGTCGGTCCCGGCGACCTTCAGGCGGCCGGGCTCGGCCTGGAGCAGCACATGGGTCAGTGTGGGAAGGGTCGCCCGCGAGGGGACCGCGCGGCCGGCCACCGAGAGCGCCCGCTCAAAAGCCGACTGGGCGATCGTCACGTCCATCGAAGCGCACCTCCTGGTTGGGATCCCATCCGGCCCCAGCGCATCGATCCGGTTGTTGTTCCATTATAAACCGAGTTGCCCGATGCCGACGCCCGCCGCCACGCCGCGCGTCGGATCTCCTGCCGTCGACATGGGGGCTCAGGGGACCGGCAGGGCGAGGCGTCGGGCCAGGAACGCGGCCAGGTCAGGGATCCGCTCGAAGCCGAAGCAGGGGACCGCCAGATCCAGAGGGACGTCGGAGACCACGGCCCAGCGCTCTGGGGGGAGCGGCAGCGGCGCCAGGCCGGTTTCCGATCGGAGGACCTCCACTTTGGGCCCGATCTCCTCCTTGAAGCCCTCCACCAGGACCAGGTCCATCCCTTCCATCCAGGCCAGCACCGCCCCCAAGGTCGGTGGGCGCTCCAGACGCTGGGCCAGCCAGAGCCCGTGGGGAGTGACCCCCAGGACCCGCTCGGCGCCGGCCTCCCGGTGGCGCCACGTGTCCTTCCCCGGCTGATCCCAGCGCATCTCCCCGTGGGGGTCGTGCTTGACGGTGCCGACCCGGACCCCCCATCCTCGGAAGATCCGCACCAATCCTTCCACCACCGTGGTCTTCCCGGCTCCGGAGCGGCCGACGATGCACACGAAGGGCGGCGCCCCCGACATCCCCTCGCTCCTTCAGGGCGATCCCACCAGCAGGATCCCGATGTCGTTCACATTGGTCCCGGTCGGGCCGGTGCGGATGAGGTCGCCCAAGGTATCGAAGAAGGCGTATGCATCATTCGCCTCCAGGTGCGCCACGGCATCCAGGCCCAGCAGATACGCCCGGTGCACCGTCTCCCCATCGGCGAAGGCCCCAGCGGCATCGGTGGGGCCGTCGATCCCATCGGTCCCTATGGCGGCGACGAGCACGTTCGGCCAGCCCTCTAGGGCGATGGCGGCGGCCAGGGCCAGCTCCTGGTTCCGCCCGCCCCGGCCGCTCCCCCGCACGGTCACGGTGGTCTCCCCGCCCCACACCACGCAGGCGGGCCGGGGGGCCGGGCGGTCGGTGGTGGCGATCTCTTTGGCGACGGCGGCCATCACCCGAGCCACCTCCCGGGCCTCCCCCTCCACGAAGGTCGACAGCAAAAAGGGATGATAGCCCAGGCGGGCGGCCTCCTCCAGGGCGGCCTGGGCGGCCAGGCGGTTGCTGGCCACGATCTCATGAGAAACCCGCTGGAAGATCTCCTCCCCGGGCTTCGGGGTTTCCGGGATCCGGCCGTGGAGCCCCGCTTCCAGGCGGATGCGAACCGACATCGGCACCCGCTCCAGGAGGCCGTAACGGTTCAACACCCGCCACGCATCGTGAAAAGTGGAAGGATCTGGCGCCATGGGGCCGGAGGCGATGACCGAGAGGTCGTCCCCCACCACGTCGGAGAGTACCAGCACGATGGACGTCGCCGGGTAGGCGAAGCGGGCCAGCCCTCCGCCCTTGATCCGATCGAGATGTTTGCGCACCGCGTTCAGTTCGTGGATAGTGGCCCCCGCCCGCAGGAGCAGATCGGTCACCGCCTGCAGGTCGCTGAGGCTCAGGCCCTCGGCCGGCCACGTCGCCAGGGCCGAGCCGCCCCCGCTGAGCACGCAGAGGAGGAGGTCCTCCTCACCAGCCTGCTCGGCCAGGGCGGCGAGCAACTGGGCCCCCCGTAGGCTGTTCTCATCGGGCACCGGGTGCCCGGCCTCGATCACCGTCCACCGCTCATCCAGGGCCGCCGGGATGTGCCCATATTTGGTCACCAGGACCCCGCGATCCAGCCGGCGGCCCAGCAGAACCTGGAGGGCGTAGGCCATCGGATAGGCCGCCTTCCCCAACGCGAGGACGAACACGTGCCGGAAGCGCCCCAGGTCCAGGACCTGCTCCCCGATCTGCAACATGTCCCCTTCCCGGCGCACATGGCGCCGGATCGCCGCGCTGGGGTCCACCGCCCCCAGGGCCGCATGGAGGATTTGCATCGCATCCTGGCGAAGATCTCGCGGCATGGTCCGAGCCTCCCCACCGATCACCGTTTCCTCAGTATTTTCCCATGCCGGGCGCGCGGGTGGGAGCAGCACCTGGGTTGCCCCCCTTCCGGTGACGCTCCCGATAGGCGTCGATCAGGCGACTCAGCGCCATCCAATCGGGTACCAGGCAGACGAAGCCGGTCCCCTGGGGGGTGCACACGTAGGGGCCCAGGAACCACCGGATCCAGCGGGCGGGCAGCGGGTAGCCGTCGGTCTCGATCACCAGCACCGTGTGTTCAGAGAAGGGCTCCACCCAGCGCCGGTGGCGGTAGGGGATGCGCGGGAAGACCTCTCCGAAGGTGGTCGGCCGCGTGGCGCGGATCCGCCGGTAGGACACCCGGAGGGAGAACAGGGGGCTGTGGAAGATCAGGGCCTCGGGCCGGGGCTCCACCCCCGAGAGCCGGCTCCCGATCTCTGGGATCCACCAGACCCCCAAGACGGCCCCGGCGAGGACCAACAGCCACGGATCGCGCTCCGGAGGCCAGGGATAGTTCACCTCCACGGCCATAGGAAGATAATACAGCGCCAGGGCCAGGAGGGCCGTCAGCAGGGCGGGGACGCGATACATCCGGGCCAGCCGGCGGTAGAGCAAAAAGGGGAACCTTCGGGGGCGCGGCACGGCCGGCCCTCCCTCCTCCTGGGACGCTCCCCGTGCCTCCCGGATCGGACGTCTGGGCATCATCTCGCGGGGGCGGCTCAGTTCAGCTCCTGGAGTTCCCCGGTGACCATGAAGATCACCCGCTCCGCGATGTTGGTCACCCGATCGGCGATCCGCTCCAGGTTGTGGGAGATCCAGAGCAACCGGGTGGCCCGGAAGATGGTGCGGGGATCCTGCATCATATAGGTGATCAACTCGCGGTAGACCTGCTCGTCCAACGCATCCACCTCATCGTCGCGGGCGACGGCGGCCCGGGCCTTCTCAGCGTCGTGCTCCACATACGCCTCCAGGACCTGCCGCAGCATCTCCTTGGCGATCTGGGCCATCCGCGGGATGTCAATGAGCGGCTTGAGCAAGGGCTCGTCGGCCATCTCGATGGTGAGTTTGGCGATGCTCTTGGCGTGATCCCCCATGCGCTCCAGGTTGGTGGCGCAGAACATGGCCGCCACGATCGCCCGCAGGTCGCCGGCCATGGGCTGCTGGGTGGCGATGGTCTCCAGACAGGCCTCCTCGATCTGGTAGCGGAGCCGGTTGATCTCCTCATCGAAGGCGATGATCTGGCGGGCTGTCTCGACATCCAGCCCCCGCAGGGCCTCGATGCAACGGTCGATGGCCTGCTCCACCAGCCCGCCCAGCCGCAACACGTCCTGACGGATAGCGCTCAGATCGCGCTCCAGCATCACCCGAGCTTGCATGGGCCCCTCCTCCCCGGACATGGGACCATTATCGTAGCCGCGCGCGGGGTCGGGGTCAAGCCCTCCCGCCCGCGCCCATCGCTCCTCCAACCAGCGCTGGAGGATGGGAACCAGTTCCGCCCGCATCCGATCCCGGACCGCCCGGAAGGCCTCCAGCTCCGCCTCGTCCTCCCACCCGCGGGACCACCTGCCGGGGTCGGGATAGCCGATGTGCATGCGCTCGCCCTGGCCGGGCCAGGCCGGGCACTCCTCAGCGGCCTGGTCGCAGACCGTGAGGACCAGGTCGAAGGGCTGCCCCAGGAACTCCTGGACCGACTTGCTGCGGTGGTGGGAGATATCGATGCCGATCTCCCGCATGGCCTGGACCGCGAGGGGGTGGACGTAGCCGGCCGGGTGGGTGCCGGCAGAGAAGACCTCCACCCGATCCCCCAGCGCAGCCCGGATCAGCCCCTCGGCCATCTGGCTGCGGGCGGCGTTCCCGGTGCACAGCACCAGCACCCGGGCCTTGCGGAAGGCCATGGCGCGCTCCTCAACCGAAACGGCCGGTGATGTAGTCTTCGGTCCTGCGGTCGCGGGGCCGGGTGAAGATCTGCTGGGTGGGTCCGAACTCGATGAGCCGGCCCACGCGATCCTCCCCGGCCAGCATGAAGGCTGTGTAGTCGCTGACCCGGGCGGCTTGTTGCATGTTGTGGGTGACGATGACGATGGTGTATTCCCGGCTCAGTTCCCGCATAAGGTCCTCGATCTTCATCGTGGCAATGGGATCCAGGGCCGAGGCCGGCTCGTCCATCAACAGCACCTCGGGCTCCGTGGCCAGGGCCCGGGCGATACACAGGCGCTGCTGCTGCCCCCCGGAGAGGGTGAGGGCGTTCTGGTGTAACTTGTCCTTGACCTCGTCCCACAGCGCCGCGGCCCGCAGGCACCGCTCCACAATCTCGTCCAGCCGCCGCCGGTCCCGGATCCCCTGGATGCGGGGGCCGAAGGCCACGTTCTCGTAGATGCTCTTGGGGAAGGGGTTCGGCTTCTGGAACACCATCCCGATACGGCGCCGCACTTCCACCACGTCCACGTCGGGGCCGTAGATGTCCTGGCCCTCGAAGCGGACGCGGCCGACCACCCGCGCAGAGGGGATGAGATCGTTCATGCGATTGAAGCACCGCAGCAGCGTGCTCTTGCCACAGCCCGAGGGCCCGATGATAGCCGTGATGCGGCGACGCGGGATCCTCAGGTGGATCCCCTGGATGGCCGGCCGGCCATCGTAGTAAACCGTGAGGTCCTCCGCCTCCAGCACGACATCTTCCATAGCGTCGTCCCCCTCACCACCGGTGTCGACGCTGCAGCCGATAACGCAGGTAGATGGCCAGGCTGTTCATCGAAAGCAGCACGGCCAGCAGGACCAGGATGGCCCCCGCGGCCCGATGGTGGAAGGCCGCCTGGGGCCGGGAGACCCAGTTGAAGATCTGTATGGGCAGCACGGTGAACTTGTCGAAGGGGCTCTTCGGATCGAAGGCCACAAAGGTCAAGGCCCCGATGGTGATCAGGGGGGCTGTCTCCCCGATGGCCCGGGAGAGGGCCAGGATGGTCCCGGTGAGGATGCCCGGGAGGGCCACCGGCAGCACCTGGTGGCGGATCACCTGCCAGCGGGTGGCCCCCAGGGCGAAGGCGGCCTCCCGCAGGCCCATCGGCACCGCCCGCAGCGCCTCCCGCGAGGCGGTGATCAGGATCGGCAGGATGAGCAGGCTGAGGGTCAGGGCCCCGGCCAGGATGCTCCGCTCCAGGCGCATCGCCCGCACGAAGATCTCCAGGCCCAGCAGGCCGTAAAGGATCGAGGGCACGCCGGCCAGGTTGTTGATGTTCAGCTCGATGAAACGGGTCAGTCGGTTGCGGGGCACATATTCCTCCAGGTAGATCGCCGCCGCCACCCCCAGGGGCACCGCGATGACGGCCGTCAGGCCCATCACCCAGAGGGTCCCCAGCAAGGCCGAGCGGATGCCCGCCTGCTCAGGGAAGCGGGATGGATAGTTCATGAAGAAGGACCAAGAGAGGACCCCCAGCCCCCGCCGGGCCACATCCACCAGCAACAAGGCCAAGGCGAACAGCCCGAAGGCCGTGGCCCCCAGGGCCAGCTTCTCAAACAGCGCCCCCCACATCTCCCGGTGCCGTCGCGGCCTCATCGTCGTACTCCTCCTCAACGATACACCTCCCGATACCGTTCGATGATGCGCATGGCGATCCCGTTCAGCACCAGGGTGAGCAGGAACAGGACCAGGCCGACGGCGAAGATCGTGCGGAACTCCAGCGTGCCGTGGGGGGTGTCCCCCAGGCTCACCTGGACGATGTAGGCCGTCATGGTCTCGATGGCCCGTCGCGGGTCCAGCGTCAGGGTCGGCCGCTGGCCGGCGGCGATGGTCACGATCATGGTCTCACCGATGGCCCGGGAGGCGGCCAGGATGAAGGCTGCCACGATCCCGGAGAGGGCGGCCGGCACCACCACCCGCAGGGCCACCTCCAGGCGGGTGGCTCCCAAGGCGTAGGCCGCCTCCCGCAGCGAGGGAGGGACCGCGTAGAGGGCGTCCTCGCTGAGGGAGGAGATCAAGGGGAGGATCATCACCCCCATGGTCAGGCCGGCGCTGAGGGCGTTGAACGTCTCCAGGCCCGGGATCACCCGCTGGAGCAGCGGGGTGACAAAGAGCAAGGCGAAATACCCGTAAACCACCGTGGGGATCCCGGCCAGCACCTCCAGTGCCGGCTTCAGGATCGCCCGCAGCCGCGGCGGCGCGTATTCGCTGAGGTAGATGGCGCTCAACAAGCCCACCGGCATCGCCAGGGCCAGGGCCACCGCCGAGGTCAGAAAGGTCCCGGCCAGCAGCGGCAGGATCCCGAAGCGTTTCTGGGCGAACAGGGGCGTCCATTGGGTATCGGTGAGAAAAGCGATCAGGGAGACCTGGCGGAAGAAAGGCAGCGCCTCGATGAGAAGGACGGCGACGATCCCCAAGGTGGTGAACACGGAGACCATGGCAGCGAAGAACAGAAGCGCCTGGATAGCGAGTTCCCCCCACTCCCGCCAGCGGGCGGCCATGCCCCGCCGGAGGCGCGTCGGATAAGCCGCTACGATCGGACGGGCCGTCGGGTCCATCGTCGTTCCTGAGGATCCATCCCCGGGATCTCCCCTCCCGCGACGGGGGGTTCTCCTCACATTATAAACGAGAACAGCGGGGAGGCCGGGCCTCCCCGCTGCCCTCATCCCTCACCGCTCCAGACGGAGCAGGTCCTCCAGCCGCACCTCCACGGCAGGCTTGCCCTTGAAAACAGAGCCCACCCGGCGGGCCGTGAAGCGCTCCAGGGCCAGCCGGTAGACCTCGTCGGGAAGGGGGATGTATCCGACCTGGCGGGCCAGCGCCGGGCCCTCGGTCAGGTAGAACCGGATGAAGGCCTCGACCTCGGGCCGATCGGCCGCCTTGCGGTTCACGTAGATGAAGAGCGGCCGGGAGAGGGGCTGGTAGGTCCCATCGCGAACGGTCTGCTCGGAGGGGAGCACGCAGCCCTTGCCGTTGTCGATGGCCACCGCTTTCAGTTTGTCCTGGTTCTCGTGGTAATAAGCCAGCCCGAAGTAGCCGAGGGCATATTTGTCGTGGGCCACCCCCTGGACCAGCACGTTGTCGTCCTCGCTGGCCGTGTAATCTCCCCGGCTGGCCTTGGCCTTGCCCACGATGGCCTCGGTGAAGTAATCAAAGGTCCCGCTGTCGGTGCCCGGCCCGAACAGGTTGAGGGGGGCATCCGGCCACTCGGGGCGCACCTGGTTCCACCGGGTGATCTTCCCTTGCGCCTCCGGCTCCCAGATCTTCTTTAGCTCGGCCACCGTCATACAGGCGGCCCAGTCGTTCTGGGGGTTGACCACCACCGAGAGGGCATCGAAGGCCACCGGCAACTCGATGTATTCAATGCCCTTCCCGGCGCAGGCCTCCATCTCGCTGGCCAGGATCGGCCGCGAGGCGTCGGAGATGTCCGTCTCGCCGTTGCAGAACTTCTTGAAGCCGCCGCCGGTGCCGCTGATACCCACCACCACCCGGACCTCCGGATGGGTCTTCTGGAACTGCTCCCCCACCGCCTCGGAGATGGGGAACACTGTGGAGGAGCCGTCGATCCGGATCTCCCCCCGCAGCCCTGGGGCCGCTGTCGGCGTCGCCGGTGCGGCGCAGGCGACCGCCAGGGCCATCCCCCCCAGGGCCAGCCCGAGAAGGCGGGCGCAACTCCACCGGTTCATGATGCATTCCTCCTTTTCTTCGGGATAGTTCCAAGGAAACAAGAGGGCGGTCCGATCCCCCTTGCCACGGACCTCCTTCCCGCCGCGCCTGGGCGGCGACCCCTCAGGCCGCCCGCCGCGCTCCTCGCCCCTCGAGGCGCAGCGCCTCCAGACGCTCCAGCTCCGCCAGCAGGCGCCGCAAGAGGATCCCCTCCTCGTCCTCGCCCTCCCGGACCAGGCAGGTGAGTTCCTCCCGCAACCGCCGCAGCCGTTCCTCCACCGTCGCCATCGGCTCCATGGGTTTCCCCTCCCGATCAGGCTCGCCCCTATCTTAAATGGCATCCCGCGGGCTCCGGGTGAAGGGCTGGTGGAAATTCGCTTAAAAAACCGTTAAACTTCTTTAAAAGAGCTGCGGGCCCATCCCGAAGGATCGGTTTACAATCTTTGTGGGGGAAGGGGTGCCCCCCGCGCCAGCGGGAAGGGAGGCGCCATCGGAGGGAGCGGACGATGACGATTCCGTTTGAGCCGTTGCGGCAGGCTCTGGAGGCGGAGCGGGAGCGGCTGCGGGTGGAGCGCTCCCGGCTGGACGCTGCGGCCCCCACGGGGATCGGGTATCACGATCACATGGCTGACGACGCCACCGACGTGGCCGACCAGGCCACGCGGGCGGCCCTGCGGCGGCATCTGGAGGGCCGGCTCCGGGAGGTGGAAGAGGCCCTGCAGCGGATGGCGGAAGGCACCTACGGGATCTGCCTGGAATGCGGCCGGCCCATCGAGATCGCCCGCCTCAAGGCCCTCCCCTACGCCGCCCTCTGCCTGGAGTGCCCGGCGCGGCGGGAGCGGGGCGGATGAACGGGGGGCTCCCGATGGACCGACGGTGGATCACCGGCCTGGCGGCCTTGCTGGCCTTCATCGCGGACCAGGCCAGCAAGGCGTGGGTGCGGGAGCACCTCGCCCTCTACGAGTCGTGGGCGCCCATCCCCGCCCTGGCCCGCTACTTCACCTTCACCCACGTGACCAACACCGGCATCGCCTTCGGCCTGTTCCGGGAATGGGGTTCGGTCCTGGTGGCGGTGGCCGTCATCGTGATCGTCTTCCTGGTGCGCTACACGCGGCAACTGGCGACGGCGCGGCCATCGGTCCAGATCGCCCTGGGGCTGCAACTGGGCGGGGCCTTCGGCAACCTGGCTGACCGGCTGCGCTTCGGATACGTGACCGATTTCCTGGATTTCAAGTTCTGGCCGGTCTTCAACCTGGCGGACAGCGCCATCGTGGTGGGGATGCTCTGGATGCTGGCCCTGATGTGGGCGGAGGATCGGGCGAAGGCCACCCCTCCCGCCCCCGCCAACCCTCCCCAGGACTCCTCAGGGGACCGGTCCGGGCCGGGCGCCGCCCCGCCCCCCACGACCTGACCGGCCCTGTTGGCTCCGCCCGCGAGGCCGACGACGAGGGAACGCCATGCCGGCCATCGAGGTCTACCATCTTTACAAACACTACCGGGTGCACCACAAAGCCCCTGGGATGATGGGTTCCCTGCGGGCCTTTTTCCGCCGGCGCTACCGCGTGGTGCGCGCGGTGGAAGACATCTCATTCACCATCGAGCCCGGCGAGGTCGTGGGGTTCCTGGGGCCCAACGGCGCCGGCAAGACCACAACCCTGAAGATCCTGGCCGGCCTCCTCCACCCGACCGCCGGCGAGGTCCGCGTGCTGGGGTTCGTCCCCCAGCGCCGGGAGCGGGCCTTCCTGCGCCAGATCACCTTAGTGATGGGGCAGAAACAGCAACTGCTGTGGGACCTGCCGGCGATCGAGACCTTCCTGCTGAACCAGGCCGTCTACGGCATCCCCGAGGCGGAGTTCCGGCGCACGCTGGCGGAACTGACGGCGCTGCTGGACCTGGAGGGGCTGCTGACCAAGCAGGTGCGCAAACTCAGCCTCGGGGAGCGGATGAAGTGCGAACTGGCCGCGGCCCTGCTCCATCGGCCTCGGGTGCTGTTCCTGGACGAGCCGACCATCGGGCTGGATGTGACCATGCAGGCTCGCATCCGGGATTTCATCCGGGAATACAACCGCCGCACCGGCGCCACGGTGTTGCTGACCAGCCACTACATGGCCGACGTGGCCGCCCTCTGCCAGCGGGTGCTGGGGATCCACCGTGGCCACCTCCTCTACGACGGCGACCTGGACGCCCTGGCGGAGCGGGTGGCCCCCTACCGCATCGTGCGGGTGACCCTGGCCCAGCCGCTGCCCGCCGGGGCCCTGGCCCCCTACGGGGACCTGATCGCCCTGAACTCCCACCGGGCTGAACTGCGCGTCCCCCGCGCCCGCACCGCCGAGATCGCCGCCGCGTTGCTCGCCGCCCTGCCCATCACGGACCTGGCCATCGAGGAACCCCCGGTGGAGGAGGTCATCCGGCGGGTCTTTGCGGAGGCGGCCCGGCTGGACGCCGAGGCGGCGGAGTCGCCCCCGGAGGAAGAGGGGCCATGAAAGCCGCACCCTCCTCCCCATGGCTTTCGGAATGGGCCGCGGCCCTGGGGGCAACCCTGCGGGCCTATCCCACCCTGCTGCGGATCTACTGGGCTCGGACCCTGGAGTATCGCGTGCAGATCCTGATCTGGATCCTCTCCGGGGCCGTCCCCCTGGTGATGCTCGCCGTCTGGCTCTCCCTGGCCCAGGAAGGTCCCGTCGGCTCCTTCGACGCAGGGACGTTCGTGAGCTATTATCTGACGGCGATCTTCCTCCGTCGGATGACGGGGGTCTGGATCATCTGGGACCTCAGCCGCGACATCCGCACCGGGGGGCTGAGCGCGCGGCTGCTACGGCCGTTGCACCCGCTGCATTACGACCTGGCCCGCACCCTGGCCTCGCGGCCCCTCCAGGCCCTGCTGGTGGGCCCCCCCATCGCCTTGGCCCTCTGGCTGTATCCCGGCCGCCAACTGGACCTCTCCGCCCTCAACCTGCTGCGGGTGGCCGCGGCGACCGGGATGGCCCTGCTCTTGGAGTTCTTTTTCCAATACGCCATCGGCCTGACCGCCTTCTGGACCTCCCAGGCGGTGGCCTTCCATGAGGTCTGGTTCTTCATCAAGGCACTGGGGTCCGGATATGTAATCCCCCTGGCCCTGATGCCGGAGGGCGTCCGCCGCCTCCTGGACTGGACGCCTTTCCCGATGATGCTCTCCTTCCCGCTGGAGATGCTCTTGGGCCGGCTTTCGCCGGAGCAGGTGGCCCAGGGCTTCCTCGTCCAGGGCCTCTGGCTCCTCTTCGCTGTCCTCCTGGTCGCCGGGCTGTGGCGCCAGGGGATCCGTCGCTACGAGGCCTTCGGCGCTTAAAGGGGTGCTGGCCCGGGAGACGTCTCGCCAGCCTTCATCCAAACCTACGCGATTTCAAGAATCCAGGTTCCCGGAGGCACCGGCCATGTCGACAGTCTTCCCGGTGGGCAAGATCCCGCTGGAGGTCATGCAGCGCCTGTTGGCCTTCCCCATCGCTGACCCGCGGGTCCTGGTTGGGCCGGGCATCGGGATGGACGCGGCGGTGATCGAGATGGGAGAGCGCTGCCTGGTGGTCAAGGCGGACCCCATCACCTTCGCCACCGAGGACATCGGCTGGTATGCGGTCCAGATCAACGCCAACGACCTCGCCACCACCGGGGCGACCCCCCGCTGGATGCTGGCCATCCTGCTGCTCCCCGAGGGACACACCGACCTGGACCTGGTGGAGGCCATCTTCCGGCAGATCCGCTCGGCCGGCGAGGCCCTGGGGATCGCCCTCATCGGGGGACACAGCGAGGTCACCTACGGCCTGGACCGCCCCATCGTGGCCGGCTTCATGCTGGGGGAGGTGGCGCGGGAACGCCTGGTGACCCCACGGGGGGCGCGAGCCGGCGACCGGTTGATCCTCAGCAAGCCCATCGCCATCGAGGGGACGGCGGTCATCGCCCGGGAGAAACGAGAGGAACTGCGGCCGGTCTTCGGGGAGGCCTTCCTGGAGCGCTGCGCGAATTTCCTATATGCCCCGGGGATCAGCGTGCTGGAGGACGCCCGCATCGCGCAGTCGGCCGGGGCGGTACATGCCATGCACGACCCCACGGAGGGCGGGCTGGCCACCGGGCTATGGGAACTGGCGCAGGCGGCCGGCCTCGGGCTCCGGGTGGAAGCCGCGGCGGTGCCCATCTACCCCGAGACCATGGCCCTGTGCCGGCATTACGGGCTGGATCCGTGGGGGCTGCTGGCCTCCGGCTCCCTGTTGATCGCCGCCCCGCCCGAGGACGCGGCCGCCATCTGTCAGGCCCTGACGGCGGCCGGCCGTCCGGCCGCCCTCATCGGGGAGCTCCGCCCACCGGAGGAAGGGATGTGGATCGAGGGGCCCCGCGGGCGGGAGCCCCTGCGGCCGTTCCCCCGGGACGAGCTGGCCCGGCTCTTCGAAGGATCACCCGCCGGGCTCGAGGTCCCGCCCGGTCCGGGGGAGGATCCGCAGTAGGCCGTAGCCGACGATAAGGGTGAGATCGGGCTCCAGCCCCTGAACCACCTCCGGGCGGTGGGTGGCGGCGATGAGGGTGATGCCGTGTTGACGACACAGGGCCGCCACCTTGCGGGCCACCCGCAGCGCCATCTGAGGGTCCAGGTGGGCGGCGAACTCGTCGATCAAGAGGAGGTTCGGGCGCGTCGCCAGCAGATAGGCGATGCGGGCCCGCTCCTTCTGGCCGGTGGAGAGCTCGTGGAAACGGGCCCGGTAGAGGACCGCGTCGGCGATCCCGGCCACGTTCAGGACCTCGACGGCCAGCACCTCGTCCTCGGTGAGCCGGTAGATGACCTCCAGCACCGTCCCGTCCCCAAAGTCGGGCTCCACCTCCCCCGGCAGATACGCCGCCACCCGCACGTTCCCGGGCATCTCGATGGCCCCCACCTGAGGCCGGTAGAAGGGATGACGATGCCCGACGGCGGCCCCGTAGATCAAGCGCAACAGCGTGGTCTTCCCTGCCCCAGAGGCGCCCACCAGGGCAACCACCTGGCGCGGGAACAGGGTGAGCGAGAGGTCCTTGAGCACGATCTTCTGGATCACCCGGTCGTGGACCCCAAAGGCCTCCAACAGGTCCTGGAGGGGGCAGGCCATGCCCGCCAGGCGCAAGGTGCTCTCGTAGCGATAGGTCACGTGGCGCAGGCGGATGGGGCCGGCCAGCGGGTCCACCGGGCGGAAGGCGGGACGATACAGCCGGCCTCCATGGGTGCGGGCCACCGGATCGGTCTCGTAGAACTGCTCCAGGCAGCGGGCGGCCTCTTCCTCCAAGGGCAACATCAACACGGGGCGGCCGGAGGCGGTCTCACCGACGTAACGGAACCCCGCCTGCTCCATGAACGGATTGTAACGGGCCATCTGCGCCACCGTCTCGACGACGGCTTTGGGCCGGCGCATCTCCGGGATCCGCCGCTCGCGGATCCAGGCCACGGCCGCCTGCAGGGCCAGCCGCCCCAGACCGTCCGCCCGGTAGTCCGGGTGCACCACCACCCGGGCCAGGCGGGCGGCCCGGGTGTCGCACACGCCCAGGGCGATCTCCTGGGACTCCCACCAGAGGTCGAAGGGGGAGATCCCCGGCCGCTCCCGCTGCAGGTCCTCCTCGTAGCGCTCCGGCCAGAAGGGGAGCTCGAACCACTCGGCCGGGAAGATGGCCTGGCGCAGGTTCGGCTGCACCGTCCCATCCGGCAGGCGGCGGTGCATGAGCGGGATGGGCGGATCGATGCGCACGTAGCCGATGTAGAGGGGCTCGTAGGGCATGCGCTCCGCGAGCGTGAGCACCAGGAAACGGGAAGCCCGGGTGGCGTCCTTGAGGTCGCCGAAGCGCATGGGCCGCCGGCATCGGGGACAGAGGGGCCGCACGTTGGCCTCGGCCCAGGTTCAGTCCTCGGGGCACCACCAGCGGGCCAGGACCTCCGCCTCTGAGGCGTAATGGTGCTGCTCCAGATCCACGATGGCCTCGTAATCGGACTCCAGGCCGGCCTCCCGGGCTCGGACGGTGTAGCGATAGAGGGGGGTTGGGGAGAGGGGCGAGCCCCGCTCGAGGACGAACGTCTCCTGAAAGAGGGGCCAGACAGGGACCGTTTCCGCCTCCACCGGCCGCCACAGCGCATAGGCCTCGAAGGTGAGGGCCTGAGGATCGGCCTCCGGGCGGAGGGCGAGGAGGACCGTCTCCCCTGGCCGGAACCACTGGGCCACCGCCCCGGTCATCGGCAGGCGCAGCCGCCCCGCCTCCCCCTCCACTTCCAGCATCCCGAACCAGCGATAGCGGTAGCGATCCACCCAGACCCCGACGACCCGATACGGCTTGCGGTCCATGGGCGTCGACCTCGCTGAGGGATCACGAATCCAGGAGGACGGGGATCGGGTCCGCCAGGCGGATCTCCTCCAAGGAAACGTGACAGCGATAGGCCCAGACGAGCACCCCATCCGCGATGGCCTGGCGCAGGGCCCGGCCGAAGGCGGGGTCGGCCCCGTCGTGGGGGCGGAAGGCCACGGCGTCCGGCCGCTGCACGACAAAGACCACCAGGGCCCGCGCCCCCTCCCGGGCCGCCGCCCTCAGGGCGTCCAAGTGCCGCCGTCCGCGCTCCGTCGGGGCGTCCGGGAAGCGGCCGACCCCGTCCACCACCAGCGTCACGCTCTTCACCTCCACGTAGGCCGCCCCCTCCGGCCCTACCAGGCCGAAATCCACGCGGCTCCCCGCCAGGGGCACCTCCGGGATCAGGCGGGCGTAGGTCCGGAGCAGCGGCAGCTGCCCCCCC
>NZ_PSLG01000024.1:23833-29451 GCF_040289485.1 Thermoflexus sp.
GGCCACCAACTGGACGTCGTAGCGGGTCCGGCGGAGGCCCTCGCGCCGGGCCAGCCACACCGGATAGCCAGGGACCAGGAGTTCGTGCAGACGGCCGGAGTTCGGCAGATGGGCCAGGGCGCGCCGCCGCCCCAACCGGACCTCGACAACGAATCGGTTGAGGCGCCGCAGGAAGCGGGCGGGGATCAAAGGCGGCCAGCGCACGGAGGACCTTGCGCGCGGAACTAGAGGATGAGCATGGCGTCCCCGAACGAATAGAACCGGTAGCCTTCGGCGATGGCCACGGCGTAGGCCTGGCGCATCCGCTCGTAGCCCATGAAGGCGGCCACCAGAAGCAGCAAGGTGGACCGGGGGAGATGGAAGTTGGTGATCAGGGCATCAACGGCCCGGAAGGTGAAGCCCGGATAGATGTAAAGATCCGTCTCCCCCTCGAAGGGGCCTACCACCTGCCCCGGGCAGACGGCCTCGGGGGAACACCCCAGCCCGTAGCGGGCGGCCGTCTCCAGGACCCGCACCACGGTGGTGCCCACCGCCACGATCCGACCGCCCTCCAGGCGGGTCCGGTTGATCTGGGCCGCCGTCTCCGCCGAGAGGGAGCACCACTCCCGGTGCAGTTTGTGGGCGCGGACGTCCGCCGCCTCCACCGGGCGGAAGGTGTCCAGGCTGATGTGCAGGGTGACGAAGGCAAAGCGGATCCCCTGCTGGCGCAGGCGGGCCAGCAACTCGGGGGTGAAATGCAGGCCCGCGGTGGGCGCCGCCACCGACCCCGGGACACGGGCGTAGACCGTCTGATAGCGCTCGGGGTCGTGGAGGGGCCGTCGGATGTAAGGCGGCAGGGGGATGACCCCCAGCCGGTCCAGGTGGCCCTCGATGGGCGCGGAGAACTGGAGCCGCCGCAGCGGGCCCACCCCTTCCGCCTCCACCTCGGCGAAGATCCCCACCGGCCGGTCGCCAGAGAGCAGCGCCAGCCGCAGGCCCGGGCGGATATGGCGCCCGCGCACCAGCGCCCACCACCGATCCTCCGCCTCGCGGCGCACCAGCAGGATCTCCACCCGTCCCCCGGTGGGTTTGACGGCGAAGAGGCGCGCCGGGATCACCCGCGTGTCGTTGAACACCAGAAGGTCCCCCGGGCGCAGGTATTCCCCGATCTCCCGGAAGATCCGATGCTCGATGCGCCCGTCGGCCCGGTGGACCACCATCAACCGCGAGGCATCGCGGGGCTCGACTGGGGCTTGGGCGATGCGATCCGGCGGGAGCTCGTAATCATACGCCTCCAAGCGGAGCAGATCCTTCGTCTCCATAGCGGGCCTGATAGAGCGCGAGCAGGCGCTGGAACCCCTCCTCCCCCAGCACCCATTTGACCTCTTCATCGAAGACCAGGAACAGCGGGCGGGCCTCCGGCGCCGGCTGCTGACAGGAGGCCTCGGCGTAGAGTTCGTTCTCGTCGTCCAGGATCAGCTGCCCCTCCCACAGGGTGAGGGGGTACAGGGCGCAGTGGAGCGGTTTAAGGGCCCATGGATGCAGCCCGGCCTCCTGGGCGGCCACCTGCAGCCCGCACCGGCCGTCGTCCAGCAGGAAGATGCAGGATTGTCCCGCCGGATGGGCGGGGTTCTCGATCACCGCCGTGCCCACCCAGTAGCCCGCCGGCGGGGTGTCGTCCCATTCCGGCTCGGGATCGAACCACCGGCCCTCATCCCAGCGATCCGGCGGCAGCACCCGTTTGATCTGCTCGGCGTGGCGCAGGATCTCGTCCCGCTGTTCCACGCGGACCCAAACCCCGTAGGCACAACAGCGTCCCCGGCAATAGGCCGGGCCGCACCGCTGGACCGGACGCGCCTCCAACAGGCGCGGATCCACCCGGATCCCTTGGATCTCAATGTCCATCGGAACCTCCCGCCCCTCCGCCGGCGGGCCCTGCGGGGCCCGGGAAGGGCGCTCAGCCTTTGATCACGGCGATGGGGCGCAGCCGCGCGACCTTCTTGGCGATCCCCGCGTGGTGGACCACCTCCACCACCCGGCTGACGTCCTTGTAGGCCTGGGGAGCCTCCTCAGCCAGGCCGGCCATGGAGCCGGCGCGGACCACGATGCCCCGTCCCTCCAGTTCGGCCTTCAGCCGCTCCCCACGGATCTCTCGCTTGGCCTGGGCGCGGCTCATCACCCGGCCGGCCCCGTGGCACGTGCTGCCGAAAGTCTGCTGCATCGACCCTGGGGTCCCCAGCAGCACATACGAGGCCGTGCCCATGGAGCCGGGGATCAGGACCGGCTGCCCGATGTCGGTGTATTTCTTGGGCAGGCCCGGTGCCCCCGGCCCCCACGCCCGCGTGGCCCCCTTGCGATGGACACACACCTGCATGCGCTGGCCGTTGATCTCGTGGGTCTCGATCTTGCCCATGTTGTGGGCGATGTCGTAGACCTGCCAGATGTCATGGGCGATCCCCTTGGGCTTGAGGACCTCCTCGAAACTCTTGCGGATATGGTGGGCGAGGATCTGACGATTGCAGAAGGCGAAATTGGCCGCGCAGGCCATGGCCTTGAGGTAGTCCTGGCCCTCCGGGCTGTCGATGGGCGCGCACATGAGTTCCTTGTCGGGCAACTTGATGCCGTATTTGTGGATCACGCGCTCGAAGCGCTGCAGGTAATCGGTGCAGATCTGATGGCCGAAGCCCCGGGAGCCACAATGGATCTGCACCGCCACCTGGCCCTCGAAGAGGCCCATGCGCTCAGCGCCCGCCGGATCGAAGATCTCGTCCACCACGTCGACCTCGATGAAATGATTCCCCGCGCCCAGGGTGCCCAACTGGTCCTTCCCCCGCTCCTTGGCTTTGGGGGTCGCCTTGTCGGGGTCCGCGTTGGGCATGCAACCGAACTCCTCGGTGTGCTCCAGGTCCTCCGGCCGGGCATAGCCATGGCGCAGGGCCCAACGCGCCCCCTCCGCCAGCACCTCGTCCAGTTGTCGGGCCGTGAGGGGAACGTGCCCCTCGGAGCCCACACCGCTGGGGCAGTTGTGATAGATCCGCGTCGCCAGTTCCGCCAGGTGCGGCGCGATCTGCTCATAGGTGAGGTTGGTCGCCAGCAGGCGGACGCCACAGTTGATATCGTAGCCGACCGCTCCCGGCGAGATGATCCCGCCCGGCACCTGGCTGGCCATCACCCCCCCCACCGGCATGCCGTAGCCTTGGTGCACATCGGGCATCACCACCACGTAGCCCACCAAGCCCGGCAAAGACGCCACGTTCACCGCCTGGTGGACCGACAGATCCCCCAGGGCGTCCTCCAGCAGCTCCTCGTCGGCGTAGATGCGGACGGGGACGTTCATCCGCGGATCGAACTCCTTAGGCAGCTCCCACAGATACTCGCCGATCCGCCGGAAATCCTGCTTGCGGATCTCCCGCGCCATGGCTCCTCCTCCCTACGCAGCCTCTCAAACGTCGAAGACCAGCTCCACCATGTAACGCCCGTCCTGATGTTGAATGGCCACGTTGTGATAGGTCACCGCCTTGATGTATTTGCGCAGCGCCTCCGCCCGGCCCCCGAAGGCGGCCGCCCGCAGCCGGCCGTTGGGCTCCGGATCCCCCGGATCCGGCGGGATCAACTCCCGGATCTCGAACCGCTTGAAGGCCAGGCGCTCCCGCTCGGTGAGGTAGATCAGCTCGTTGAGCCAGGCCACCAGCAGCCCCTCCAGGCTGGCGGCCTCCACCATCACCTCCCGCTCCTCCTCCTCCCCCAGGGCCTCCAGATCGAGCAGCAGGCTATACATCCCCCGGGCAGCGTTGGCGAACAGCTCCGGCAACGTCCGCCCGTAGGCCCGCAACGCCCAGTCGGCCGTGTGCGGGATCTCCTCGAAGGGAACCATCGGCTCCGCCATAGCCGATCCCCCCGGTCACGGACGCACCCGGATCTCCGGCTCCCCCTCGAAGCGCCCGATGACCCAGGCCGCCTCGCCGGCGTCGGCCATGCGGGCGCAGAAGGTCTCTGCGTCCTGGGGGCGGAAGGCCAGCAGCAGCCCGCCGGAGGTCTGGGGGTCATAGAGCAGCAGCTCGGTGATCTCGTCCACCCCCTCCGCCGTGCGCACGTGCCGCTGGTAATACTCCCGGTTCCGCCACAGCCCGCCCGCGAAGGCCTCCTGCTCCGCACACCGGCGTGCCCCCGTCAGCCACGGGATCCGGCCGGCCTCCAGGGTCAACCCTACCCCCGAGGCCGCCACCATCTCCCACGCGTGCCCCAACAGCCCGAAGCCTGTCACGTCGGTGGCCGCGTGGGCCCCGGCCTTCACCGCCAGACGGGCCCCGACCTGGTTGAGGCGGACCATCCAGGCGATGGCCTCGTCCACCTCCTCCGGGCGGGCCTGGTCCCGCTTCAAAGCCGTGGTGATCACTCCCGAGCCCAGCGGCTTGGTCAGCACCAACACGTCCCCCGGGCGGGCGCCTCCCTTGCGCAACACCCGCTGCGGGTGGACCACGCCCGTGACCACCAGGCCGAACTTGGGCTCCCGATCGGTCACCGTGTGGCCGCCGAGGATCACCCCGCCGGCCTCCGCCACCTTGTCGGCCGCCCCCTTCAGGATCTGGACCAGGATCTCCGGATCCAAGGTCTCCGGGAAGGCCACCAGGTTCAGGGCGAAGCGGACCTCGCCGCCCATGGCGTAGACGTCGCTCATGGCGTTGGCAGCGGCGATGGCCCCGTAGGCATAAGGATCGTCGACGACGGGCGGGAAAAAGTCCGTGGATTGGACGAGGGCCACGTCCTCGTCCAGGAGGTAGACCGCCGCGTCGTCCGGCGCCTCCAGGCCAGCGAGGACCGCCGGCTGGGGCACCGGGGGCAACAGGGCTTGGAGACGGCGCAGCACGTGCGCCAGGGCCTCCGGGCCCATCTTGCTGGCTCAACCGGCGCACGAGGCCAGCGCCGTCAGGCGCACCGTCTTGTTGTCCAAGGAGGTCCTCCTTCGTCCCCGCGGTTCCCGCCCGCGGCGGCGATCCATCGCCGCCTCTTTTAAGTATAACCTGGAGGGAGGGTCTGGACGCAGAAAGCGAGGGCCGAAAAGCGGCTATCGGAGGGTGATACGGGTGCCGCGGATCCGCTCGGGGAAGAGGAGGGCCTCCCGCAGCGCGCCGGGGCGCCGCCCCGAGAGGATCCACACCTCGAGGTCCGGGAGACGGACCACCCAACGGAAGGCCAGTTCCAGTTTGGCCCGCATCCCCCCCGTCACGTCGACCCCATGGGAGTCACCGACGGCGGCGGCGATCTCCGCGAAGCGCGCCGGGGTGAGATGGGGGATCACCCGACGGCCCTCCGGGCCGTCCCGTAGAACGCCGGGGACCTCTCCGACCAGCAGGATGCGGGTCGGACGGAGGGCCTCCAGCAGGGCATCGAACACCGCCTCGGTGGAGAGGATGGCCGCCCCCCGCTCCCGATCGAAGACCACATCCCCATAGGTCAGGGGGATCAGGCCGACGGCCCACGCCTGCTGGAAGGGCCGCACAGCGATGGCGGCCGGCTGGCCTCCCGCCGCCTCGGCCAGGGCCGAGGGCGGCAGGCTGAGCACCGGCAGGCCGGCAGCGTGGAACAGGCGGCGGACCACCAGATGCAACTCGGCAGCGGCCAGGGCCACCTCGGCGAAC
>NZ_PSLG01000025.1:0-29319 GCF_040289485.1 Thermoflexus sp.
TCCTCCTTCGCCACATGCCGCCTGGCCTTTATTCCACCCAAGTATAGTCACAGCTCGTCGTTGCCTGCGACGGCGGGTCACCACAACCCCTTTCATCCAACGCAACGCGAATCGTGTAGCCACCGGCCGGGGCGGTGGGGGACAACTGGGGGCTTACGGTGGCAGTCGGAACTGAAACATTCGGCGCTGCGGCGGGCCGGCAGGCGATGATCGCCCACGGGGCGAGGACGACCAGGAACACGGCCACGGCCGCCCGGCCCGGCGACCGCAGGAAGGGCAGCCGGGCGAGCACGCGATCACGGACCGGACCAATAGCCGCAGGGTGGCCTCCAAGATGGCCTTGGCCGCTTGAACCTCAGTGCTGGGAATCCCGCAGTTTAGGTGCCGGCGCAGGGCGTCGATGGCCTCCTCTGAAGCTGCGATAAGCCGGCGGTAGGCGAGGGGGTTCGTCTTCAGGTGATCCGGTCGTAAAGCCTCTTGACAGTGCTGTCGCCCCCGGCCACAATGATAGAGGAGCCCGTGCTCAACAGGAGGCGACTATGGAGCGTCCCTGGTATCGCTTCTATGATCCTGGCGTTCCACGTTCCTTACAATATCCCCCCATCCCCTTCTTCCGTTTCCTCGAGGACTCCGCGCAGCGGTTCCCGGATCGCCCCGCCCTCCTCTTCAAGCCGGCGCATCAAGGGTTCGCCGGGAGCACGATGACCTACCGGGAACTGAACGCCCTTTCCGACCGCCTGGCGGCCGCCCTCCACCACGAACTGGGGGTCCGCAAAGGGGACCGCGTCGCGCTGATCATGCCCAACACCCCCCAGTTCGTCATCGCCTACTTCGCGGTGCAGAAGATCGGCGGCGTCGTGGTGGCGACCAACCCCATCTACACCCCTCGGGAGCTGGAATACCAACTGGCCGACTGCGGGGCGACCGTGGCCATCGTCCTCAGCCGGATCTACGAGCGGGTGAAGGGGATCCAGGCCAACACCTCGGTGAAACGGGTTGTGGTCACCCACATCAAGGAATACATGAGCCCCCTCCTGAAGGTCCTCTACACCCTGGCCCGGGAGCGGAAGGAAGGAGACCGGGTGGCCCTGCGCGATGCCGATGTGTGGTTCCAGGACTTGCTGCGGCGCTACCGGCCGGAGCAGCGCCCGGCGGTGGAGGTGGGGCCGGACGATGTGGCGATCTTCCAGTATACGGGCGGGACCACGGGGCTTTCGAAGGGAGCGGTGGCCCTTCATCGCAACATCGTGGCCAACGTCCTCCAGGTGCGGGCGTGGGATCCCCAGATCCGGGACGGCCAGGAGGTGGTAATGGGGGCGCTGCCCCTCTTCCACGCCTACGGCATGATCGTGGCCCTGGGCTTGGCCATGCAGTCCGCCGCCACGCTGGTCCTGGTCCCCAACCCGCGGGACCTGCCTACGTTGCTGGATGGGCTGCAGCGTTACCGGGTGACGATGTTCCCGGGCGTTCCCACCCTCTACAACGCCATCAACAACCATCCGGATGTGAAGGCGGGCAAATACAATCTGCGCACCATCCGCGGCTGCATCTCCGGGGCGGCCCCGCTGCTCCTGGAGATCAAGCGGCGCTTCGAGGAGATCACCGGGGCGAAGTTGGTGGAGGGCTACGGCCTCTCGGAAGCCCCAACGGCCACCCACTGCAACCCGCTCTACGGCGTGAACAAGGAGGGGAGCATCGGGATCCCGCTCCCGGACGTGGACGCTAAGATCGTCAGCCTGGAGGATGGGGTGACCGAGCTGCCGCCCGGGGAGATCGGGGAACTGGTGCTGCGGGGCCCGCAGGTGTTCCAGGGCTACTGGAACCGGCCCACGGAGACGGCGAACACCCTCCGGAACGGCTGGCTTTACACCGGCGACATCGCCCGCATGGATGAGGACGGCTACTTCTACATCGTGGACCGCAAGAAGGAAGTGATCAAGCCGGGCGGCTACCAGGTCTGGCCGCGGGAGGTGGAGGAGGTCCTGGCCCAGCATCCCAAGATCAAAGAGGTGGCCGTGGCCGGCATCCCGGATCCCCACCTGGGGGAGGCGGTGAAGGCCTGGGTGGTGCTCCACGAGGGCCAGACGGCGACGGTCGAGGAGATCCGGGAGTGGTGCCGGGACCGGCTGGCTCCGTACAAGATCCCACGCCACATCGAGTTCCGGAACGAACTGCCCAAGTCGATGGTGGGCAAGGTCCTGCGCCGGGTGCTGGTGGAGGAGGAGCGGGCCCGCGGGCAGCCGGCGGGATGAGGGAGGGCCGCCCCCCGCCCACCGACATCGGTTTTCCACGCCCGCGGGCCCCGCGGCCTAGGCGGGGAGGGCCCGCCGCAGTTCGGCGGCGTGGTCGCGTTCGTGGTTCCCGATGTGGTAGAACATCTGCTCCACCGTCATCATCGCCCCCATGGCGTGCTGGCCCTCGATGTCCAGTTGCTCTTCCGTGAGGGAATCCAGAAGGTTCAGCAAGGCCTGGCGGGAGGCCTCCAGGTCCTTGAGGAGATCCTCCGGCGTCTGGCCCTCGCGCTTCTGGACCTGGCGTTCGTTCCAGAGGTCCAGGTTGAAGCCCTCCGGCATATAGCGCTCGCCGGCCAGGACCCGCTGGATGCGGGACATCTGGCCGATCTCGGCGGCGGCCAGGTGGGCGAGCACCTGGCGGGCTGTCCATTTCCCGGGCTCCCCCTGCACGGGTTTCTCCCAGTCGTCCCCCCGGATTCGGGAGGCAATCTCCAGCACCTCCGCACGGGTCTGCTCCAGATGCGCTCGGATCGCTGCCTTGCGATCGCCCATGGGTCCCTCCTTCGTTTGACAGGTTGAGAACGAAGGCCTTCGCCTCCAGCGATGCCACGGCCCCGGGTTGTTCCCCGGCGGCCTTAATTTTTATTTTATGTCAGATGATGCCCACCATCCACGACCAGGACGAGGCCGGTGATGTCGTCGGCCTCCATCAGGTAGCGCACGGCGTGAGCGACCCCTTCGGGGCGCACGGCCCGGCCCATGGGGACCCTTCGGAGCAGCCGTGCCCAGCGCGCTTCCTCCCAGTGGACCGGCTTGAGGACAGGGCCTGGGAGGACCGCGTTGACCCGGATGCGGGGCGCCAGGGCCAGGGCCAGGGCCCGGGTGAGGGCCACCAGGCCGGCTTTGGAGACGCTGTGGGCCAGATAATCCGGCCACGGCCGAAGGACAGAGCCGTCGACAAGGTTGATGATCACGCCCTCCTCCATATGGCGTGCGGCGGCTTGGGCGCAGAACATCGGCGCCCGCAGGTTGAGGGCCATGACCTCGTCCCACCGCGCTGGGGTCACCTCATGCCAGCGATCCGCCTGCATGCTCGCTGCCCCGTTCACCAGCCCGTCCAGCCGCCCGAACCGACGCACCACCGCCTCGATCAGCCCCGGGATTCGATCGACCTCCCGCAGGTCCGCCGCGAAGGTCTCGGCGTCGACCCCCAGGGCCCGGATCTGCTCCGCTGTCTCCCGGGCCTCCTCCGCCGAACGATGATAATGGACGGCGATGTGGGCGCCGGCCTGGGCCAGCCCCAGGGCGATGGCCCGGCCCAGCCGGCGCCCCGCCCCGGTCACCAGCACCACTCGTCCCCGCAGATCCATCCCGGCCTCCTCCCTCCCGAGGGGCGTCACCGACCCCGGCGCTGGAGAGCCCAGCGGGCTGCCACCAGGTCCTGGACGGCGAGGCCGACGGACTTGAAGACGGTGATCTCCTCCGGCCCTTGGCGGCCGGGCCGCCGCCCGGCGGCAACCTCCCCCAGTTCGATCAGGTCCGCCTCCCGCAGGACCCCCTGCCGGATGGCGTGGACGATCTCGCCTGCCTCCGCCAGGGCGGCCGCCCGGGAATCCACCACCACGCGGGAGGCCCGCCGGAAGACCGTCTCGTCCAGTTCCCGCATCTCCAGGGTGAAGGACCCGATGGCATTGATGTGGGTCCCCGGCCGCAGGGCGCGGCCGTCGAACACCGGCTGGGCGGCGTTGGTGGCCGTGCACACGATCTCCGCCTCCGCCACCGCCGCCTCGGGGGTGGGCGCCACCGCGATGTCCTCCGGGACGCCGTCCTGGCCCCGCATCTCCTCCACCAAGGCCCGGGCCCGCTCGGGGGTGCGGCTGTAAACCCGCACCCGGCGGATGGGCCGGACGGCGCAGACGGCCAGCAGTTGCGTCCGGGCCTGGGCGCCGGCGCCGATGAGGGCCAGGGCGCTGGCCTCCGGCCGGGCCAGGAGGTCGGTGGCCAGGCCGGAGGCGGCTCCGGTGCGCCACGCCGTGAGAAACGTCCCGTCCAGCAACGCCATCGGCGCGCCGGTCTCCGGATCCAGCATCACCACCAGGGCATGGATCGTCGGCCGGCCGCGGGCTGTGTTGCGGGGGAAGACCGAGACGATCTTCACCCCCAGGTCGTGGGGGGGAAGGTAGCCGGGCATGAACAGGGCCACCCCGTCCTGCTCCGGGATGGGGATCTGCAGCCGCTGGGGGATGTGGGCCTGGCCGCTGCTGAAGGCGATGAAGGCCTCGCGCATCGCGGCGACGGCCTCCCGCATCGGCAGGGCCCGACGGATCTCGTCCGCGCTGAGGAACGGCAGCAGCATTCGCCCCTCCTTTCGGCGTCTTCCCGGAAGAAGCCGGATCCTCAGGCGCCCAGTGGGCGTCGCACCGTTTGCTGGATGGGGATGCCGCGGCGGAGCCATTCGGCCACGAACCGCTCGGGGTCCACCGCCCGCTCCAGCGGCACCGCCCCGCGGGGCATCTCGCCGCGGGCCATCCGGTGGTCCGCCAGGAGGCGGACGCGCTCCAGGTGCCCCGGGTAGCGCACCGTCGCTGGTCACGAAGGCCTCGCAGGTTCCCACCGGCGGCGGGAAGGTCACCGCCTCCGGCTCGCTCAGGGCGTCCACTGCCACGATCTTCCCGCCGCGGAGGAAGGTGGCCTTGCCGGTGTATTCGGCGGTGAGCCCGGCGATGGGGAAGAAGAGCCGGTAGCCCAGGGGCCCCCTCGGCCGTTGGGGGAGCCCGCCGCACCAGATGCGGACGTGGCGGGGCCGGTCCATCTGGCGCATGGCGTAGACGGCCAGCGTGTTGCCCAGGCCCGGCATCAGGCCGCAATCCGGGATGAGGGAGACGCCGGCCTCGCGGGCGGGCTCGTCCAGGGCCAGGATCTCCCACGTGGTAGGGGTGTGGCCGCCCAGGTCGCCCAGGGAGGTTCGGGCCTGCAACGCGGCACGGGCAACGCGCGGGTTGAGGTGATAAGGGACCGCGCTGACGGCCGCATCCATCGGCCGCAGGAACGTGACCAGCGTCGCCTCGTCGCGGACGTCCAGGGTCACCCCGTAAGCGATGGGTCGTCCCAGCAGAGCGTTCAGGCGGCGGGCAGCCTGCTGGGCTCGCTCCGGGTCCCGGTCGGCCAGCCAGATCCCCTCCGCCTCCCCGAAGCGCGCCAGGTCGTAGGCCGCGGCCGTGCCCTGCATGCCGGCGCCGATGATGGCGCAGCGGAATCCCATAGGGGTCGTGCCTCCTGAGCACGGATGGACGATGATCTTACGCCTCGGCGGGTTCCTCCAGGGCGGTCTCCAGGAGCTCCAGGGCTGCTTCCACCGCGCGGGCTTTGTTCTCTTGGCGGTCGGAGCCGCCGGTGACGCGGCGCACCTGGATCCCTTGCGGGCCGGCCAGGGCCACGTAGATCTCTCCCGGGGGTTTGCCCTCCTCCGGGTCCGGGCCGGCGACGCCGGTGATGGCGAGGGCGAGGTCGGCCTGGAACAGGCGGCGGACGCCCTCCGCCATCTCCTGGGCGGCCTGCGGGCTGATGGCCCCGAAGCGGGCCAGGGTCTCCTCCCGGACGTTGAGGAGGCGGGTTTTGATCTCGTTCCAGTAGGCGATCACGCCGCCCAGAAAGTAAGCGGAGCTGCCCGGGACGTTCGTCAGGCGGTGGCCCAGCAGGCCGCCGGTGCACGACTCCGCCACCGCCAGCCGCCAGCCCCGCCGTTTCAACGCCTCCCCCACCCAAGCCACCCGATCCATGGCCTTCGGGCTCATCCCGGCCGACGCTCACCGGGAGATGCTCAGCGGGAGATAAGCGGTGACGATCCAGTTGGGCCGATCGACCACCTCTCCAGGGGGACGCAGATGTCTTCCCGGAAGAAGGTGTGATCGCCGGGGGAGCGGGAACAGATGGGTCCGGGCCATGGCACACCTCCCCGGAGGCCTCTTCTGCCTCCATTTTAGCCGGGATCGGGATCCGTGGAGGAACGGTGCGCTGCGGGCGGGTTCCGGTTAAACTCGGTGGCGATCGCGCATCCCCATCTTCCCTCAGGAGGAGACCGATGGCGCCGATGGTCCAGCGGGTGGCGTTGATCGGGTTCGGGGCGGTGGGCCGGGCCTTCGCCCGCCTGTTGCTGCGCAAGGATGCAGAGATCCAGCAACGCCACGGGCTGGCGATCCGGGTCACCGGCATCATCACCGCCCGGCGGGGCGCCGCGTGGGATCCGGAGGGCCTAGACCTGGCCGCCGCCCTGCGGGCGGTGGAGGAGGGGGGAGGCCTGAGCCCCCTGAGCCGGAGCCCCGCGCCGGCGGAGACCATCGCCTTCATCGAGCGGTGCCCGGCCGACGTGGTGGTGGAGATCACCGTCCTGGACCCGCGGACCGGCCAGCCGGCCACGGACCATGTACGGGCTGCCTTGGAATCCGGCCGGCACGTGGTGACCGCCAACAAGGGCCCGCTGGCCTTCGCCTACCGGGCCCTGCGAGACCTGGCCCGCTCCCGGGGCCGGGCCTTCCTGTTCGAGTCCACGGTGATGGACGGTGCCCCGCTGTTCAGCATGGTCCGCGAGGGGCTCCCGGCGACCCGCATCCAGGGCTTCCGGGCCATCCTCAACAGCACCACCAACTTCATCCTCACCCGGATGGAGGAAGGCCTTTCGTTCGAGGAGGCGGTGCGCCAGGCCCAGGCCATCGGCATCGCCGAGGCAGATCCATCGAATGATATCGATGGATGGGACGCGGCGGTCAAGACCTGCGTGTTGGCCAACGTGTGGATGGAGGCGGACCTGCGGCCGGATCAGGTGCAGCGGGAGGGGATCCGGGGGATCGGCCCGGCGGACCTGGAGGCGGCCCGGCGGGCGGGGCGCCGGATCAAACTGGTGTGCTCGGCAGAGCGAACGGAGGACGGTCAGGTGAGGGCGCGGGTGGCCCCCGAGGCGGTCCCCCTGGAGGATCTGTTGGCCCACGTGCGCGGGACCTCCTCGGTGATCACGCTGCGCACCGACACCCTCAAACAACTCACCCTGATCGAGCACGAGCCGGAGCCCATGCAGACCGCCTTCGGGTTGCTGGCGGATCTCGTGAACGTCGCCCGGGGGCACTGGGGATGAGGGGAGCGGAGGCCTGCGGGGCGGCTCACGGCGGGGCCTTCCGCCGCCAGATCTGCGCCCGGGCGTCCTCGTATTCCTTCTCCCAACCGGGGTCCTCCGCGAGGGCGCGCGCCAGTTCCGGCTGAAGGACCTTGTCCAGGAGCACGCGATCGATCCCGTAGTGGTCCAGGAGGGCCGGGTGGCGGACCGCCTGGGAGATCCGCAGGTAGTCCAGCCAGAGTTCGTAAGGGTAAAGTTCCACCCGCGGGTCCACGAAGACCTTCTCCCCCGGCAGGGCCCAGATCAGATAACTGCCGTAGCCCATCTCGTTGAAGAGCCGGCCGCCGGGATGCGCGCGCAGGTATTCTGCCGCGTAGACCGGCGTCTCGACGCCCACCAGGGGCCCGGCGGGGCTGCCCCGCCAGACCTGTTTCCAGTAGGCGGCGGGCAAGGGCAGGCGCTCCACCCACCAGGGCTGGGCGGCGAGGACCGGCAGGAAGAGGGTGATAGCCAGGCCGGTGTTCAGCCGGCGGGGTGGGGGAGGGGGCCATGGCCACGGCGGCAGCCACCCGGCCAGCAGATGGGCCAGCATGGGCATGGCCACCATCCCGAACCAGATCACATAGCGTTGCCCGCTCCAGGCCAGCCAGAGGAAGGCGAGGAGCAGGATCTGCTCGGCCGGCGCGAGGCGGTGGCGGGAGCCGGCCAGGGCCAGGATCAGGATCAGGATGCTGAGATAGAAAAGGACGTTGGCGACGCCATGCGGCGTCGGGGAGGCCCACTCGACCACCAGGGTCTGGCTGGGGCGGTCCGTGAGCAAACGGTGGACATAGCCCAGGATGCGGGGCCCTTGGGGGTTGAGCAGCAGTGCCAGCCCGGTCAGCAGCCCGCTCCCCACCAGGGGCCCCAGCGGCGGGGCGCCGGCCCGGCGTCCTCCCAGCCGCTCCATGCCCACGCCCAGCCCGATCAGGCCCAGGAGGACGGGGCCGAGGACGAAGGCCCCGTGGGCGTTGACCCAGAAGGCCATCAGCGGGGGAAGGACGAACAGCCATCGGGGGGACAGGCGTCCTTCGCGGTAGCGGGTTAGTAAAAGGTAGAAAGCCAGGAAGGGCAGCCACGACCAGATCTGGGGCCGGACGATCAAGTTGTTGAGGGCCATGCCGGCGGCCAGGGCGGTGGCCAGGGCGGCCAGGCGCCAGGAGCCGCTGCGGCGCCGGGCCTCCAGCCCCACCAGCCCGAAGGCGAGAAGGGCGAGCCCGTTGCGGACGAAGATCACCAGAGGAAGCCCGCCGGCGCGGTAGAGCAGGTAGAGCAGGACCTCCCCCAACCACGCCCCATAGGTGAAAGGAGCCTCGGCGGGGAGGGTCCAGCCGAACATGTTGGCCGCCGGGAGGCGCCGCTCCGCGACGATCAGGGCCCCGATCCGCAGGTGCCACCAGAAGTCGTTGGGGGGCAAGGGGACCAAGGCGACCACGAAGCCGAAGGCGGCCAGGACGACCAGGAGCCAGAGGGGCTCGAGGGGCATTGCCCCCCATGCCCTCGGCCGATCCATCCGCCGGGTCCCCACCATCGGTCCTCCCTCCTTCCCGCAGGTCGCCTTTCCAGGATAGCACGGCCGTCGTGAACTCCGGCGGGCTGGTGGGGCCGCCTGCGGAACCCCTTGGCTCGCTGCGCGGAACAGCCCTCTTCCCCTTGACAGCTCCTCGGTTTTGAATACAATGGGGGGCTGCACACGTGTGCAAAGGAGGGGCCGTGGGCCGGCGCGTTCCCCGGCGGATCTCCATCAAGGACATCGCCCGGCGGGCGGGGGTCTCCCACTCCACGGTCTCGCGGGCGCTGCGGGGCAGCCCCCTGGTGAACCCGCAGACGGCGGAGCGGATCCGGCGCCTGGCCGCCCGCATGGGCTACGTGCCGAACGCGGCCGCCCGCAGCCTGGCCACCGCCCGCACCGGGATCGTCGGCCTGGTGATCACTACCCTGGCCGATCCCTTCCTGGCCGAGATCGTCCGCGGGGTGGAGGAGGTGGCCCTGGAGTCGGGCTACCGCCTCTTCCTGGCCACCTCCAACGCCGACCCGGATCGGGAACTGGCGGCGGTGCGGGCCCTGGCCGAGAGCCGTGTCGAGGGCGTGATCGTGGCCTCCTCGCGGGTGGGCGAGTTGTATCTTCCCCACCTGGAGGCCCTGGGGGTTCCCATCGTGCTGATCAACAACCAGCGGGAGGGGCCCTTTCTCCACTCGGTGGCCGCTGACAGCCGGCAGGGAGCCCATCTGGCCATGGCCCATCTGCTGGCCCTCGGCCACACCCGCATCGGCTACATCACCGGCCCGCCGGCCGCCCGCTCCAACCGGGAGCGGCTGGCCGGTTATCGGGAGATGCTGGCGGCGGCGGGGATCGATCCGGATCCGGAGTGGATCGTGGAGGGAAACGGCCGGCCGGAGGGCGGGGAGTGGGGGCTGCAGCGGCTGCTGGCCTCCTCCCGGCGGCCGACGGCGGTCTTCTGCTACAACGACATGACGGCGATCGGGGCCCTGAAGGCCGCCCGGGCGGCCGGCCTGCGGGTCCCGGAGGACCTCTCCGTCGTCGGCTTCGACGACATCCTCTTTGCGGCGTATACGGAGCCTCCGCTGACCACCGTGGCCCAGCCGAAGTATGAGATGGGGCGGACGGCCATGGGGCTGCTGCTCCGCCTGTTGGAGGGGGAGCAGGCGCCCGTCCACCTGCGGCTGCCCTGCCGGCTGGTGGAGCGGGCCTCGTGCGCGCCGCCCCCGCAGGAGCGCCCTGTCCGATCCCTCTCCTTTGACGAAAGGAGGTTGCCATGACCCGCCGGATGCTCCATGGGCTGCTCGTCGTCCTCGCCATGGCCCTGGCGCTGGGCGCCTGCGCGCCGGCCGCCCCGCCGACCCCGGCCCCAGCCAAGAAGGAGTTTACCTTCTACATCGTCTCCCATGGCGGCCCGGCCGATCCCTTCTGGGGGGTTGTGATCAAGGGGATGAACGAGGCCGCCCAGCGCTACCCCGTCGAGGCCAAATACTTCGGGCCGGAGAAGTTCTCCATCCAGGAGCTGGTGAACCTGCTCAACAGCGCCATCGCCGCCAAGCCCGACGGGCTGGCGGTGACCATCACCGACCCCAAGGCGCTGGATGAGCCGCTGCGGCGGGCGATCCAGCAGGGCATCCCCGTGATCGCCATCAACGTGGCCGATCCCCGTCCGGAGGGGGAGCGGATCCCCTATTTGTTCTACATCGGCATGGACGAATACCTGGGCGGGCTCCGGGCGGCCCAGCGCATGCTGGCGGTGCGCACGCCCAAGCGGGCTGTGTGCGCCATCCACGAGGTCGGCCACGTAGGCCTGGAGGCCCGCTGCCAGGGCTTCCTGGACGGAATGAAGGAAAAGAACGTGCCGGTGGAGAAACTGGACATCGGCACCGACCCGACCAAGGCGGTGGAGGCCCTCAAGGCCTACTTCACCCGCAACCCGGACACCGACGCCCTCCTCACCCTGGGTCCCCTGGGCACCGACCCCGCGGTGAAGTTCCTGAAGGAGAACAACCTGGTCGGCAAGGTCCTCCACGGGACCTTCGATCTGCATCCCGGAACGCTGTCAGCCATCCAGGAGGGGGTGACGTTGTTCGCCATCGACCAGCAGCAATACCTGCAGGGCTACATGGCCGTCACCTGGCTCTATCTCTACAAGAAATACGGGCTGCGGCCGGCCAACGATGTGCTGACGGGGCCAAGCTTTGTGGATAAGGACAACGTGGGCCTGGTTGAGGCGCTGATTAAAGCGGGCATCCGGTGAAGCGGGATGGGCCCGGAAACGGTGGAGGCGCCCTCGACGTTGGCGGCCCGCCGTCGGGCCCCTGCGGCCCGGCTGGCGGCGTTGCGGCGCTCGCCGGAGGTGGGGGCGCTGGCTGGCTTCCTGGCGGTCTTCCTCGGGTTCTCGGCCGTTGCCCCCCACTTCCTGACGCTGGACTCCCTGGCGGGGATCATGACCATCGCCGCCGAACTGGGGCTGGTGGCCATCGGCGTCACCCTCCTGATGATCGCTGGGGAGTTCGACCTCTCCGTCGGCTCCGTCCTGGGGGTCTCGGCCATGGCCTTCGCCCTGATGGCCCGGGCCGGGGCCCCCCATCTGGTGGCCTTCCTGGCCGCCCTGGCCCTGGCCGCCGCCATCGGCGCGTTGAACGGCTGGGTGGTGACCCGGGGCCGCTTGCCCTCCTTCATCGTCACCCTGGGATCGATGATGTTCTGGCGAGGGGTGTTGCTGGCGGTGACGGGTGGCTTCCCCATCGCCTACGAGGGGACCTCCGCCCTTTTCTTCGCCCTCTCCGGCCGCCTGCCCGGGGGGTTCCACGCCTCCGCCCTGTGGTTCCTGGCCCTCGCCCTGGCGGCGACGGTGGTCCTCACCCGCACGCCCTTCGGCAACGCCCTCTTCGCCAGCGGCGGCAACCCCCAGGCCGCCCGGGCCCTGGGGGTGGACGTGGACCGGGTCAAGCGGATCGGCTTCGTCCTGACGGCGGTGCTGGCCGCGTTGGCCGGCATCATCCAGTTCGCCCGCTTCGGCTCGGTGGACCCCCTGCGGGGGGAGGGGGTGGAACTGGAGGCCATCGCCGCCACGGTCACCGGGGGGACGCTGCTCACCGGCGGCTACGGCAGCGTGATCGGCACCGTCCTGGGCGCCCTGATCGTGGGGATGGTCCGCAACGGGCTGGTGCTGGCCGGGGCGCCCGCCTATTGGTATCGCGCCTTCATCGGCCTGATCCTGGTGGTCGCGGTGATCATCAACCTAAGGATCCGGCGGCGCTGAGGAGGGACGGGATGGCGGAGGGGCGTTGGCTGGTGGAGATGCGGGGCATCGTCAAGCGCTTCGACGGGGTGGAGGCCCTGGCCGGTGTGGATTTCACCGTCGGCTATCAGGAAGTCGTGGGCCTGCTGGGAGACAACGGGGCCGGCAAATCCACCCTGATCAAGGTCCTCACCGGCGTCCTCCCGCCGGACGCCGGTGAGATCTACTTCGACGGACGGCCGGTCCGGTTCCGCTCCCCGCGGGAGGCTCGGGCCTTGGGGATCGAAACGGTCTACCAGGATCTGGCCCTGGTGGAGATGATGAGCATCGCCCGCAACTTCTTCCTGGGGCGCGAGCCGGTGCGGTTCATCGGCCCCTTGCCCGTCCTCGACATGGTGGAGATGGAACGGACCACGCGGCGGGTGCTGGAGGAGATCGGCATCCGGGTCCGGTCGGTGTGGGAGCCGGTCTCCGTGCTCTCGGGGGGCGAGCGGCAGTCCATCGCCATCGGCCGCGCCGTGCATTTCGGGGTCCGGCTCCTTATCCTGGACGAGCCGACCTCTGCCCTCTCCGTCCGGGAGACCCGTAAGGTGCTGGGCTACGTCGAGGAGGCCCGCCGGCGAGGCCTCTCAGTGATCTTCATCACCCACAACATCTACCACGTGTATCCGGTGGCTGACCGGCTGGTGATCCTGAGCCACGGCCGCAAGATCGGGGACTTCCGCAAAGGGGACATCTCGCCCGAGGCCGTGGCGGAACTGATCGCCGGCGGGGCGATCCTGCCCGAGGAGGGAAGGCCATGAAGGCGTTGGTGGTGGAGGCGACGTGGGATCCGCGGCCGGATTATCCCCTCTCGGATTGGGAACGGGAGACCGGGAAAGCCCTCACCGGCGCCAGCGTCTGGCGCCATCCCCGCTTCGCCGTCCAGACGGTCCCGGATCCGAGCCCCGGCCCGGACGAGGTGGTGATCCGGGTGAAGGCCTGTGGGGTGTGCGGGTCGGATCTGCATTTTTACGAGACCGATGCCGAGGGCTACATCCTGTATCCGGGCCTGGTGAAGTTCCCGGTGATCCCCGGCCACGAGTTCTCGGGGGAGGTGGTGGCTGTGGGCAAGGCGGTGCAGGGCCTGCGGCCGGGGGACATGGTGGCCTCGGAGGAGATGTTGTGGTGCGGGTTCTGCACGCCGTGCCGGAGCGGGTTCTTCAACCACTGCGCCAACCTGGAGGAGTTGGGCTTCACGGTGCCCGGGGCGATGGCGGAATACGTGGCCGTCCAGGCGAAGTATTGTTGGAAGATCGATGCCATCGCCGAGCGCCTCGGGGACGTGGAGAAGGCCTACGAGGCCGGCGCTCTGGTAGAGCCGACCAGCGTGGCCTATAACGGCCTTTTCGTGCGAGCAGGGGGGTTCCGCCCGGGGGCCTATGTGGCCGTGTTCGGGGCGGGGCCCATCGGCCTGGCGGCCATCGCCCTCGCCCGGGCGGCCGGGGCGGGGAAGGTGCTCGCCTTCGACGTCAGCGAGCCGCGGCGGGCCATGGCCCTCCAGATGGGGGCCGACGCCGCCTTCGACCCCCGCGAGGTCGCCCCCAGCGAGGCCGTCCGGTCCCTCACCCGCGGGGAGGGGGCCGACGTCTTCGTCGAGGCGGCGGGGGCGCCGACGCGGACCCTTCCGGAGATGGAGAAGGCCCTGGCCATCAACGGGCGCATCGTCGTCATCGGCCGGGCGGCCGAGCGGGTGCCGCTCTATCTGGAGACTCTGCAGGTGCGCCGGGGCCAGATCGTCGGCAGCCAGGGCCACTCGGGCGACGCCATCTTCCCCAGCGTGATCCGGATGATGGCCGCCGGCCTCATCGACATGACCCGGATCATCACGGCCCGCTACCCCCTGGATCGGGCGGTGGAGGCGGTGGAGCGGCTCCGCCGGCGGGTGGACGCCAAGATCCTCATCCAGCCGGAGAGGCGGGAGGCCGAGCCGGCGGCCGCAGCCGTCGCCTGAAGGAGGGACCCATGGCCGATAGGATGCCGGCGATCGTCTACCAGGGGGAAGGCCGCTGGGCGCTGGAGGAGCGGCCGACCCCCTCCCTGCGGAACCCGGACGACGTGCTCCTGGAGGTGGAGGCGTGCGGGATCTGCGGGACGGACCTGCATATCCTGGAGGTGCCCCCGGGCCATCCGGCGACCCCGGGTGTGATCCTGGGCCACGAGGTGATCGGCCGCGTGGCGGCGGTCGGCCCGGCGGTGACCCATCTGCGCCCGGGGGACCGGGTGGCCGTGGCGCCGAACCTTTTCTGCGGCCAGTGCCGCTTCTGCCAGCGGGGGCTCTACAACCACTGCGAGGGCTTCACCACCCTGGGGATCTTCCGGGACGGGGGCCTAGCGCCCTACGCGGTGGCCCCGGCCCGGGCCCTGTTCCCGATCTCCCACGAGGTGCCTTTGGAGCGGGCGATCTTCGCCGAGGTGCTCTCCACCGTGATCGGAGGGACCTTGTTGGCGCGCCTGCATCCGGGGGAGCAGGCAGTGGTGCTGGGCTGCGGGCCGGTCGGGCTGCTCTTCCTCCAGGTCCTGCGGGCGAGCGGGGCAGGGGTGTTGATCGCCGCGGACATCGCGCCGTTCCGGCGGGACTTCGCCCGCCGGGCTGGGGCCGATCTGACGGTGGACCCCCGGGAGCAGGATCTGGAGGCCCTGGTGCGGGAGGTCACCGGGATCGGGGCGGACCTGGTGGTGGACGCCGTCGGATCGCTGATGGGGGTGGCGCTGCGGCTGGCCCGGCCGGGGGGCACCGTGATCCTGTTCGGCATGAACGCCCAGGCCCGCTCGGAGATCGCCCAGTATGACATCACCCGCCGCGAGTTGCGGGTGGTGGGGAGCTACGTCGGCCGTCACACGTTCCCGCTGGCCATCCAGATGCTGGAGCGCGGGGTGATCCGGACGGAGACGTTGCTCACCCATCGCCTGCCCCTCTCGCGGTTCGGCGAGGGCCTGGCGCTCCTGCGCCGCGGGGAGGCGGTGAAGGTGATGATCGTCCCCCGCGAGGAAGGGCCGGGCGCCCGAAGGATCGAAAACCATCCTTGAAGGAGGCATGCGCGATGGGCAAGTGGCAAATCCCGCCGGAGGGCGGCCACATGGATCGGCCGACGGGGGTTTACTTCCAGAACATGACCGGCAAGCAGGTCATGGAGCGCCTCCAGCAGAACGACCTGATCATCATCCCGGTGGGGGCCACCGAGGCCCACGGCCCCCACGCCCCCTATGGGGAGGACGTCTTCCTGGTCACCCGCATGGCCGAGCAGGTGGCCCTGCGCACAGGATGCACGGTGAGCCAGCCTCTGTGGTTCGGCTCCCATCCTTACCATCACATGGGGATGCCGGGCACCATCGTGGTCCCCGAGGACACCTTCATCGAGATGTTGACGGCCATCATCGCCGGGTTCTGGAACGCGGGCTTCCGCAAGCAGATCATCCTCAACGGCCACGGCCAGGAATATGTCATCCCCATCGCCATCCATCGGTTCGCCAAGACTTACAAGGTGCCGGCGGTCATCGTCAATGTGAACTGGTATCACGCCATCCCTGATCACTTCAAACTCAAATCCGAGGGCGGCCCCTACGAGACCCATTTCATCCACGCCGACGAAGTGGAGACCAGTTGGAGCCTGGCGTTGTTCCCGGAGTTCATCCGGATGGAGGACGCAGTGGACACGGAGCCGTATAGTTTCCTCCCCACGGACAGCGAGCACATCGACAAGGCGGGGAACCTGTTGCGCAAGCCCATCGCCTGGTATGCCCAGGTGGGCCTGCGGCCCATCGAGGTGAAAGCCTATCGGCCCGGGGTGGTGGGCAAGGCCACCCTGGCCAGCGCGGAGAAGGCCCGGCCGGGCGTGGAGCAGCTGTTGGACTACCTGGAGAAACTGGTGCGGGACATCCTGGAGGCGTTCCCGCCCGGGAAACTGCCGCCCCTGGAGGGGGTCACGGAGCGGGAGCGGGAGATGCTGGAGCCCTATCTGAAGATGCCCTTCGAGCCGGGCTGGCGCAGCCTGTATGAACTGCACTACCCGATGTGAAGGAAGTCTCCTATGGTCCTCTCCCCGGATCCGGGGATCCAGGCGTTGGCGGATCTCCTCCGGCCCCACGGGTTCCAGCCTATCCCGACCTCGTGGCGGGAGGTCCCCGGGCGCGGGTGGGTTTTTGTGGCCCGCGGGCCAGCGGGGAAGGCCCTGGGATGGGCGTCGCCTGATGAGCCGCCGTTGCGCGGGGGCTTTCTCCCAGAGGCCCTCCGCTGGGATGCCCTGTGGGTGAATCTCTACCCGTGGACCTGGGAGAACTACCAGGCCTTGCGGGCGCTCCTCCCGCTGTCCCCCGGCCGGTGCCAGCGGCCGGCCTCCTTCGGGGCTGGGGACCGGCTGGGGTGGGCGACGGCGGCTCAGGTGGCAGCCCTCCAGCGCTACCCGGTCTTCCCCGTGCTGGCCCAGCAGTCCCCCCGGGAGCTGGCCCGCACGAAACGGGATTTCCGGGACGTGCTGCTGGCGGCGGCCCTGGGGGTGTTGGAGGCCGGTTATGCCGGCCCCTTTGGGGCCGACGCAGACCATCTCCAGGAGGAGGACCAACTGCGCGCGGCGGCGGCGGCGGGCTACTCGCTCTACACGTTCGACCTGCGACGGGCCCTGGCGCGGGGCCCCCGGCCCCGCACGGCCCTCTCCTCCGTCGCCCGGGCGGTCATCGCCGAACTGGCCGGGCGCCGCCTCGCGGTCCCTGGGGGGCACCTCGTTCTGGAGGAGGACCGCCTGGCGGCGGCGGCACAGGTCTATGAGGAGGCGCTGGCGGCGGTGATCCGGGGCACGGAGATCTTGCGGGAGATGGGGATCGAGGCGGACCTCGAGATCTCGGTGGACGAGGCCGAGGCAGAGACCACCCCCGAGACCCACGCCTTCATCGTCCGCTACCTGCAGCGCCACGGGGTCGCCCTCTGGAGCCTGGCGCCGCGGTTCCCGGGGACCTTCGAGAAGGCCGTCGATTACGAGGGAGATGTGGAACGCTTCGCTCAGGCGGTGGCGATCCACTACGCCCTGGCCCGCTCCCTGGGCGGGCACCGCCTCAGCCTGCACTCGGGGAGCGAGAAGTTCCGGATCCTCCCCATGTTCCGCGCCCTCACCGAAGGGTATTTCCACGTCAAGACCTCGGGGACCACCTGGCTGCAGGCGGTGTGGGTGATCGCCCGCCATCGCCCGGATCTCTTCGCGGCCCTCTACGTCACAGCCCGGGAGTCCCTGGAGGAGAGCCGGCGCGATTACCCTGTCCGGCTGCGGGCCGAGGACCTGCCGGCAGATCCCCCTCCGGACCCGGAGGCTGCCCTGGGGAGCCGGGCGATCCGACAACTGTTCCACATCTCCTACGGTGTGCTGCTCGAGCGCCACGGGGCGCGTATCTATGAAACGCTGGCGCAGTTCGAGGCGGCGCACATGGCCGCCGTGGCGGCCAACCTGGAGCGCCACCTGGAGGCGCTGTTCGGAGGTTGAGGGCGGGGGCATGCGGGCGCGCATCGCCATCGTGAACTCCAGCAGTTTCGGCCTCCGCTTCCCCGAGCACCTCCATCGGCTGGCGGCCCTGGGGGAGGTCCACCGCTTCACGCTCCCGGCCGATATCGAGGGCCGGGCGCTGGCCGAGGCCCTGCGCGGCTTCCCCATCCTGATCGCCAGCGTCACCCCCCGCTTCGGGCCGGAGTTCTTCGCCCACAAGGACGAGACATGGCTCATCGCCCGACACGGCATCGGGGTGGACAACATCCACCTCCCCTCCGCCACCGAGCGGGGAGTGCTGGTCACCCGGGTCACCCCGTGGATGGAGCGCGACGCGGTGGCCGAGATGACGGTGGCCCTCCTGCTGGCGGTGCTGCGGCGCCTCCCCGAGGCCGCGGCCGCTGTCCGCGAGGGGCGATGGGCGGAGCGGGCCGCTTTCGTCGGACGGGAGCTGCGCGGCAAGGTGGTGGGGGTGATCGGCTTCGGCAACATCGGGAGCCGGGTGGGGGAGATCCTGGCCCGGGGTTTCCAGGCCCGGGTGCTGGCCTATGATCCGCATCAGCCGTCGGAGGCCATCCGGGCGGCCGGCGCCGAGCCGGCCGATCTGGAGACCGTGCTGCGGGAGTCGGACGTCCTCACCCTCCACGCCGAGTTGAACGCCTCCACTTACCACCTGCTCTCCCACGAGGCCTTTGCGAAAATGAAGCCCGGTGTGGTCCTGGTGAACACCGCCCGGGGCGAGCTGATCGACGGCGCGGCCCTGCTGGCGGCCCTGGAGCGCGGCCAGGTGGCCGGGGCGGCCCTGGATGTGGTGGAGGGGGAGCCCATCGGGCCGGAGCACCCCTTGCTCCGCCATCCCAACGTCCTCGTCGTGCCGCACATCGCCGCCTACACCGAGGAGGCTTTGCGGCGCATGGGGGAGAAAGTGGTTTCGGATGTCGAGCGTGTGCTGCGCGGGGAGCCGCCCGAGGAGGTGGTGAACCCCGAGGTCCTCCCCCACGCCCGGGCCCTGCGTCGTTCCGCCCGCGACGGGTGAGGGGCACGCTATGCAGGTCCTGGCGGTGGACATCGGCACCACCCGCTTGAAGGCCGGGCGGCTGGACCTGGAGGGGCGTCTGCACCGCCTCGCCGTCCGCGCCATCCCGTTGATCCAGGATGGGACCGGCCGGGCCGAGCACGATCCCGAGGCGGTCTGGGAGCAGTTCGTGGCGGCGGCGCGGGAGGCGGCGGAGGGAGGAGCGCCCGCGGTCCGCTGGCTGGTCCTTTCCACCTATCAACTGGGTCTGCTCCCGGTGGATGGGGAAGGGCGGCCGCTGATGGGATTGATGACGCTCCTGGACACCCGCCCGCGCGAGACGTTCCCGGGGCTGCTGGCCCGGATGGACCCCCAGGACCTCTACCGGCGCACCGGATGCCCGCCGGTCTTCCAGTATCCCCTGGCCAAACTGGAGTGGCTCCGGGCTCGCCGGCCGGAGATCTTCCGGGCCGCCCGCTGGTTCCTGGGCCTGAAGGATTTCCTCTTGCTGCGGCTGATCGGGCGCCCGGTCACAGAGCCCTCCCTGGCCACGGCCACACAACTGATGAACGTGCACACCCTGCGCTGGGATCCGGAGGCCCTGGCCCTGGTGGACCTTTCGGCGGAGCGGCTGCCGGAGGTGGTTCCCCCGGAGGCCCGCCTCGGCCCGCTGCGACCGGAGGCGGCGGCCGCCCTGGGCCTGGGCGCCGCGGTGGAGGTGATCGCGGGGGTGTATGATGGGGGGGCTGTCGGCCTGGGACTGGGGGCGCTGGTGCCGGGGGTGGGGGCGATGAACCTGGGGACCACCGCGATGATCCGCGTGGCGGCCGATCGTCCTCTGCTCGACGGCAGCCCGCGGATGCGCCTGCAGACCTATTACCTGGCGCAGGGACGGTGGTTCCCGGGGGCCGCTCTCAGCAACGCTGGCCTCGTCCTGCGCTGGCTGCAGGACGTCCTCGGGCGCCGGGATGCAGCGCCCGAGGCTTTGGCCGAGGCCGAGCCCACGGACTTGCTCTTCCTCCCCTTCCTCGCCGGGGAGCGGTATCCGGGGATCAGCCATCAGGCCTCGGGGGTGCTTTTCGGCCTGCAAGCGTATCATGGGCCCGGACACCTGGTCCGGGCGGCGATGGAAGGGGTGGCTTTCGGCATGCGGCTGATCCTGGAGGCCCTGCGGGAGAACGGGCTGGCGCCGCTTCGCCTGCGGGCCGGCGGCGGGGGGGCTCGCTCAGCCCTCTGGATGCGCATCCTCGCCTCCGTCCTGGGAGTCCCAGTGGAGGTCCCGGAGGTCCCGGAACCGGCCCTCCTCGGGGGTGTGCAGGTGGTCCGGCTCGCCCTGGGGATGGAGGACGCGATGGCCTCCCTTCCACCGACGCCTTTCCGCCGCTACGAGCCGGTGTCGGAGTGGGTTCCAGTCTATGCCCATCGGTTCGCGGCGTTCCAGGCGCTGCTCGCGGATCTGGAGGCAGCCTTCCGGCGACACGGGTTCGGGACGCAACCTCTTTCCGGATGAGGAGGGACCATGGAGGGGCGATGCGAGATCGGAGTGATCGGGATGGGGGTGATGGGCCAGAACCTGGCGTTGAACCTGGCCCGCCACGGGATCCCGGTTTGCGTATACAACCGCACCGCAGAGCGGACGGAGGCCTTCATGCGGGAGCGGGTGCGGGAGGAGCCCATCGCCCCGGCTCACACGCTGGAGGAACTGGTGCAGCGCCTGTCCCGCCCCCGTCGCCTCCTCCTGATGGTCCAGGCCGGCCCGGCGGTGGACCAGGTGCTCGAGGCCCTGGTCCCGCTGCTGGAGCGCGGGGACGTGGTGATGGACGGAGGGAACTCCCACTACGCCGACACGGAGCGCCGGATGCAGGCACTGGCGGCCCGCGGGATCCACTTCCTGGGGATCGGGATCAGCGGTGGGGAGCGGGGGGCCCTCGAAGGGCCCTCGCTGATGCCCGGGGGATCCCCGGAGGCGTATGCGCGGGTGGAGCCGCTGCTCACGCGGATCGCCGCCCGGAGCGAGGAGGGGCCGTGCTGCGGCTACATGGGGCGGGGCGGCGCCGGCCATTACGTGAAAATGGTCCACAACGCCATCGAGTATGCCTTCATGCAGGGGATCGCCGAGGCCTATGATGTGATGGGCACCGCCCTGGGGTTGTCGGCGGAGGCGATCGCCGAGGTCTTTGAGCGGTGGAACGAAGGGAACCTGAACGCATATCTGGTGGGATTGGCGGCCCGGGTGCTTCGGTATCCGGATCCGGAGACCGGGGCACCGCTGGTGGAGCGGATCCTGGATCGGGCGGAGCAGAAGGGGACAGGGCGCTGGGCGGCCCAGAGTGCCCTGGAACTGGGGGTGCCCGCCCCGACACTGATGGCGGCGGTGGTGGCCCGCACCCTCTCCCACTTCAAAGCCGACCGGGAGCGGATCGCGGCGGGCTTCCCCTGGCCGGACGGCTGGCCAGCCACCGCGCCGGGGGACGAGGTGGAGGCCCTGGCGGATCTGGAGGCGGCCCTCAACCTGGTGGTCCTGACCGCCTTCTCCCAGGGCCTCTGGTTGCTCCACGAGGCCTCGCGGGCGTATGCCTACGGGGTGGATCGGGGGGAGGTGCTCCGGGTGTGGCGGGCGGGGAGCATCCTTCGGGCCCGCTGGTTGGGCTTCCTGCGGGAGGTGGTGCGAGAGGACCCGGAGGATCCCCATCTGCTGTTCAGCCCGCGGTTCCGGGCCGAGATCCGGGACCGGCTGCCGGCGGCCGGGAGGGTTCTGCGGCTGGCCTTCGCCCATGGGATCCCGATGCCGGCCCTGAGCACGGCCGTCGATTACGTGCTGAGCATGCGCCGCTCCCGGCTGCCGGCCAACCTGATCCAGGCCCAGCGGGACGCTTTCGGCGCCCACACTTACGAGCGGATCGATCGGCCTGGCGTGTTCCACACGGACTGGGAGGGTTGAAAGGACGGCCTCCGGCCGATGGCCCGTGGGATGGGATCTGAAGGCATCGGCGTGGGGTGGACGGATGGGCCTGCTGGAAGCGTTGTTCTCGCTGAAGGGTCGGGTGGCGGTGCTGACCGGCGGGGCGGGCGTTCTGGCTGGCGCCATCGCCCGCGGCCTCGGGCTGGCGGGCGCCCGGCTCGTGCTCACCGATCATTACCCGCCGGAGGGGCGTCTGCAGGAGCGCCTCCAGGCGCTGCGAGAGCTGGGGGTGGAGGCCTACGGCTATCGCATGGACGTGCTGGATCGGTCCGAGATCGAGGCGGTGGCCGAGCAGATCCGCCGGGAGGTGGGGCCGGTGCACATCCTGATCAATCTGGCCGGCGGGAACCTCCCCGAGGCCACGGTGGGGCCGGAGCGCTCGTTTTTCGACCTCCCCCTCGAGGCGCTGGAGCGGGTGGTGGCGCTCAACCTCTTCGGGGGGGCCATCCTCCCCAGCCAGGTCTTCGCGCGGCAGATGGTCGAGATGGGCGAGGGGGTCATCGTGAACGTCGCCTCCATGGCTGCCTTCCGCCCGCTGACCCGGGTGGTGGGCTATGCAGCGGCCAAGGCGGCGGTGGTCAATTTCACCCGGTGGCTGGCCGTGCACCTGGCCCAGACCTATTCCCCCCGCATCCGGGTGAACGCCATCGCGCCGGGCTTCTTCCTCACGCAGCAGAACCGCTACCTCCTGATTGACGAGCAAGGGAACCTCACGCCCCGGGGGCGGGCCATCCTGGAGCACACGCCCATGGGCCGCTTCGGGGACCCGGAGGACCTGGTCGGGACGGTGATCTGGCTGGCCTCCCCGGGCAGCGCCTTCGTCACCGGGGTGGTGGTGCCGGTGGACGGCGGCTTCGACGCCTACGCGGGGGTGTAAAGGATGGCAGGGGCTTTTCCCCTGGCCTTCGTCCTCTCCTGGCAGCCCAGCCGCTTCGAGGCGGCAGCAGCCGTCGCGGCGTGGGAGCAGACGCTGGAGCGGCTGCGGGCGTTGGGCTATCAAGGGGTGGAACTGGCGGTCCGGGACCCCACGGCCGTCCCCGCCCGAGCGCTGCGAGCCCTCTTCGCGCGCTACGGGCTAGAGGTGCCGGCGCTGGGCACCGGCCAGGCCTGGGTGGAGGAGGGGCTCTCGCTGACCCACCCGGATCCGGCGGTGCGGGCGGCAGCGCTGCACCGGCTGGAGGGGCACCTGGAACTGGCCGCCGAATGGGGAGCCCTGGTGATCATCGGGCTGATCCGGGGGCGGCTGGGGCCGGGGGAAGATCCAGGGGGAGCGCGGGCCCGGCTGGCGGAAGGGCTCGACCGGCTGGCCCGGCAGGCGGCGGCGCGGGGCGTGCGCCTGGCCCTGGAGCCCCTGAACCGTTACGAGGTCGATCTCCTCCACACGGTGGAGGAGGCCCTGGCCCTGATCCAGGAACTGGGCCACGAGGGCATCGGGATCCTCTTCGACACCTTCCACGCCAACATCGAGGAGGCTTCCATGGAGGCGGCCCTCCTGCGGGCCGGCCCGCGTCTTTTCCATGTGCATCTGGCGGACTCCAACCGCCGGGCGCCGGGGTGGGGCCATCTCGACTTCCGGCCGCTGCTGGCGGCGTTGCGGGCCATCGGCTACCGGGGGTGGCTTTCAGCGGAGGTGCTGCCGGTGCCCAGCCTGGAGGCGGCGATGACGCAGTTCGCCCGATGGGCCCGCTCGGCCGTGGACCCCGTGCCTCGCCCTAGCCCAGCCCCCTCATGAGGTCGGCACGGGTGCGCGCCCGCGGTGCAGGGGTCTGGGGACCGCCCGGGGCGGGAGGCTGCCAAGCCCGTCGCCAGATCTCCTGATAGCATTCGAGTTCGGTGAGCCATCGGGCCTCGTCCCAACCCAGCATCGACTGGAGGCGGTCCCCATGGCGACGCAGCCAGGGGATCCCCCCTTGGGGCAGCAGCACCCCCAATCGGGTCCGCCGCAGCATGAGGTCGTCCAGATGGACCACGGCCTCGTGGCCGGCGGCCCAGCGGACCTCGGCCCACAGGACGGGGGTTCCGGGAATGAAGGCGAGGTCCTCGGCCGGGGCAGCCTGAAGGACGGTGTCCGCCATTGGCCCATAACGGCTCCACAGCCGTCGGAGGAGGCGGGGATCCAGATCCCGCCGGATCTCCGGCGGCGCCAGGGCCGGCCGGGCGGGGGGTCGGGGCGCCGGCAACCGCCGCCGGATTCGCCCCAGGGCGTCCCGGGCCATCACCCGGAAGGTGGTGAGTTTCCCCCCCGTCACCGTGAGGATCCCTTCGTCCCACACGGCGTGGTCCCGCGGCTCCCGGGAGGGGGGCTGGCGTCCGGTCCCGATCACTGCCCGCACGCCGGCGAAGGTGGCTTGGAGGTCGGCTTCGGTGAGATCCAGGAAGGGGAAAGCACGGCGGAGGGCGGTGAGGAGGTAATCGACCTCGGCCGGAGCGGCGGCTGGCTCCTCCTCCAGGTCCTGGTCGTGATCCACATCGGTGGTGCCCACCAGGGTCACCCCTTCCCAGGGCAGGGCATAGAGGGGGCGGCCGTCGACGGGGTGGATCATGATGAGGCCCTGGGCCAGGGGCAGTCGCCAGCCGGGGAAGATCAGGTGGCTGCCCCGCAGGAGCCGCAGGCGGGGCGGCCGCCCGAGTTGCCCGCGCAGCCCATCGGCCCACGGGCCGGTGGCGTTGATCACCACCCGGGCGCCGACCTCGGCTTCACGCCCGGTGAGGACGTCCCGCACCATCACGCCCTCCACATGGCCGGCCCGGGTCTGCCGCAGGCCCTCCACACGAGCGTAGTTCAGGGCGCCCGCGCCGAGGCGGAGGGCCTCCTGGATCAGCGCCAGCACCAGCCGCGCGTCGTCCGTCAAGGCCTCCGGATAGGCATAGCCGCCCTGCAGGCCTTCCCGCCGCAGATGGGGGGACTGCTCCAGGAGGCGTTCCGGGTCGAGATAGCGATGGGTTGGATGCCCGGCGAAGAGATCGTAGAGCCACAACCCCAACGCCGCGGCGGGGCGGCCGGGGGGTTCGGCACGATAGAGGGGCATCAGGAAGCCCAGGGGCCGGACGAGGCCGGGCCACAGCCGCAGCAAAGCCTCCCGCTCCCGCACTGAATGCCACGTGGTGCGGAACTGCCCCTGGCGCAGATAGCGCAGGCCGCCGTGGACCATCTTCCCGGACCGGCTGGAGGTCCCCCAGGCGAAGTCCCGCCCTTCCAGGAGCAGGGCCCGGAAGCCCAGCCGGGCGGCCTCGAAGAGCAGGCCGGCCCCGGTGATCCCTCCACCGACGATGACCAGATCCCACGGCTCGGAGAGGCGCGCCCAGGCCTCCGCGCGCGGCGGCATCATCCGGCTGTCTCCTCGAGCAGTTTCCCCGGGTTCATGAGGCTCCGCGGATCGACCGCCCGGAAAGCCGCCTGCAGCATCGCCATCCCCAGTTTCCCCTTCTCCGCCTCCAGGTAAGGCCGGTGGTCCACACCCACTCCGTGCTGGTGGCTGATGGTCCCCCCCAGGCGCACGATGGCCTCGCTGGCCGCGGTCTTCAAACGGCGCCAGCGCTCCAAGTTCTCCTCGGGGTCCTGGGACAGCCGGAACAGGAACGTCGTGTAGAGGTTGGTGCCGTGGGGATAGACGTGGGAGAGATGGCTGAACACATAGACCCGCTCCCCGAAGGGTTCGAGGCCCCTGCGCAGCGCCTCTTCCACAGCGGCCAGCATCCGCGGCGCCTGGGTCCAGCGGGTGGCAGTCTCGACCGTCTCCACCGCGTAGCCCATCGCCCACAGGGTGTTGCGCAGGTAGGGGGCGCGGAACCGTTGACGGAGCCATTCCCGGGCCAGATGGGCGCCCAGCCATCGCCCGCTATGGCGGCCGGCGATGGCGAAGACCTCGGCCACGGCCGCGGCGACGAGGCGGCGGGGGCCGACGGCCGCAACCAGCAGCATGCACCGCTCCGCCCCCAGCCGGTGCAGGCGCAACACCGCCTCCAGTAGGCGCACCCGCCCCTCGCGCCCGGCGAGCCGGAGGGTGATGTGGGTTTCCTCCGCGGTGCTCAGCCGGAGCATGGCGAGGGGAAGGCCGGCCTGGACCATAGCGCGGACGGCGGCCAGGCCGTGGTCGAAGTCTGGGAAGAAGAAGGTGTGGAAGGCTTCGGCCTCCGGGAGCGGGCGCACCCGCAGGGTGGCCTGGGTGAGGATCCCCAGCCGCCCCTCCGATCCCAGCACCAGGTGGCGCAGGTCGGGCCCGGCGGCGGAGGGCGGCTGAGGGGGCAGGATCAGCGGGCCGCGGGGCGTCTCGATCCGCCCGCCGACCCAAAGGTCCTCGATCCGGCCGTAGCCCAGGGCGAACTGGCCCACGGACCGGGTCATGATCCAGCCGCCGAGGGTGGCGTACTCAAAGGACTGGGGATAATGCCCCAGGGTGAACCCATGGGCCCGCAGGGCGGCCTCCAGATCGGGCCCCCGGACCCCGGCTTCAAACGTGGCCAGGCGGTCGATGGGATCCAGGTCCAGCAGGCGGTTCATGCGGGCGAGATCGATGACAAGGGCCGGTCGGGGGTCCGGCAGAACCCGCAAGTGGCCGACCACGCTGGTGCCGCCCCCGTAGGGGATCACCCGCGCGCCGACGGCCTCCGCGAAGGCGAGCAGGGCGCGCACCTCCTCCTCCGTCTCCGGGAAGGCGACGCCGTCGGGCGGGAGAAAGTGGCCGCTGCGGGCGGCGATCCAGTCCGGCAGCGCCTGACCCACCGAATGGCGCAGCCGGACTTCTGGATCGGTCCGAACCAGGGGGTGGGGCGGAAGGCGGGAGGGCGGGACGCGGGCCAAGGCCTCCTCCAGCGGGAGGTCGCGGGGCGGCGTCCCTGGGCCCAGACGGTCCTCCAGCAGCGCCCGGGCGGCCGGGGGCAGTGGGACCTCGATGGCGGTCTCTCCCCATCCGTTCCAGCGGCGCATGGTGGGCTCCGGAAGGGTGGGGTTGGGCGCCCTGTGGGTCTGGCTCCCATGAGGGCGCCCGGGTCCCCGTCGGGGTGCCCGTGGCCCTTCCCGCACCTGGGGAAGGGCGGGCTCACCAGAATCCCCCTTCCTCGGGCACGATGGGCTCTAGGTATTCTAGCTCGATCTCGTGGCGGGACCAGAGGTGGTCGCCCTCGCGGGCCTCGGCGACCACGCGGTAGCGCCCCGGCGGCAACCCCCGGAGCATCGCCCCTGCCGCGTCCAGGGCCTCCCGGCTCTCCAGGGGCGCTTCGAAAAGTTCCATCAGGCTGAACACCCGGCGGACCTCCTGAGGTCCCAGTTCCACCGACATTTCTCCCAGGGGCAGCGTCACCGGGCCCTCCAGACGGAGGGAGACCTGCAGCGCCACCGGCCGCTCCAGGTCCGAGAGGACCCAGACCTCCTGGAGGGGCGGCTGGCCCACCCCTGCCCGCTCCACGTAGGGGACGATGGAGACCAGCACCGGGCTGGAGGCCTGCTGGAGGGCGAAGTAGCCCTGCTTCGGGACCCGTTCCACATCCAGCACGGCCCAGGTGATCCCTTCCCACGGCTCCACAAACATAAAGTGGAAGTAGCCGACGATCCTCCCCTTCGCCCGTCGGTAGGTGTGGATGGCGAACTCGATCAGGCGGGCCTGATAGCGCTGGCTGTTCTCTACGAAGGCCTTCAGGGAGTCCCCCATCTCGATCCCGGCCACCCGGAAGGTCTGCTCCGGCTGGAAGTTGTGATAGATCCATGCCTCCCAGCGCGGTGGCCACGCGGCGTCGCCCAGGACGCGCTGGAGCAACTCGGCGCGGGGCAGGGCCTGGGCCCCGAACTCGGAGGGCAAGGGGGCGCCGGGCAGGGCCGCGAAGTCCCGCCAGTGCCCCCAATACCAGCCCGGATACACATGCTCCCGGAAGTCGGAGGCCTCCTTCACTGGCCGCGTGGGATCGGCCGCCCGCAGCGCCGCTGCCACCACCGGGGCCAAGGTGTAGCGGTTGTGGGTGGGCTCGTTGTGGGCGCACCACAAGAAGATGCAGGGGTGGGCGCCGAGTTGCGCCACCATGGCCCCGGCCTGGCGCACCGCCTCCTGGAGGAAGGCCTCGTCCTCCGCGTAGCCCCATTGCAGGGGGAAATCCTGCCACACCAGGATCCCCTCCCGGTCGCAGGCCTCATAGAAGGCCGGGTGGGTGACGTGGGCATGCACCCGGACGGCGTTGAGGTTCGCCGCTTTCAATAAATGGACGTCACGGGCAGCGTCGGCCGGGGTGTAGGCGGCCAGCCACTGGGTGGGAATGATGTTGGTCCCCCGCAGGAAGACCCGTCGCCCGTTCAGGATCAGCCACCCGTCCTCCTGGGCGATCGTGCGGAAGCCAACCGGTGCCGTCTGGACGACGCCGTCCAGGGAGACCTCGAGGCGGTAGAGATGGGGGAAACCCCGTTCCCAGATCTCCCATCGAGGGACCTCCGGCACGTCCCAGATCAGGGAGACCGTCCGCCGTCCGGCCGGAAGGTCCAGGGCCCGGGCCGTGGTGTGGACCTCCCCCTCGAAGTTCTCCGGTCGCAGCGTCAGCGTCAGCGCGGCGCGGCTCGGCGCCGCGGTGTCCACCTCCAGCAGGACCTGGAGGTGCCAGCCCCGGGGCTGGGGGAAGACCCGATGGGTGACGTGGAGCAGGGCCATCGGCCCGGTCTCCAGGAAGGCGATCCCGCCCCACAGCCCGCCGGTCCCCCGCTCCTGCCCGCGCGGGGTGTTGCCGCCAGGCCGGCAATCGTGCTGTCCGAAGATCCCCTTGATCTGGCGTTTGAGGCGGGGCCAGATCGTGCCGTAGGGTTCCTTTGGGGCGGCCACGCGGAGCCAGAGGGTGTGGGACTCTCGGGGGAGCGCCACCCACCACGGCTCGAAGTAGCCCTCATGGGCGCCCAAGGGCGTCCGATGGGCCCACGCCGCACAGAGGTAATCCGCAGACACCCGAGCCCACCGGCGCGGGCCGGCGGCTGCCGGCAGATCCAGGCGATACCACCCAACCTCTGCTTCCAGGCCATCCAGGGACCATTGGTGGGGCAGTGAGACCTCCCGCCAGCCTTCGCGGGGCAGTCCCTCAGGGGTCTCCGATGGGTGGGGAAGGAACGCAGCGCGCATGGATGGGTTCCTCCGGTGGAATTAGCGGACCGGGTGCTCGGGGCCGCGGCCCCGGAAGGCATCGATGAAGGCGGCCGCGGCGTCCGCGTCGAAGGCTTCCAGCCGTAGCCTCCGGGTCCACGCCGTCAGGATGATCGCCCGACCCCGCCCGGGCCGGGGAACCACCACCACGCCGTCCCAGGGGCCGTTGAACATCCGGGACCACGTCTGTAGCGTCCGCAGCGCCTCAGGCTCTGGGTCGTCGTAGTAGATCACGATGTGGCCGTGTTCCAGGGAATGGACGAGGCGCTCGGGAGGCTGGGGCGTGGTGTAAAAGCCGGGGTCCACCGCATCGGGGCTGTGGGGGCCGGAGGTCGGCGGGTCCGTCCGGTAGGCCCATCGTTCGCCGGGCGCCAGATGGGCTCGGCCCTCGTCCGGGAACATCTCCACCCGCTGTAAAGCGGGCTGTCCCCGTCGGGCGGCCGCCTGGAAGGCGGCGTAGGCTTGCCCCTGCTGGAGGACCCACAGGATCAGCCCGCCCAGCGCGAGGGCCGCGAGGCCCCCGCCTCCGACAACCCAGAGCCTGCGGCGAAACCGCCGGTGCGTCTCCCTTTTCGTGGAAGCCATCCGTTTCTTG
>NZ_PSLG01000026.1:0-29208 GCF_040289485.1 Thermoflexus sp.
GCAACCGCCTCCTCAACCCCGAAGCCCTCACCGCCCACGGCCTCACCCCCATCACGCCGTGACCGCCCCACGACCCTCACGCCAGGCTCCCTTTGTCTGGCGTCTGCACCGCGATGGTCTGCGAACCCCGCCCTTGACCGGGGGGACGTTCCCTGTGTAAAATGAAGGACGGCCCTGCGGGGTGGTGTAAGGGGCAACACACCGGACTCTGGATCCGGGTATGGAGGTTCGAGTCCTCCCCCCGCAGCCAGTCCGGCAAGGGAAGGGCCGCCCGGCGCGGCCCTTTCTTCATCATCGGCGCCAGATCCTTCGGGAGGTCCATCGTGTTCGCCGTCATCGAACTGGGTGGGCATCAATATCGTGTCCGGGTCGGCGATCGGATCCAGGTGGAGAAACTCCCCCTCGCGGCCGGCGAGGCCGTGGAGATCGACCGCGTCCTGATGGTCGGGGAAGGGGACCAGGTGCAGATCGGACGGCCTGTGGTGCCGGAGGCCCGGGTGCGGGCCACGGTGCTGGGGCACGTCAAAGGCGAGAAGATCATCGTCTTCAAGTACCGGCCTGGGGCCAAGCGCTATCGGCGCAAGCAGGGCCACCGGCAGACCTACACGGTCCTGCGCGTGGACGCCATCCAGGTCGGCGCGGTCCCCGTTCAAGGTTGAACGAAGAAGAAGAAAGAGAGGAGGCGATCATGGCCCACAAGAAGGGCGGCGGCGCCAGCCGGAACGGACGGGACAGCGAGTCCAAGCGCCGCGGCGTCAAGCGGTTCGACGGTCATTTCGTGCGGGCCGGCAACATCCTGGTCCGCCAGTGCGGCACCCGGATCTACCCCGGCCACAACGTGGGGATGGGCCGGGACTACACCCTGTTCGCGCTGATCGACGGCTATGTGCGCTTCGAGCCGATGCGCGGGGGGCGCAAGCGGGTGAGCGTGTATCCGCACCCCGTGACCCCCGACGGCGCGGCCCAAGCTGGGAGGTGACGATGAAGCCGGGGATCCATCCGACGTGGTATCCCAACGCCCAGGTGATCTGCGCCTGCGGCAACACCTGGACCACCGGCGCGACGGTGCCGGTGGTCCGCACCGATGTTTGCTCCAAATGCCACCCCTTCTTCACCGGCGAGCAGCGCATCGTCGACAAAGAAGGACAGGTGGACCGCTTCATGCGGCGCCTGAGCGCCCGCGACGAGGAATACCTCAAGGCGCGGGCGGAGCGGGCCCAGCGCCGCAAACGCAAGCAGGCGGTGATCGAGGTGGTCGAGGAGCCCGAGGCGCTCCTCGAGACCCTGGAGGGCAGCGAGGAAGAAGGATGATATCGGCGGGCGGGCCCTGGCGGCCAGCTCGCCGGTTTTCCCAGCCAGACGCGGCTGTGCTCCGGACATCAACCGACCCTGAGAAGAGGTGGCCGCCTCCATGGAGGCGAGAACGGCACAGGATCTGCGGCCCCTGGGGATCGGGGAGGCCGCCATGGACCGTAAACGGAGCGGCTGGGTGGAGGTGATCTGCGGGTGCATGTTCAGCGGCAAGACCGAGGAACTCATCCGCCGGCTCCGCCGCGCCCAGATCGCCCGCCAGCAGGTCCAGGTGTTCAAGCCCGCCATCGACACTCGCTACAGCGTGGAGCGGGTGCGTTCCCACAACGGCATGGACATCGAGGCCATCCCGGTGCCCCACGCCCGGGCCATCCTGGAGCATCTCCAGCCGGAGACCACCGTGGTGGGTATCGATGAGGCCCAATTCTTCGACTGGGAGATCGCCGAGGTGGTCCAGGAACTGGCCGAGCGGGGGATCCGGGTGATCGTGGCGGGGCTGGATATGGATTTCCGGGGCGAGCCTTTCGGGCCCATGCCGCTCCTCATGGCCCAGGCCGAGCGCGTCGATAAACTCCACGCCATCTGCGTGGTCTGCGGGGCGCCAGCCACCCGAACCCAACGCCTGATCGATGGGCGGCCGGCCCGTTACGACGACCCGGTGATCCTGGTCGGCGGGAGCGAGACCTACGAGGCCCGCTGCCGTCGGTGCCATGTGGTCCCCCGGGATTGAGCAGGCATCGCGGGGGCCCTCGGAGGGCCCGCTGCCGGCTCCGAGGATGGAGGCCTGAGTATGGAACCATCCATGGAGGGACCAGATCGCTGGGGGTGCGCGCACCTGATCGAGCAGGTGCTGATCCCTGCCGAAGCGTTACAGCGCCGCATCGCCGAACTGGGCGCCCAGATCTCCCGAGATTACGCGGGCAAGGATCTGATCCTGGTCTGCGTGTTGAAGGGCGGCGTGGTGTTCCTCACCGACCTCATGCGCCACATCACCATCCCGCACGAGATCGACTTCATGGCCATCACCAGTTACGGCGTCGGCGCCCGTCAGTCCACCGGGGTGGTGCGCATCCTCATGGACCTGCAAACCAACATCGAGGGCCGCCACGTCCTCATCGTCGAGGACATCGTGGACAGCGGCCGGACCCTGGATCACATCCTGCGGCTGCTGTGGACCCGGAACCCCGCCACCCTGCGGGTGTGCGCCCTTCTGAACAAGAAGGCCCGCCGCGAAATCGACGTCCCCCTGGACTACGTGGGCTTCGAGATCCCCAACGTCTTCGTCTTCGGCTACGGCCTCGACCTGGACGAGAAGTTCCGCAACCTCCCCTTCGTCGCCGTGCTCAAGCCGGAGGCCCTAGAGGCCATCGCGGCCGAGGCCGGAGAGGCCGGATGAGAGCCTGGGGGCCCTTGCCCGGGCCCGGCGGGGCCGCCTAAAATAGGCGACGAAGCCGATCCTTCAGCCCGGGGGCCAGGCATGAGACCATCCATGGGTTCCGGCGGGCCTGCACGGCGCTCGGCCGCGCCCCGCATGCGGCGCTGCCATTTCTGGGTCATCTGGGCGACGGCGGACTGTTGACTCCCTGAGGATCCCCCCGGCTGTCTGCTCCGGCCTCATCTCCTGAATTTCCCCAAGGAAGGAGGCCATGCGCGTCTTGGCCTTAGGAGGGGCAGGGGCGGTGGCCCGTGAGGCCACCCGCGACCTCTGCCGATCCGGCGAGGCCATCCGCGAGATCGTGATCGCCGACATCGACCCCGCCAAGGCGGAGGGCCTCGCCCGCGATCTGGGCGACCCGCGGGTGCGGGTCGTCCCCGTAGACGTGCGCGACGAGGAGGCCCTGGTCCGCCTGATCCGCGGCTTCGACGTGGTGATGAACGGCCTCCCCTTCGCCTACGACGTGCTGGTCACCCGCGCCTGCGTCGAGGCCGGCGTCAGCGGGGTGGATCTGGCCTTCGACGAGGCGCAGTTCGATCTGGACGAGGCCGCCCGGGCGAAGGGCGTGGTGTTCATCGCCGGCGTGGGCGCCACCCCGGGCACGACCAACGTGATGGCCGCCTACGCTGCCCGACAACTGGATCAGGTGGAGGCGGTGGAGATCGCCTTCGCCGCCTTCCGATGCCTAGCCCCCTCCCCCGGCCTGCTCCGCACCACCCTCTGGGAGTTCAACCCCGAGGAGCCGGAGCGGGCGATGGTCTACTGGGAGGAAGGGGCCTGGCATCCGGCCCCGCCCTTCTCCGGGGAGAAGCGGGCGCGCTTCCACGAGCAGATCGGCGAACAGACCGTTTACTACGTGCCCCACGACGAGGCCCGGACCATGCCCCGCAGCTTCCCGGGGGTGCGCCGGGTGGCCGTCCGGGGGTGCTTTCCGCCCCCCGTGATGCAGGCGATGCGCGCCCTCTACGATCTGGGCGCCCTCTCTTCCACCCCGGTCCCCATGGACGGAGGGTCCTGGCCGGCCATCGATGTGGTCGCTCGCCTCCTGGCCGCTCTCCCCGCCTCCCGGCGGAACGAGCGCTGGGCCTACGGGCTGGTGGTGGAGGTCCACGGCCGGCAGGGCGGGCGGCCCCGCACCTTCGTCCTGCGCAACCGGCATCCGCCCCAGGAGGTCTGGGGCGGCGAGGCCGCCTACTACCGGAACATCGGGGCCCAGATGATCGCCCGCGGGGAGATCCCCGCCCGCGGCGTGGTCCCCCCCGAGCGGGCGATCCCCCCGGAGCGGTTCTTCGAGGAACTGGCCCGGCGGGGGATCCAGATCGAGATGGCTGAAGCATAGCGGCAGGCGTCCATACGAACACCCGAAACAGGAGGAGCCCATGCGCCATTGGCCGAAGACCCGAGAACGGTTCCGCCGTGCGAAGGAAGTGATGCCCTGGGGGGTAACCTCCAACTTCCGCTACTGGGGCGACGAAGAGACCATGGTGGTGAGCCGGGGCGAAGGGCCCTACATCTATGATATGGACGGCAACCGATATGTGGACTACCGCCTGGGCTACGGCCCGGTGATCCTGGGGCACGGCCACTCCACGGTGGTGGAACGGGTGAGCCAGGCCATCCGGGATGGAGTGATCTTCGCCGCGACCACAGAATGGGAGATCCGGGCGGCGGAGCGGATCATCCGGATGACGGGCGTGGACATGGTGCGGTTCTCCAACTCGGGGACCGAGGCGACCATGCACGCCCTGCGCATCGCCAGGGCCTACACCGGGCGGGAGAAGGTGATCAAGTTCGAGGGGCAGTATCACGGCCACCACGATTACTTGCTCTTCTCCACGGCCATGGCCCTGCGGCAGGCCATGGGCAGCCGCCGCCATCCTATCCCGGTCACCGCCAGCTCGGGCATCCCCCGCGTCATCGCCGACCTGGTCATCACCCTGCCCTTCAACGATTTCGAGGCCGTGGAGCGCACAGTGAAGGCCAAATGGGGGGACATCGCCGCCATCATCGTCGAGCCCATGCTGGGCAACAGCGCGGCCATCATGCCCCACCCCGAGTTCCTTCCCTTCCTGCGGCGCCTGTGCGATGAATACGGGATCGTGCTGATCTTTGACGAGGTCAAGACCGGGTTCCGCATCGCCCGGGGCGGCGCCCAGGAATACTTCGGGGTGCGGGCCGACCTGGCCACCTATGCCAAGGCCATGGGCAACGGCTTCCCCATCTCGGCCATCGGGGGCCGCCGGGAGATCATGATGACCATCGAGCCGGGGGCGGTGGCCCACGCCGGGACCTACAACGGCAACGTGGTGGGAACGGCCGCCGCCGACGCCACCCTGGAGGTCCTGGAGACCACCGACGCCCTGGAGCGGGCTGCCCGGGCCGGCGAGCGGCTGATGCGGGGGATCAGCGAGATCCTGACCGAGGCCGGCATCCCCCACGCCGTCTCCGGACATCCCAACATGTTCAGCTTCCTGTTGAACTTCGAGGGGACCCCCCGCGATCACCGCGACACCATGCGCAGCGACATCGAACTCTACGCGGAGATCGGGCTGGCCTGCTACGAGCGCGGGGTGATGTTCGAGGTGGATCCACGGGAGCCGTGGTTCACCTCGGCCGCCCATACCCCCGAGGTGGTCGACGAGACCCTCAACCGGTTCGCCGACGCCGTGCGCGCCGTCCTCAAAGGCCGGCGCCTCGGGCCGGCCGAGATCACCGCGGTGGGCAAGTAGCCAGAAGGAGGCCGGCCCAACCATGGCCCGCCGCAACCGCGTGGTCGGCGAGACGACCCTCCCCTCCGGCCATCGCCTCGTCCTCGTGCACGGTGATCTCACCGAGGAGGAAGCCGAGGCCCTGGTCAACGCGGCCAACGCCTGGCTGCAGCACGGGGGCGGCGTGGCCGGGGCCCTCGTCCGCAAAGGCGGTCCCCAGATCCAGGAGGAAAGCACGGAATGGGTGCGCCGGCACGGCCCCCTCCCGGTCGGCGGCGTGGCCATCACCGGGGCGGGGCGCCTGAAGGCGCGGGCGATCCTCCACGTAGTCGGCCCCGTGTGGGCCGGCGGGGACCAGGGGGAGGACCGCATGCTGGCGGAGGCGATCCGAAACGTCCTGGAGACGGCCCGGCAGCAGGGTTACCGGCGCATCGCCATGCCGGCCATCAGCACCGGCATCTTCGGGTTCCCGAAGGAGCGGGCGGCCCCCCTCTTTTGGGAAACCATCGCCGCCTTCGCCGCCGCCCACCCCGGTGAGCCGCCCCATGAGATCCGGCTGGTCCTTCTTGACGAGGCCACCCTGCAGCCCTTCGAAGCCGCCTTCCGGGCCCGCTTCGAAGGCCCAGGGCCCGGATAAAAACCCTCCCCGGCCGCCGTCGCACCGGGCGGGAGGGCGGCGCCGGCCCAGCGCCTCCTTCCTGCCGGGCTTTTTCCTCGGAAACCAAGCCCGAGCCCCCACGGTTTTCGGTTTAAAATGAGAGAAGACGCCCCACGGAGATCTGGAGAAGAGGGCCGCCATGCTCAAGCCGGGGACGCTGCTCCACAGCCGCTATAAGATCCTGCGCCCCATCGGCCGAGGCGGGATGGGCGCCGTCTACGAAGCCGAGGACACCCTGCTGGAGGGCCGTCGCTGCGCCGTCAAGGAGGTCCTCCTCGGCCTCGAGGTGGACCCCGCCGATCGGGAACAAGCCCGTCTGCAGTTCTATCGGGAGGCCAGCGTCCTGGCCCGGCTGGACCACCCCAACCTCCCCAAGGTCTCCGATTACTTCTCCGAGGGGGATCGGGATTATTTGGTGATGGACTTCGTGCCGGGGCGCGATTTGAAGGAGATCATCGACGAGGCACGGGCGAGCGGCCGCTTCCTGGACGAGCGCACGGTCCTGGACTGGGCGGACCAGTTGTGCGACGCCCTGGATTACATGCACCGGCAGAACCCGCCGGTGCTCCATCGGGACATCAAGCCCTCCAACATCAAACTCACCCCCGAAGGGCGCATCAAACTGGTGGACTTCGGCCTGGTGAAGATCCTGAGCCCCGACGAGCACCGCACCATCACCGTGCTGCAAGGGCGGGGGACAGCGGCCTATACCCCCCTGGAGCAATACGGCGGGGATGCGGAGCACACCGATGCGCGCTCGGACATCTACGCCCTGGGGGCGACCCTCTACCATCTGCTGACCAACACCCCGCCCCCCGACGCCCGGCAACGGTTCCTCCAGCCGGACTGTTTGATCCCGCCCCGGGCACTGAACCCCCGCATCTCCCCCCGGGTGGAGCGGGCGATCCTGAGCGCCATGGCCATGCATCCAAATGACCGCCCGCCGAGCGTGGCCGCCTTCCGGGCGATGTTGCGGGGGAGCCCTCCCCCCGGCCCCCCGGCGGCGGTCTGGGCCCCACCGGAGACCCCGTGGGAGGTCCTGTGGGGGCGTCAGCGGACCCTGGCCCTGCTGGCCCTAGGCGCGTTCCTCCTGGCCTTGGCCGCCACCCTGTGGGGCCGGCCCTAAAGGGGGAGCCTCCGGGCCCCGAAATCTCCGGGGCGACCGCAAAGCCCCGCGCACCCCGGCTTCACACAGGGGTGGGGCGCGGCTCCGGCGCCGCGCTGTAGCGAAGGATCAACTGGCGGGCCGCGCGGGCCTCATCCAGGCGCCGCACCGGTGTGGTGTGGGGGGCTGTCTGCACCTGGCCCGGGTCCGTCCGCGCCTCCTCCGCGATCCGTCGCATGGCCTCCACGAAGGCGTCCAGCGTCGCCTTGCTCTCTGTCTCTGTGGGCTCGATCATCAACGCCTCCGGGACGATCAACGGGAAGTAATTGGTCGGCGGATGGAAGCCGTAATCCATCAGCCGCTTGGAGATATCTAGGGCGCGGATCGGCGTCCCGGGCACCTTCCCCATGATCACGAACTCATGCTTACAGAGACGGTCGTAAGGCACAGGGTAGAGATCCCGCAGGCGGGCCAGCAGGTAATTGGCGTTCAACACGGCTGCCTCGGAGACCTCCCGCAGCCGTGGACCGTGCATCCGGATGTAGGTGTAAGCCCGGACGAAGACGCCGAAGTGGCCATGGAAAGCCCGCACCCGGCCGATGCTCCGCTCCGGCCAGACGAAGGTGTAAACCGGCTCGTCTGGGTGCACCGTCCGCTCCCGGTCGATGGCCACCAGGGGACCTGGGAGATACGGAGCCAGCCGCTCGTTGGCCCCGATGGGGCCGGCCCCCGGCCCGCCTCCCCCATGGGGCGTGCTGAAGGTCTTGTGCAGGTTGTAGTGCATCACGTCGAACCCCATCTCCCCGGGCTTGCAGATCCCCAGCAGGGCGTTCATGTTGGCCCCATCCCCGTAGATCAGCCCGCCGCACCGGTGGACCAGTTCGATGGCCTCCAACAGGTTCTCGTCGAACAACCCCAGGGTGTTGGGGTTGGTGATCATCAGGCCGGCCACCGTCTCGTCGCACTCCCGGCGCAGGGCGTCCAGGTCGATGTTCCCCCGCCGATCCGAGGGGATGTTCACCACCCGCAGGCCGGCCATGGCCGAGGAGGCTGGGTTGGTGCCGTGGGCGGAATCAGGGATCAGCATCTTGATCCGCTTCTTCCCCTCCCCCCGGTCCCGGTGGTAGGCCCGGATCATAAGGATGCCGGCCAGTTCCCCCTGGGAGCCCGCCGCCGGCTGCAGAGAGACCGCGGCGAAGCCGCCGATCTCCTTCAGAAACTCCTGCAGGTGATACATCAAAGCCAGGGCCCCCTGCACGGTCTCAGGATCCTGATACGGGTGGAGGCGGGCGAAGCCGGGCAGGCGAGCCACCTCCTCATTGATCTTCGGATTGTATTTCATGGTGCAAGACCCCAGGGGGTAGAAACCCTTGTCCACCCCGTAGTTCATCTGGGAGAGCCGGAGGAAATGGCGGACCACGTCCACTTCGCTGACCTCCGGCAGGGGAAGGTCCTCCCGCAGGAAGCCCTCCGGCAGGGGGGCTTCGGGGACGTCCGGCTCGGGCAGCGCAATGCCCCGCCGGCCGGGGACCGAGTATTCAAAGATCAGGGGCTCCGGCATGGGCCACCTCCTGAGAGCGACGAAGGCGAAGCGACCTCACAACGCGGCGGCGCCGATCTCCGCCAGGGCCTCTACCAGGGCGTCCAGTTCCTCGCGGGTGTTCATCTCGGTGGCGCACAGCAACATATGGCCTTCCAGGGCGGGATCCGCCCGGCCGAGATCGTAGCCCCCGATGATCTGATAGTCCTCATAGAGGAGACGCAGGACCTCCGGGACAGGACGGGGGAGCCGCACCACGAACTCGTGGAAGAAAGGATGCTCCCGCCAGACCTCGTGACCAGGCAGGGCGGCGATGCGATCGGCCAGATAGTGGGCTTTGTGGTAGCACAGCCGGGCCACCTGACGGAGCCCGTGCCGGCCCAGGGCCGAGAGATAGATGGTGGCCGCCAGGGCCATCAGGCCGACGTTGGTGGTGATGTTGCTGGTGGCCTTCTCCCGACGGATGTGCTGCTCCCGGGTGGAGAGGGTGAGCACGTAGCCCCGCCGGCCCTCCCCATCCACCGTCTCCCCGACCAGACGCCCCGGCAACTGGCGCACGAAGGCCATGCGGGTAGCCATCAGCCCCAGATACGGCCCCCCGAAACTCAGGGGGATGCCCAGGGGCTGCCCCTCGCCCACCACGATGTCCGCCCCCCACGCGCCTGGCGGCTCAAAGAGGGCCAGGGCGATAGGGTTGATCACAGCGATGAGAAAGGCGCCCGCCCGGTGGACTCGCTCGGCAGTCTCCCGCAGGCGCGCGGGCGGAAGCACCCGCCCCAGGAAGTCCGGGTAAGGCACCACCAGCGCCGCCGTTTTCGCGTCCAGGCGGCCCTCCAGATCCTCCAGCAACGCCAGCGGCTGGCGGAGGCGCTCCAGAGGCTGCGGCTCATCGCCCTCCAGACGGACGTCCAGATGTTGGACGTAGGTGCGAACCACGGCCCGGTATTCCGGGTGCAAGGTGGGGAAGAGCAGCACCTTGGGGCGCTCCCCCTGGGTCAGGCGGAGGGCCATCAACACCGCCTCGGCCAGGGCGGAGGAGCCATCGTAATGGCTGGCGTTGGCCACCTCCATCCCCGTGAGGGCGCAGACCATGGATTGAAACTCGAACATCGCCTGGAGCGTCCCCTGGCTCACCTCGGGCTGGTAAGGGGTGTAGGCGGTGTAGAACTCGCCGCGCCGCAGCAGTTCGTCCACCACGGCGGGGATGAAATGGTGATAGGCCCCCGCCCCCAAGAAGCAGGCATATTGGCCGACGTGGGCGTTGGCCTCCGCGAGGGCCTCCAGTTCCCAGCGGGCCTCGAGTTCGGTCAGGGGCTCTGGAAGGTTCAGCGGGGGGAAGCGATAGGCCTCCGGGACGTCGGCGAAGAGGTCCCCGATGCGCTCCACGCCGATGACCCGAAGCATCTCTTGGCGCTCCGCTTCGGTGTGTGGGAGGAACCGCATGACCGCCTCCGGTTCGAGGGGGTGCCGGAAGGGCTCCGCCGCCCCCTCAATGGGCGCGGGCCTCGCAGTGGGCGCGATAGGCCGCGGCGTCCATCAGGGTCTCGTATTCCGCGAGGTTGCTAGGCCGGAAGCGGATCAGCCAGGCCCGCCCGTAGGGATCCTGGTTCACCCATTCCGGGTTCTGGGTCAGCTCCGTGTTGACCGCTGTGATCGTCCCGCTCATCGGCATGTAGAGATCGGCGGCGGCCTTCACGGATTCGATGGTGCCGAAGACCTCCCCCTTCTGGAACGTGCGGCCGACCTCGGGGAGCTCCACATAAACCACGTCGGAGAGCTGGCTCTGGGCGTAATCGGTGACGCCGCAGACAGCCTCCTCGCCCTCCAGGCGGACCCACTCATCGGACTCGGTGTAGCGCAGATCGGGCGGGATGTTCATGGCGACCTCCGGCATGGGAGGGATCCATCCCCATTCTAAGCGGGCCATGAGGAGGGGGCAACCGGGCCAGCTTTGGGGACGCGGGCCTCTTCCTCCGCTGGCTTCCAAGCGTAGGCGGTGAAGAGATCCCCCAGGTTGATATGGACCGGCAGGCCCTCGAGATGGACCAGGCGGATGACCGCCGCGAGGGCCATCCCCAGCCGGGGGAAGAGGGCCCGGAGCCGCGAGGCCAGGTAGCCCAGGCGTAGGTAGCGCCCCTGGACCGTGGCGCTATGGAACCGGAAACCAGCCTTCTCCAGCATCGCCCGGAGGGTACGGCGGGAGAAGTAATAGAGATGCATCTCCATCAGCCATGGCCATCGGGGTCCCAGCAAGCGGGCGAAGGGGCTTTCGATGTCCATGGTGTGGATCACCATCCACCCCCCCGGCTTCAGGATACGATGCACTTCGCGGAGCTCCCCCAGCGGATCCGTCAGGTGCTCGATGACGTCCCACATGGTGACCACATCGAACCAGGCGTCCGGGAAGGCGGCCTCCCGTAGCGTCCCCTCCACCACCCGCAGCCCCCGGGAGCGGGCGACGCCGACCGCCCACCGGGAGGGCTCCACCCCCCACGCCTCCCAACCGTGGGCCGCGGCGATCTCCAGGAACACGCCGATGTGGCAGCCGACATCCAGCAGCCGCCGCCCCCGCCCTGGCCCGACCAACCGTTCGATCGGCCGAAGGTGGCGCTCAAAGGTCAGCACCCGCCCTTCCCGCTCCAGCACATACAGCGGGTCCTCGAGGGCCCGATAGGTTCCGGTGATCTCCCCCGCCTCGCAGCGGGGGTTGGCGTAAACCAGACCGCAATCCACACATTGGACGATGGGCGGATGGATCCCGTAACCGTTGCTGGTGCACCGGAAGTCGGCCGCGCTGCCGCGGCGGCGGGAGAGGGTGCTGGGGAAACGCAGGCGGGCGCGGGAGGAACCACACAGGTTGCAGGCCACAAACTCCACGGCAGCCCCCCACGCCCTCAAAGCGGCCGGCGGTCCAGGGCCAGGCGCATGACGGTGAGCCAGGCGCGCCAGATCTCGCGCCGGGAGACCTTGGAGCGGCCGCGGCGGCGGTCCCGGAAGGTGATGGGCACCTCGGCGATCCGGAACCCCGCCCGCTGCACCCGATAGGTGATCTCGATGAGGAACGCATAGCCCTCGGCCCGGATGGTCTCCGGACGGACGGCCCGCAGCACCTCGGGGCGATAACACCGGAAGCCGGCCGTGACATCCCGCGGGGCCAGCCCCAGCATGGTTCTGGCGAAGCGGTTCGCCCCCCGGCTCAGCAGGCGCCGGTGCCACGGGCTGTCGACCACCCGGCCGCCCCGCACGTAGCGCGAGCCGATGACCATATCGGCCTCGGCGCTGCCCCGGAGGAGATCCGGGAGGGCCGCCGGGTCGTGGGAGAAGTCCGCGTCCATCGTCAGGATGCGGTCGTAGCCCCGCTCCAGGCCGAACCGGAAGCCGGCGACGTGGGCGGTGCCCAGGCCCAGCTTCGCCGGCCGGTGGATGCCGTGCACCCGAGGATCCCGCGCGGCCATGGCGGCCACGATCGCCCCCGTGCCGTCGGGTGAGTTGTCGTCCACCACCACCACCTCGAGGGAGAGCGGCAGGCTCAGGACGGCGTGGACCAGCGCCTCGATGTTCTCCCGCTCGTTGTAGGTCGGAATCACCACCAGGCTGCGCATGCCATCAGCCTCCCGGGATCAGGGATCGCCTCGTCATTGTAACGCGATCCCACCCCGGCCCCGGGAGCCGGTTGACAGGGCCTCCAACGGGCCCGTATAATGAGAGCGGGAATCTCACTGCGAAAGGGGGTGAGCGCGTTGGCCCGGGTGATCATCGAGGAAGGCGAGTCCTTCGAGTCGGCTCTCAAACGGTTCAACAAGCAGATCCAGGCCGACAAACTGCTGTCGGAGCTGCGCCGCCGGCGCTATTATGAGCCGCCCAGCGTCATCCGCAAGCGCAAGAAGGCGGCCAAGCTGCGCAAGAGCCGGCGGACCACCCTGAAGGCCCTGCGGGCGGCGGGCCTGCTGTAAGGGCCCACCCGCGCAGCCCAGGGTCCGGCCCCCCGCCAGGACGGCGGGGAAGCGGTGGGGGGGGTGTTTTGGAGGGAGCAAAGGGGCGGGTTCTCTTCCCGCCCTTTTGTTTTTCAAAACAACGGTCCCGCTCCGATCCGCGGAAAAGGGCAAACCCGAGGGAATTGGGGTGACCGACGCAAGGCCTCCCTGGCGATCGTCATCGCGGCCAGGCGCCGTCGCCTTCCACGCCGTTCATCACCGCCCACCGGCCGCGCCGCCCTTCGGCGCCTGGGGGCCACGGGCTATGGAGGAGATCCCATGCGGGAAGGGATCGGTCCAGAGGCCGTCGGACGGGAATTGGTCCGGCTGGCTGTGAAAGTCGCCGGGGCCCAGGGGGGATGGTTGATCGCCGCCCCGGGGGTGCTGGGGCCTGGGGAGCGCCTGGTCGTCGCTGAGCCGGAGGGGATAGCCCCCGCTGGCGGGCCCCAGCGGGTTTTCCCCCTGGAAGAAGGCGGGCAGCCCCTGGGCGCCCTTCACCTGTTCTGGTCGGGCCCAGAGGCGGGGGATCCCGATCCGACCGTCTGGGAGCCGGTCCGACGGTTGGCGGTGGTGATGTTGCAACTGATGCGTGAGCAACAGGCCTCCCGGCGCCTGCTCCACATCCAGGAGCAGGAACTCTGTCGCATCGTCCTGGACATCCACGATGGCCCAGTTCAGGAGATCTTCGCCGCCCTCTCACAGATCCAACTCGCCCTGCAAGAAAGGCCGCGGCGTCCCCCCCAACGGCACCGGCTGGAGCAGGCGGCCCGGCTCCTCGAGCAGGCCCTGGCGGAGATCCGGACCTTCATCGGCGCCTTTCGCCCCCCGGAGTTCGAGCAACGCCCTCTCCTGGCCATGGTCCACGGCTTGATCCTCCAACACGAGATCCTGACCGGCCACGAGGTCCTCCTGGAGGTGGAGGGGACGTTGCCCACCCCGCCTCTCCCGGTCAAGATCGCCCTCTACCGTCTGCTCCAGGAGGCCCTCAACAACGCCGCCCGCTACTCCGGGGTCTCCCGTTACGTGGTGCGCTTGCGGGGGGAGCCCGGCGGCCTCTGGCTGGAGGTCCGCGACGAGGGCCAAGGGTTCAACCCCCAGGTGTTCCTCGATGAACGCTCGGCGGAGGCGGCTCGCCACTTCGGGCTCCGCGGGATGCGGGATCGCGCGGAGCTGCTGGGCGGCCGCTTTGAGATCGAGAGCGTCCCCGGCCGTGGGACCCGGGTTCGGGTGTGGTTGCCATGCTGAAAGGGAAAGCCCACCGACGGATCCGCGTGGTGCTGGCGGATGACCATCCCTTGGTGCTGGAGGGCCTCCAGGCCATGCTCCGGGCCGCCGCCGACATCGAGGTCGTGGCCGCGGTGACCGATGGGGAGGATCTGATCCCTGTGGTGGCGCAGGCGCGCCCCGATGTGGTGGTGCTGGACCTCCAAATGCCCGGCCTTTCTGGATGGGAATGCCTCCGGCGGATCCGGGAGGTCAGCCCGGGGACCCGCGTCCTGATCCTCACCGCCTTCGGGGATGGGGAGTTCATCCAGATGGCCATCGAGCAGGAGGCCGATGGCTTCGTGCTGAAGACCGAGCCGCCGCAACAGACGCTCACGGCCATCCGGCAGGTGGCCCAGGGCCACTTGGTCTTTCCCCAGGCGGCCCGGCGCTGGCTGCGCTCCCGTGCCCCGGAGGGCCTCGCCGCCTTGACCGAGCGGGAGCGCGAGATCTTGGCCCTGGTGGCCCAGGGGCTTCGCAACGAACAGATCGCCCGCCGCCTGGGCCTGAAGCTCTCCACGGTGAAGTTCCATCTCCAAAACATCTTCCAGAAACTGGGGGTCCGTAACCGCACCGAGGCCGCTCGCTTCTACCTTACCGCTCGTTCCGGTCGCCCCCTGGACCCCTCTCCTTGACCGACGGGAGTCCCTCCCCACGACGGGGTCTCCCCCGTCGAACGGCGGGGAGGGCGGCCGATCCAACGATCGGCCCCTTCCCTTACGTTCTTCCGTTGTGCGACAAATCCCTACCCGCGATCATGAGGGCGCCGACCGGATGCAACGGGTGTCGGGCTGGAGGGCGCCATGCTCCCGAAGGGTGTGGAGATCGTCGGGAGGAAGAACACAGGGTTCGAGGAGGTCCTGGCACCCGAGGCGGTGGCCTTCGTCGCCGAGCTGGCCCGGGAATTTGAGGAGGAGCGGCAACGCCTGCTGGAACACCGGCGCCAGCGGCGGGCCCGCATCGCCGCCGGCGAGCGGCCCACCTTCCCTCCGGAGACCGAAGGGATCCGTCGATCGGAATGGCGAGTGGCTCCGCCGCCCCCCGACCTGCAAACCCGATGGGTGGAGATCACCGGTCCCACCGATCGCAAGATGATCATCAACGCCCTTAACTCCGGTGCCCAGGTCTTCATGGCCGACTTCGAGGACGCCAACGTCCCCACGTGGTCCAACCTGATCGAGGGACAGCAGAACTTGCGGGAGGCGGTGCGGCGGACGATCCGCTACACCGCCCCCGACGGCCGCATCTATCGGCTGGGGGAAAGGATAGCCACCTTGGTGGTCCGCCCCCGGGGGATCCACCTCGATGAGCCCCGCCTGCGGGTGGACGGCCGGCCGGTGGCGGGGGCTCTCTTCGACCTGGGCCTTTTCCTGTATCACAACGCCCACGCGCTCTTGGAGCAGGGGAGCGGCCCCTATCTCTATCTGCCGAAACTGGAAGGTTACCGGGAGGCGCGATGGTGGAATCAGGTCTGCCAGGCTGCCGAGGATCGCTTGGGGCTCCCCCGAGGTGCCGTGCGGGTCTCGGTGCTGATCGAGCATATCCTCGCCGCCTTCGAAATGGAAGAGATCCTCTACGAGTTGCGGGAGCGGGCCACCGCCCTCAACTTGGGGCGCTGGGATTACATCTTCAGCATGATCAAAGTCTTCGCCCATGACCCCACCATGGTCCTCCCCGATCGAAGCCGGCTGACGGTGTCCGGGACCCCCTTCCTGCGGGCGGCCGCCCGGCGGCTGGTGCAGGTGGCCCATCGGCGGGGCGCCCATGCCATCGGTGGGATGTCCGCCTACATCCCCCGCCGGGATCCCGAGGTCAACGCCCGGGCCTTCGCGGAGGTGGAGGCCGACAAGGCTTGGGAGGTCGCCTTGGGGTTCGACGGAGCCTGGGTGGCCCACCCGGGCTTGGTCCCCCTGGTCGAGGGGATCTTCCGCCGGAACCTGGAGGGTCCCCACCAATGGCATCGCATCCCGGACGGCGAGGTGACGGCGGAGGACCTCCTGGAGCGCCCCGAGGGGCCGATCACCGAAGAGGGGCTGCGCCAGAACGTAGCGGTGGCTTTGCAATACCTGGGGGCGTGGCTGGCCGGGCGGGGGGCGGTGGCCATCTTCCACCGGATGGAGGACACCGCCACCGCCGAGATCGCCCGCTCCCAGATCTGGCAGTGGCGACGCCACGGCGCGCGGCTGGCGGATGGGCGCCCCATCGACGCGGCCACCTACTGCCGGATCCGGGAGGCGGAGCTGGAGGCCCTGCGGGCCGCGCCGCCGGAGCCGGGCGCCCGCTACGAGGACGCCGCGGCTCTGCTGGACGCCTTGGTGCTCTCCGAGGCGCTCGTCGAATTCCTCACCATCCCAGGGATGGCCATGCTCCACGAGGGAGGCGAGCCATGATGCGGGACGGGACGATTTGGGCGGCTCGGGCGGAGGCCCTGGAGCGCCGCTGGGCCGAAGACCCCCGCTGGCGGGGGATCCGACGGGACTACACGGCGATGGATGTGGTGCGCCTGCAGGGATCGGTGCGCATCGCCTACACCTTGGCCCAGCGGGGCGCGGAGCGGCTCTGGCACCTGCTCCATACCGAGCCCTATGTGGCCACCTTCGGCGCCCTCACCGGCGCCCAGGCCGTGCAGATGGTCCGCGCCGGGCTGAAGGCCATCTACGTCAGTGGCTGGCAGGTCGCCGCCGACGCCAACCTGGCCGGACAAACCTATCCGGACATGAGCCTGTATCCGGCCAACAGCGTCCCCGCCCTGGTCCGCCGCATCCAGAACGCGCTGCTGCGGGCGGATCAGATCGCCTGGAGCGAGGGGCAGACGGACATCGACTGGTTGGTCCCCATCGTGGCCGACGCCGAGGCCGGCTTCGGCGGCCCCGTCCATGCCTTCGAACTGATGAAGGCGATGATCGAGGCGGGGGCGGCCGGGGTGCATTTCGAAGACCAGTTGGCGGCGGAGAAGAAATGCGGCCATCTGGGAGGCAAGGTCCTGGTGCCCACTGGGGCCTTCATCCGCATCCTGAACGCGGCCCGCCTGGCGGCGGATGTGCTGGATGTCCCGACCCTTCTCATCGCCCGCACCGACGCCCTGAACGCCACCCTGCTCACCAGCGACATCGATGAACGGGATCGCCCCTTCCTCACCGGGGAGCGAACCCCGGAGGGGTATTTCGTCGTGCGGGGCGGCCTGGAGAGCGCCATCGCCCGGGCGCTGGCCTACGCCCCTTATGCCGACATGCTCTGGTTCGAGACCTCCCGGCCAGACCTGGAGGAGGCGCGGCGGTTCGCCGAGGCCATCCACCGCCACTTCCCCGGGAAACTGCTGGCCTACAATTGTTCCCCCTCTTTCAACTGGCGGCGCCATATGGGCCCCGAGGCCATCGCCCGCTTCCAGCGAGAACTGGCGGCGATGGGCTACAAGTTCCAGTTCATCACCTTGGCCGGCTGGCACGTGGTGAACCTCTCCACCTTCGAACTGGCCCGCGCCTATCGGGAGGAGGGGATGCCGGCCTACGTGCGTCTGCAGGAACGGGAGTTCGCCCTGGAGGGGGAAGGCTATACCGCCGTCCGCCATCAGCGGGAGGTGGGGACCGGCTACTTCGACCAGGTGGTCCTCGCGGTCTCGCGGGGCGCCGCAGCCACTGTCGCCATGGCCGGCTCCACCGAGGCCGCGCAGTTCGACGAAGGGCGCGCCGGGCGTTGAGGCCGGGCGGAAAACACCGACGGGGGCGATCGTCCGTTCCTGTTATGGCAGCATCTCCGTCTTCAAGACAGCGTCCAGCACGATCATCGCCGCCAGGGCCAGGGGCACTGCGGTGCCCAGATGATAGAGCAGCCCGTATTTGGCCGGCGGGATCGCGTAAAGGGCCAGCACGCACAGATCCAGGGCGATCCCAATCAGAAGGCCGCCGACGATCACGGCGATCCGCTTGGCCAGCATCCTGCTCCTCCCCAGCGCGGATTCCATCCGGGGCGCCGCCCCATCGATGGGAAGCGTTCCTGATTGTAACGACCACCTAACCCCTCGTCAACCTGGGTCCCCGAAATGCGGATATGGAGGGTTAGGAAAGGGGCGCCTGCGGTTAGAACATCGCCGCCAGGAATCCCTTCAGGAACTGGCCGGCCAGTTCGAGGAGGAGGATGGCCACCAGCGGGCTGAAATCCAGCCCCCCCACCGGCGGGAGGATCCGCCGCAGGGGGTTCAGCAGGGGCTCCACCAGGCTGGCCAAGAAGCGACGGGCCGGATGCCAGGGGTCCATCCCCACCCAAGAGGTGAACACATAGAACACGATGAGCAGGACATACAGGTTGATGGCCGCGTCGAGCAACGAGATCAGGTGGCTGGCCATAGCAGGCTCCTCCCAGACGCGGAGGACGCCCCGGCGCGGCCGCCCCCGAGACCGCTCTCACGGCGCCGGCCGCTCGCCGAAGATCGCCCGCCCCAAACGGATCATGGTGGCCCCCTCCTCGATGGCCACCTCAAAATCGTCGGTCATCCCCATCGACAAGTGCTCCCAGGCGGCCGCCGGGAAACGCCGGGCCAGGGCCTCCTGCAGCCGTCGGAGCCCTCGGAAGACCGGGCGCACCTGCTCCGGATCCGCGGCCACAGGGGCCACGGTCATCAGCCCGAGCACCTGCAGGCCGGGCAGCGCCAGGATGCGCGCCACCGCCTCGAAGAACCCCTCCCGCTGCTGCGCATCCTCCTCCCAGCGCTCCACCCGGAACCCGTATTTGGTGGCCTCGCCGGAGACGTTGCACTCTAGGAGCACCGGAAGGGGGCGCCGGGCTTCGACGGCCAGCCGGCTCAGTTTCTCCGCCAGCGGGATCGAGTCGACGGAGTGGATGACCTCGAACAAGGCCACAGCCCGGCGGGCCTTGCGACGCTGCAGATGGCCCACCAGGTGCCAGTGGATGGGCGCCTCCGGCCCCAGCCGGGCGCGGACCTCGGGGATCTTCTCCTCGGCCTCCTCGACGCGGTTCTCGCCGAAGACCCGCAGCCCACACGCGTAAGCCTCGACGATGGCCTCGGGGGGCACCGTCTTGGTCACCGCCACCACCGTGATGGCCTCGGGTGCCCGCCCGGCCCGGCGGGCCGCCGCAGCGATCCGCTCCTGGACCCGCGCCCAGCGCTCGGCGATGGAAAGGACCGTCCGGATCTCCATCCGCCATCACCCCACCAGGAACCGGCCGTCCCGGTAGAGCACCTCCCCGTCGGCCACGATCTCCCCTTCTTGGAGGTCACAGATCAGATCCCAGTGGATGGCCGACTGGTTGCGCCCCCCCGTCTCCGGGTAGGCGGCGCCCAGGGCGAGATGGAAGGTGCCGCCCAGTTTCTCATCGAAAAGGAGGTTGCGAGTGAACCGGCGGATGGCGAAGTTGGTCCCGATGCCCAACTCCCCCAGCCGCCGCGCCCCCTCGTCGGTCTCCAGCATCTTGAGGAGGAAGGCCTCGTTCTTTTTGGCCGTGGCCTTCACCACCCTCCCCCCTTCGAAGACCAATTCCACGCCCTCGACCTCGCGGCCGCCGTAGAGGGCCGGATAGGTAAAGCGCACCCAGCCTTCGGTGACCGTCTCCTCGGGCCCCGTGAAGATCTCGCCGTCCGGGAAGTTGTGGCGGCCGTCGGCGCTGATGAACGTGCGCCCTTCGATCCCCAGCACCAGGTCGGCGTGGGGTCCCCGGATGTGGAGCCGCCGGCGCCCTTTCAACCACGCCACCAGGCGGCTCTGGAAGGCCGCCTGCTCCTGCCACCGGGCCACCGGGTCCTCCTCGTTCAACCGACCGGCCTCGTAGACGAACTCCTCGAACTCCTGGAGGCTCATCTCGGCTTCCTGGGCGTAGGCCTCCGTGGGGTAAAGGGTGAGGACCCAGCGCAGTTCCCCCCGGGCGGCCCGCTCCATATACGTGCGGGTGAGGTCCCGCCGGGCCGCCGAGACCAGCGCCTGCTTCGCCGGATCCACGGTGCTCAGGGAGCGGGTGTTGGTCTCGCTGAGCACGTTGATGAGGACATCGAAGGTCTCGATGACCAGGCGGTCCAGCGGAGAGACGAACGTCAATTGAGGTTCCCGGGCCACACGGTAGAAAATCTCGGCGGCCCCGGGCAGGGAGACCAGCAGATGCGGATGCCCCCCGCGCTCCAGCACAAGACGGTAGACGGTCCGGAGGAGAGGGGCCGCCGCCGGCGTTCCCCGGATGGCCACCTTGTCCCCCGGCCGGACCCCCGTGGCATAGTCCACCAACACGCGTGCCCACCGCTCCAGCCGCGGATCGCCCATGGATGCACCCCGCCCGATCTCGGTAGATCCCCCGAACCGACAGGGAGTTTTCAGGGATTATACCGGTTTTCCCGGTGGGGAGCGAAAACCCAGCAAGGCCCTTGAACCCCATCCCTCCCTGCGCTAAGATTAACGACCATGGAGCCCCCATCAGGCCCTGGCTGAGTAAGGTCCGGAACGCTGCGTGAGGTGGACAGGCGACGATGGAAGCGAAGCGCCCGTTCTCGCTGGACTCCCGCGTGTTTGTGGAGGAACAGAGCCTCTTCGTCACGATCGGGGCGGTGCTGACCGATCAGGGCTGGGTGTGCATCGACACCCCAGCGGATCCCCTGGAGGCCGAGGGATGGCGCCAGACCCTTCAGGCCATCGCCCCCGCGCCCATCCGCGCCGTGATCTACACCGACGCGGGGCGGGATCGGGTGCTGGGGACCGCCGTCCTCCTCGGGGAGCGGGCCGGGCTGGTGGTGGCCCATCACCAGGCCTTCGAGCGGCTCAAGAGCCACGGCGAGATCGGGCGCCAACAGATGGTGGACCTCCTGATCAACATGGGCCTGGCGGAGTCCGCCGAGATCCTCACCCGCACCCCGTTGCGCCTGCCCAACCTCACCTTCTCCGACCGTCTGGTCTTGCGCTTCGGCTCCCCGACCCTGATCCTGCAATCCGCCGAGGGGCCGTCCAAAGGGCAGATCTGGGTGCACATCCCCGAGCACGAGGTGGTTTTCGTCGGCGACACGGTGACGTTGAACGCGCACCCCAACGTGGCCGACCCCGAGGCCGACCTGGAGCGCTGGCTGGAGCAATTGAAGCGGCTCCGGAGCGGTCGCGTGGCCTCCCGGATCGTCCCCGGACGGGGCCCGGTGGTGACCCCCGAGGGGATCGCCCCTGTCGTCGATTACCTGAAAGCCTTCCTGAAACGGGTGAAGACCCTGGCCGCCGCCGCCCGCAAAGTGGAGCTCGGTCCCGAGGTCAACCGCTTTCTGTCCTACTTCCCTGTCCCCGAATACGAGCGGGAGCGGGTACAGCGCCGCCTCCGCTCCGCCCTCGAGCGCCTGCTGGAGCAATACAGCGCGAAGGAGAAGACCCGCAGGGAGACAAAGGCCAAGGCCTCGAAGAAGAAATAAACGCATCGGGTCCTCCGGATTTGCCCTTTTAGCCCCTGGCGTGTTACGATTCCTAAGCGATCCGCTGCACTCGAGGTGGGCCGATGCCTTCGACGATCCGCGAGGCCATCCCCCTGGAGGCGGCGCCTGCATCACCGCCGCCCTCCCGACGTCCAGAGTGGCTGAAGGTCCGCGCCCCCCAGGGCGAGACCTATGAGTTCGTCCTGCGGCTGATGCGAAGCAAGCGCCTCCATACCGTCTGTGAGGAGGCCCGCTGCCCGAACATCGGAGAGTGCTGGGGACGCGGGACCGCGACCTTTATGATCCTAGGGGACGTCTGCACCCGCTCCTGTCGCTTCTGCGCGGTGAAGACAGGCCGTCCCCTGCCGGTGGACTGGGACGAGCCCAACCGTGTGGCGGAGGCCGTGCGGGCCATGGGGCTCTCCCACGTGGTGATCACCTCGGTCAACCGCGACGAACTGCCCGACGGCGGGGCCACCCTCTTCGCCATGACCATCCGCCGCATCCGCGAACGGGTCCCGGGGTGCACCGTCGAGGTCCTCACCCCCGACTTCAAGGGCTCCCTCGAGGCCCTGCGCATCGTCATCGAGGCGCGGCCCGACATCTTCAACCACAACGTGGAGACGGTGCCCCGCCTGTTCAAGAAGGTGCAGCCCCAGGACCGCTACGAATGGGCGATGGCCACCCTCTCCAACGCCAAGAAGTTGTGGCCGGAGGGCGTCACCAAATCCGGGATCATGGTGGGGCTGGGGGAGACCTGGGCGGAGATCATCGAGGTGATGAAGGACCTGCGGGCGGTGGGCGTGGACATCCTGACCATCGGCCAATACCTGCAGCCCTCCCGCCACCATCTGCCGGTGGAACGGTTCTACCGGCCCGAGGAGTTCGAGGAGCTCCGCCAGATCGCCTACGAACTGGGCTTCAAATGGGTGGAGAGCGGCCCTTTGGTCCGCAGCAGCTACCGGGCCGAGGCCCAGGCGCGGGCCCTCTCGCGGGCAGCCCCCGCGGCGTGACCCCGCGGGCGGCCCCCAAAAGCGAAGCGCCGGGGGCCGCCATCCCCGGCGCTCGGCTAAAAGGAGGAGAAGAGGTTCCGCCCGCTGCTCACTTATACCTTACCACTGAGCCGGCCTGGGATCTGGACGCCCGATAGACGAATCCCCGACGTTTGCCCGACGACCGCATCCCTTCTCCGGGAACGGCGCCCCGGGGGCGCGAGGGAACACCTTGATGGAGCACGGAACCGACGATGAGGGATGGGAAAACGGACGCCGCCGTGCGAACCGAGCGGCTGACCCGGGTGTATCGGGTGGGCCGCAGGCGCGGCCAGCCCCCCCAGGAGCGGGTGGCCCTGCAGGAAGTGGACCTGAAGATCCGCCCCGGGGAGCTGTTCGGCCTGCTGGGGCCCAACGGCGCGGGCAAGACCACCCTGATCAAGATCTTAACCACGCTGCTTTTGCCCACCTCCGGCCGGGCCTGGGTCGCCGGCTACGACGTGGTGACCCAGCCCGAGGCCATCCGGCGCCGGATCAACATGGTCGCCGGCGGGGAGTCCTGCGGCTACGGGCTCCTCACCGTCCGGGAGAACCTGTGGATGTTCTCCCAATTCTATGGGATCGAGAACCGGACGGCCCGCCAGCGGATCGAGACCCTGCTGGAGCGGTTCGGGCTGCGGGAACGCGGGGGCTCTAAACTCTCGGACCTCTCCACCGGGCTGCGGCAGAAGGTGAACATCATCCGGGGCTTCCTCACCGACCCCCAGATCCTCTTCCTGGACGAGCCCACTCTGGGCCTGGATGTCAACGCGGCCCGGCAGATCCGCGCCTTCATCCGGGAATGGGTCCTCGAGCGGCCGGGGCGGACCATCCTGCTCACCACCCACGATATGCACGAAGCCGAGGCCCTCTGCGATCGGGTGGCCATTATCAACCGGGGCCGCATCCTGGCGTGCGACACCCCAGAGAACCTGAAGCGCGGGCTGCAACGGGACGCCCTCTTCTCCCTCCAGGTCACCGCCTTCCCAGGCTCCGCCACCCTCCTCCAGGCCATCCCCGGCGTCCGGCAGGTCCGGGGCCGGCACGAGGACGGACGGCTGGAACTGGACCTGGTCCTGGCGGAGGAAGGGGTGATCGGGCCGGTGATCTCCGCCCTGACGGCCCAGGGTGCCCACATCCTGTGGCTGCGCAAGCGGGAGCCCACCCTGGAGGACGTCTTCGTCCACCTGGTCGGGCGGGGCCTCTCGGAGGGGACGGAGGAGGCCGGATGAGCCGCGAGGGGATCGCCCTCTTCCTACGGACCATGATCGCCCGCGCCTACCCCCGGATCATCGGCCAGAACCGGGAGCCCAGTTGGGTGCTGATCGACGTCGGGCTGCCCCTGCTGGGGACCTCCGCCTATGTGTTCATCTACCGGGCCCTGGGAGCTCCTGAGGCTTACATCGGCTTCGTCATCCTGGGCGGGGCCATGACCGCCTTCTGGCTCAACGTCCTGTGGTCTATGTCCGCCCAGTTGTATTGGGAGAAGGAATCGGGGAACCTTCCCCTGTTCATCATCGCCCCCGGGCCGATGATGGGGATCCTGGCAGGGATGGCCCTGGGCGGGATGTTCGCCACCACCCTGCGGGCGGTCGTCATCATGCTGGCCGGCTCCCTGCTCTTCGGGGTGAAATTCGCCCCGGCCAACCCGTTTCCGCTCTTGGGGACCTTCCTGCTGACTTTGTTGGCCCTCTACGGCATGGGGATGCTGCTGGCCTCCCTCTTCCTGATGTGGGGGCGGGAGGCCTGGCACCTCACCAACCTGCTTCAGGAGCCCATCTATCTGCTCTCCGGATTCTACTTCCCGATCCGGGCCCTCGGGTTCTGGGCGGGGGTCCTCGCCTCATGGATCCCGCTCACCCTGGGCCTGGACGCCATGCGGCAACTGCTCTTCCCTGGAGCGGCCGCCGGCTTGCTCCCGGTGGGCGCTGAGATCGCCGCCCTGGCCGGCCTGAGCGCTGGCTTCCTGGCCGCCGCCCACCGGGCCCTGGCGGCGCTGGAACGGCTGGCTCGGCGCGACGGCCGGCTGACGGAACGGAGGCGTTGAGATGGCCCCCTCCCTCGGGCGCACCCTGCGCACCGCGGCCTGGCTGGGCTGGCAGATCGAGTCGAACTGGGCAGATCCCTTCCTGTTCGCCGTGTATTCGGTGGTCAAGCCCATCGCCAGCGTCCTGATCCTGGTCCTGATGTATCGGGTGGTGGCCCGGGCCGATTTCGCCCACCCGCTCTTCGCCTACATCTATCTAGGCAACGCCTTTTACATCTACGTCGGCGCGGTGTTGACCGGGATCAGCCAGGTGCTGGGGATGGATCGAGAGGAATACAGCGTGCTGAAGTATTTCTACGTGGCCCCCATCCCGGCGGCCGCTTACCTGGTCGGCCGGGGGATGGCCCGGATGGCCACCGGGACCTTGGCGGTAGCCATCACCTTGCTCTTCGGCGCCCTCGCCTTTCGGCTCCCTCTCCGCCTCTCCCTCCCGGAGGCGTTCTTCTTCCTCGCCGTGATGGCCCTGGGGTTGCTTGCGATGATCGGGCTGGGGGTGGGTCTGGCCGGGGCGACGCTGCTGGCGGCCCGCCACGTTTGGGTGATCGGGGAGGCGGTGGCCGGGGCGCTGTATCTGTTCTGCGGCGCGGTGTTCCCCCTGGAGGTGCTGCCGGGATGGCTGCGGCCCCTCGGCTATCTGTCGCCCCTCACCTACTGGCTGGAAGGCGTGCGCCGCGCCCTGCTGGGCCCGACGGCCGCCCGCTTCCCCACCTTCGCGGGCTGGTCGGACACCCAACTGCTGCTGGCCCTGGGGGGCATGGCCGCGCTCTCGGTGCTCGGGGGGTTCGCCGGCTACCGCCTCGCCGAAGGGCACGCCCGGCGCTGGGGCCTCATCGACCGGGAGACTGGATATTGAAAGGGCCAGCGCCCCGCGCCGGCGCGGTAAAATCGAAAACAGCCCTTGGGGGGAGAGGCCGCCGAGTGGACGGATGGCTGTCTCACGAAGCTGAAGGAGTTCTTATAAAGAACAGCTCCAGCCGCAACCGGGGTAGAATCATCCTAGATCCCCTTGGCGAGGTTCCCGCCCAGGACGATGGATGATAGTTCGCTATTGCTGAGTTGGCTGGGGGTTTTCACCCTCATCGGCCTGAACGCCTTCTTCGCCGCCGTCGAATACGCGGTGGTCTCCGCGCGGCGGAGCCGGATCGCTGTGCTGGCCGATTCGGGCCACGCCACCGCTCGCATCGCCCTGCGCTGGCTGGAGGACGCCCGCCACCGCGACGAGATCCTGGCCACGGTCCAGGTGGGCATCACCATGATCGGATTGGCCCTGGGCTGGTTTGGAGAGCGGACCCTCTCGGCCACCCTGAGCCGCTTTCTGAGCGCCCCCCCGCCGTCCCCCCTGCTCCGGGCCCTCCTGCAATCGCTGCCCCTGGCGCTCAACCTGACCTTCACCCTCGGCTTGCAGATCATCCTCGGCGAGCAGGTCCCCAAGATCGCCACCCTCCGGACGCCCGAGCGGGTGCTGTTGGCCGGCCTGCGTCCCATGCTGGTGGCTTATGGGTTGCTGCGTCCCCTGGTCTGGGCGTTGCACCGGGTCACCCACCTTGTCCTGCGGGCTTTGGGGATCTCCCCCGACGGCTATGGGATGATGTACACCATCGAGGAACTCAAGCGCATCGTCGACGAGACCGAAGAGGCCGGCCTGCTGGAGCCCGAAGCCCGGGAGATCGTGGCCGCGGTCTTCGACCTGGGCCAGACGCCAGCCCGCCAGATCATGGTCCCTCGCACCGAGATCGTGGCCGTCGAGGCCGACGCGCCCGTCGAGCGCATTCTCGACGAGGCCATCCGCACCGGCTACGACAAGTTCCCTGTCTACGAAGGGGACCTGGACCACATCCTCGGCATCGTGCACCTGCGGGAGGCCATGGCCGCCTGGCGGGCCGGCCGGCCCGCCCGCGCCCGGGACCTGTGTCGGGAGGTCATGGTGGTGCCCGACTCCATCCGCGTCAACGACCTGCTGAAGCGGTTCCGGGAACAGGAGCAACACGTGGCCATCTTGGTGGATGAGTTCGGAGGGACCTCCGGGATGGTCACGCTGCGGGACGTGCTGGAGCAACTGGTCGGGGAGCTCCACGAGCGCATGGAGCCCACGGAGCCCGACGTGGTGGCCATGCCCGACGGCTCGTATCTGATCAGCGGGCTGCTTCCCATCCAGGAGGTCAACGAACGCTTCGACCTGGACCTGCAGGATCCCTATTACGAGACCATTGCCGGGTTCGTGCTGGGCCGCCTGGGCCGCATCGCCCGCGTCGGCGACGAGGTGGACGCCGGGCCGGTGCGGCTGCGCGTGGAGGCGATGGACGGTTTGCGCATCGCACGGCTGCGCCTGATCCGCCAACCCGCCTCGGAGCCGCGCCGCGCCCCGGTAAAATAACAATCGCCCATCCTCACGACCGGAGGGAGCCGATGCCGCGGCCGGACGGTCGGGCCAACGACGCCCTGCGACCGGTGCGCTTCCACCTGGGGTTCGCCGAATACGCCGAGGGCTCGGTCCTCATCGAGGCCGGGCGCACGCGAGTGCTGTGCGCCGTCACCGTGGAGGAGGGCGTGCCCTCCTGGTTGAAGGGGCAAGGGCGGGGCTGGCTCACGGCGGAATACGCGATGCTCCCCCGCAGCACCCACACCCGCACCCCCCGGGAGCCCGGCCTTCAGAGCGGCCGCACCAAGGAGATCCAACGGCTGATCGGCCGCAGCCTCCGCGCCGCCCTCGACCTGAGCCTTTTGGGGGAGCGCACCCTCATCCTGGACTGCGATGTGCTCCAGGCCGACGGCGGTACCCGCACCGCGGCCATCACCGGCGGCTACGTGGCCGTGGCCCTAGCCCTCCGCCGCCTGATCCACGCCGGCCTCGTCCCGCCGCAGGTTCTGCGGACCCCCGTGGCCGCCGTTAGTGTCGGCATCGTGGAGGGGGAGCCCCGGCTGGACCTCTGCTACGCCGAGGACAGCGTCGCCGAGGTGGATTTCAACGTGGTGATGACCGGCGACGGGCGCTTCGTGGAGATCCAGGGGACCGGCGAGGGACGCCCCTTCACCGCTGAGGAACTCGCGGTGCTGCTGGACCTGGCCCGCAAGGGCATCGCGGCGCTGCTGGCCGCCCAGGCCCAGGCCTTGGAAGCGGAGACGATCCCGAGGCCCGCGCCGGAGGCACCGCCCTGATGAGGCCTGTCCTTCGCCCCCTCGCCGGCCTGTTCTTCCTCGGCCTCCCCCTCCTCCTGGGGGGATGCCTCACCCTGGAGGTCCGCACCCGGCTGCGGCCCGATGGGAGCGCTGAGCGGACGGTGACGGTAGCGGTGGACGAGGTCCTGCTCCAGGGCGCGGCCGCGGATCCGATCGCCGCGCTGCATGAGGCGGCCGTGGCCGCCGGGTGGCGGGCGGAGCCCTACCGGGACGAGCGGCGGGGAGAGCGGGGGGTGCGCCTGAGCCGGACGGCCTCCGCGCTGGAGGACCTGGGGCGGCTCCCGGCGACGGATCCACTGGCCGGGCTGGAGCGGATCGCCCTCGAGGCCGGGGAGCCGTCGCGGGTCACGGTGACCCTTTCGATCGCTGGCGTGCTGGAGCGGCTGCGACAGGCCGCTGGGGAGCCACCCCTCTCGCCGGAAGATCGGACCCTGCTGCAGGCCGCCGACCTGCGCCTGATCTACACCCTGGAGGTGCCCGGGGTGGTGTTCGATTACGCCCCCCGGGACCTCGCCCGGGCGGAGGGCGGACGGGTCCGTTGGGAGGTGCCCCTCACGCCCGACCGCCCGGAGATCACCCTGACGGCCCGCTGGCGGCCAGTCGCCTCTGGCCCCTTCCCGCCGCTGTGCGCTGGCGGCCTGGGGCTCCTCCTCAGCCTCGCCGTGGGGATAGGGGCGATCCGGGGATGGCGATAGCGCGATGAATGTGCCCATGGGGATGGAGGAAGATCTCCCGTCCGCCCGTTGCCTCCGCTGTGGAAGCCAGGGGGCGCCCGATCTCGAGCGCTGCCCCCGCTGCGGAAGGCCCCTCGGCGGATCCTCGGAAGGGAACCAAAAAGGAGCCCGTCTTCATGGCGGGCTCCCTCACTCCACAAGCAACAACAGTGGGTTCTCCAGATAGCGCCGGAAGGTCTGGAGGAAGCGGGCCACCTCCGCCCCGTCGGTGACGCGGTGATCGGCGGATACCGTCACCTTCATCCGCTTGCCCACGGCGAGGGCTCCCCCCTTCACCACGGGGACCTCCCGGACGCTCCCGACGGCCATGATGGCGGCCTCGGGCGGGTTGATGATGGCGATGAAATGCTCTACCTCGTACATCCCGAGGTTGCTGACGGTGAAGACGCTTCCCTCAATGTCCTCCGGCCGCACCTTGCCGCTCCGAGCCCGTTCCACCAGTTCCCGGGTCTCCCGGGCGATCTGGGCCAGGGGCTTGCGGTCGGCGTCGCGCACCACCACCGTGAGCAACCCCTCCTCCAGAGCCACCGCGATCCCGATGTGGATGGCCTCGTGATAAACGATCCCTCCTTCCTGGTAGGAGGCGCGCAGCGCCGGGAAGTCCCGCAGGGCGAGGGCTGCCGCCTTCACCACCAGATCGTTCACCGTCACCTTCCCCCGCTCCCCCAGGGCAGCGTTGATCCGTTCCCGCCAGGCCATGGCCTCGTCCATGTCCACCTCGACGGTGACGTAGAAGTGGGGGACCGTCTGCTTGCTGGCGGTCATCCGGCGGGCGATGGCCTGGCGCAAGGGAGAGGCCGGCGCCACGGCCGGGGCCGGGGCGGCTGGCGGCGCAGGG
>NZ_PSLG01000112.1:0-961 GCF_040289485.1 Thermoflexus sp.
TCCGATCTTGCAACTTGGAAGGCCGTTCTCCTCCAGGGCACCCTGACCTTCTGCGCCATCTGGATCGTTGCTCTCGTCGCCCACGAGGTCGGCGCGCCGACCTTCGCCTCTCCCCGACCCGCGTTCTGGCCCACTACCTCCCCGTCGAGCAGGCGTTATGATTTATGCAGCAGTCTCTGATAATAAAAACGGCAGCTGCTGGCAATACTCTCCTCGCTCTCGAGGAGCGCTGTTGTTAGACGGGAAAGATCCGGGCAAAGAAGGGCGCCAGGATGGCCAGGGTTAGGAGCCAGAGGCCGATGCCGATGAGGATCCACCCACCCCAGCGTCGCACATCACGGAGATGGGCGTGGACCGTCCTGACGATCTCCTCCTGGGCGGTGGCGATGGCCACGGACAGGGTGAAGAGGAGCAACACGAGCACCACGGCCGCCAGGCCGAACGCCACGAAGGCGGCCGCGAAACCGCCCAGGGCGAAGGCATACCCGGCCAGACCGGCCAGGATGGGGCCTGTTCAGCCGAGGCCCGCCAGAACGTAGCCGAAACCGAAGAGACCGAATCCAAGGAGCGGATTTCTCCGCCGCACCTGCGCCTCAAAGCGCCGCAGCGGCACAACGATCCGCTCCGCACCGGGAATCCGATCCGCAGGAGGCCCGTCTGGATCAGCCCCAGGACGAGGAGGAGAAGACCGACGAGCGTGCGGATAGCGATCCCCGTCGGGCTGGCGAAGGTGACGCCGGCCAGAAGCGCCGACCCTCCCAGGGCGATGACGAGTCCGGTCAGGAGCATGAAGGCGGCAGCGCCGACCGCGAGAGCGGTGGCGAACGCCAGGGCCCGGGCGATGGACGGACGCCCTGCGGCCTCGACTCCGGTCGCGCGGGCCAGGAGGGTCACAAGAAGCGGAAAGGAGCAGGGGGAGAAGAAAGAAGCGATCCCGGCACCCGCCGCCAGGATCAGCAGG
>NZ_PSLG01000112.1:1001-1459 GCF_040289485.1 Thermoflexus sp.
ATAGAGCACGTACCCGATATAGCCTGTTAGGGCCAGCAGCGTGACTCCCAGGGCCAGCAGCAGGTACCCAAGCCGTGGTGAGGCGACTGCCGGCTGGGGACGCGGAGCCGGTGCTGGCGGAGCCGGCGCCTCGCCCACCAGCGGAGGAAAGCCAGCCTCAGCCAGGCGGCGGTGGATCACCTCCGGGGCGACAATCTGGGGGGCGTACGACACCGTCACCTGTTGCCGCGACACGTTCACGGCCACACTCCGCACGCCAGTCAGAGTATAAAGGGCTTCTTCGATAGCCTGTGTGCATCGCGGACAGCGGATGGCCGGCACGGTGAATGTCGCCTGTCCCAGTGTCATCCGTTCCTCCGGCTCAGTGGTTTGCGAACAGTCTACACTCTCCAGGGGCGGAAAGGGCAAGTCACGGGCCGGCGTGGCTGCCCTGGTCCCCTGGGGCTTCTCAAGAGGGT
>NZ_PSLG01000112.1:1488-1723 GCF_040289485.1 Thermoflexus sp.
CCTCCTCCCCCCCCGGGCTAAAGCCCGGGGATGCCTTCAGGCGGCTTACGCCGCCCTCCGGAGACCGCCGGGCGCTCCGGGCATCCCGGCGGCCGATTCGCAGCGGCTCACCCACCGGTGGCGGTTCCACCGGAAGGAGAGCGGCTTCAGGGGCACGGCCTCCGCCCCGTGCCCCTTCGAGGAGCCCAGGAAGCGAAGGGTCAGTGCCGCGTTGGCGTCGGCATGCCAGACCCGG
>NZ_PSLG01000112.1:1819-2050 GCF_040289485.1 Thermoflexus sp.
CGCAGGCCGCCTCGATCCGGTTCCGCAGCCTCCTGAAGGTCCAGAAGCTGTGGACCAGAAGATTCCTGGGCCCGAAGTCCATGGCCTCCCGGATGCCCGTCAGGGCTTCGAGGAACAGCACGGTCACGCGGTGCCGGGACAACGTGCGCGCGCTCTCCGCCGCCAGGGCCACGAAGGCGTGCCGGAGCCTGCGGGTGCGGATCTGGCTTCTCAGTGGCCGGGAGGTTCTCC
>NZ_PSLG01000112.1:2168-2808 GCF_040289485.1 Thermoflexus sp.
GGGGGGGCGGAGGGTACGGAGGGCCAGGTGGCCGCGGTGCGGTTGGTGCAGATGGCATGGGTGGCACGGGCGGTCGCCGAGACAGTGCTGCCCCTGTCCCGGATATCCTCCTCCAAACATCTCTCCACCCAGCCGCACCTGCTGGTGCCTGGGGCGCTCTGAGGCGCATGATGTGCATTCTTGACAGCATGGGGCCTCCGCGGCCAGAACCCAAAACCACCGCGGAGGCCCCTTTCGGAGCTGTTTGTCCATGTCTCTGTCCGGATCGCTGACGCCACCAAATCCGGCAAAAGCACTCTCCCTCGCCGGCCCGGTCCCAAGCCCACCTGCACCGACGCCGAGCTCCTCACCCTCGCCCTGGGCCGGCATCTTCTGGGGCGGACCAGCGCATCTGGCTTCCTGGAAGAAGTCCGTAGTATATCAGTACTTCCCCACCTTCCCCGCCCAGAGCGAGTGTAACCGTCGGGGACGCGGGCTCGGGGCGGCTTTTGGGCTGCGGCGCCAGTACCGGGTCGCCCCGCTGCCCGAAGACAGCTGGCCGCAGGGGGACACCACCGCCCTGCCTGGCAAACACCCCCGTCGGGTCCGTGGTCCGGACCAGTGGCAAGGGCCCGGCGACCTGGTGGCAGGCTGCGGCGGG
>NZ_PSLG01000112.1:2919-3165 GCF_040289485.1 Thermoflexus sp.
CCCGTGGAGGCGAGGCAGAGAGCCGATGCGCTCCTGGAGGGCGCAGGAGCCCACACCCTCCTGCTGGACAGGGGCTTTCGGGGTAAGGCCTGGCAACAGGGTCACCAGGAGAGGGGAAGAAAGGTGGTGCTTCTGCCTGACCGGGAGCAGCGGCGAAATTTGCCCGGGGAAGTTGTGCGGCCCAGAGCGCGCGTGCGCCACCGCATTGAGACCACGGTGGCGCAGCTGAGCGCGCATCTTGGACTT
>NZ_PSLG01000113.1:0-3117 GCF_040289485.1 Thermoflexus sp.
GGGCCGCCTGTCGGAGCGGATCGGGGTCGAGGGGTGGGCGGATCTCGATGAGGGGGAGCAGCAGGGGAATCGCCCCTAGGGCCGCCAGGCGGGCGGCCAGATCCTCCGCGGCGCCGCGGGGACGAGTGATCAGCACACGGCAACCGGCCAGGGGCGCCTTCTCGCGCGCGTTCATCCCTCCGCCTCCAACCACCGGATCGCTCCCTGGGCGCGAAGCCGCTCGCCCAGGGCCTGGCCCAAAGCCTCCGCCGCCGTCGCCGGGCCCTCGATGCGGTCCCGGAAGGCCCGGCCCAGCGGGAACCCCAAGGGGGCGATCACCAGGCCCTCCAACGTCAACCGATCCCCCTGGACCTCCGCATAGGCGGCGATGGGCAGCCGACAGCCGCCCCCCAGGGACCGGAGGAACGCCCGCTCGGCCAGCACCGCCCATCCGGTCGGGGGGTGGTGCAACGGCGCCACCCACGAGGCCACCGCGCGATCCCCCTCCCGGATCTCCACCGCGATGGCCCCCTGTCCGGGCGCCGGGAGCACCTCGGAGATGGAAAAGGGCTGCACCCCCTCCCCCATCCGGTTGAGCCGGAGCAGACCGGCCATCGCCACCACGATGGCCTCGTAGCCGCCCTCCTCCAGCCGGCGCAGACGGGTGTCGACATTCCCCACCAGCGGCAGGTAGGTCAGGTCCGGCCGCAGGGCCCGCAACTGAGCCGTCCGCCGCGGGCTGCCTGTTCCCACCCGGGCCCCCGGCGGCAGCGTGTCCCAGGTCCATCCGGACCGGGTGACCAGAGCCTCCCGGGGGTCGGCTCGCTCCAGGACGGCCGCGATCTGCAGACCCGGGACCGGATCGGTGGGGAGATCCTTCAGGCTGTGGACGGCGAGGTCGATCTCCCCGGCGAGCAGCGCCCGCTGGAGCTCTTTGACGAAGGCCCCTCGCACATCCCGACGGCCCAAATCCCCGCTGGTGCGGACCACCACCCGCTCCACCGGAAGGTCCGGGAACCGGGCCCGCAAGGCCTGGATCACGCTCTCCGTCTGGGCCAGGGCCAGGGCGCTGCCCCGGGTTCCGATCCGCAAGGGCCGTGCCCTTCGGCTCATCCGGGCTCCTCCCTGTTGGGCCTTGGGAAGGCCGCCGGATCCTCTTCCAGACCCCAGAGCCGGCATGCCAGCGCTAGCGCTTGGGGATCGACGGCCAGGGCCCGCAGTTGCGTGAGCGGCGTGTGCAGCAGCTTGCGGACCAGGCGGTGGGTCAGTTGCTCGATGCGGGCCCGCTGGGCCGGCGTGAGGTCCCCGAGTTTCGGCCAGGCCCAGGCGAGTTCCTGCTGTCGGATGCGCTCCGCCTGCGCCTGGAGCGTCGCGATCAGCGGGGCAACCCGGCGGCCCGCCCATCCGGCCTCCCACTGTCGGACGGCGTCCTCCACCAGCGCCTCGGCATGGACGATGGCCTCTGCCAGGCGTTGGCGCTGGTCCTCCGCGAGGGCCTGCAGGTCCTCCAGCCGGAGCGGGTGCAGCCCCTCTTCGCTCTCGACGTTGGGCGGCATCCCCAGGTCGACCAGCAAGGGCTCCGTCCCCCCGCGCTGGGCCCGCACCCACTCCAGATCAGCGCGGCGGAGGATCGGCTGCGGAGCGGCCAGGGCCAAGAAGGCACAATCCGCCTGGGCCAGGGCGGGTCGGAGCCCCACCAGCCCGCCGGCCTCTCCTCCGACCTCCTGGGCGAGGGCCTGGGCGCGGGCTGGGGTGCGGCTGAGCACGATCAGGCGGGCAGGCCCATACCGGCGCACGGCCCGGGCGATTTGGGTCCCCATCGTCCCGGCCCCGGCGATCAGGACGGTCCTCCCGGTCAGGGGCTGTCGCTGATGGGCCGCCCGGACGGCGAGGGTGCCCAGGGAGAGCGCGCCGGCGCCGAGAGCGGTCCGGGCGCGGACCTTGCGCCCGAGGGCCAGGGCCTGTTCCACCAGCGGTCCGAGGACAGGACCGATGGTCCCCGCCGCTCGGGCCCGGCGATAGGCCGCCCGGATCTGACCCAGGATCTCCGGCTCCCCCACGGCCGTGGAGTCCAAGCCAGCGGCCACCCGGAACAGATGACGGGCGGCCTCTCGATCCCGCCAGCGCGCCTGCAGCGGAAGGAGTTCCTCCGGCGGCGCCTGAAGGCGCTGGGCCAGCTGTCGGAAGGCCTCATGGTCCAGCCCGACGCCATACAGTTCGATCCGTTCGCAGGTGAGCAACAGGAACGCTTCGGCGAGGCCGGCCCCCGAGAGCCCCCGCAGGAGGACGTCGGCGCTCTCCTCCAGGAGCCTCCACCGGCCCCGGAAGGCCTCCGGCAGCCGTTGTCGGCGCAGGCCGATCCCAAACAGCATCTGGATCCCTCAGGGATCTGGCTTTCGGTCCGCAGGCGCCTCCCCCGCGCCTGGAGGGGCCCATCGCTCGCATCCTTCAGGGACATGATTCTATGTTTTTCTCAAAATTTGTCAAGGATTGCTAGCTTTTTTAGGATCCCGGGGTCCTTAAATCGGGGAGGGGTGGGGCGTGGGGATGGCCCGCTCGCGGGGGGCGAAGGCCAGGTATTGGTAGAGGGTGCTGATCCCATAAAAGAAGGCAGTGAGCCAGAACACCGGGGCCATGCTCCCGAAGCGGTCCTGGAGGAAGCCGGAGGCGGCGGCGCCGAGCATCCATCCGGCCTCCCATGCGGCGTTGAGGAGGCTGCTGGCGATCCCCTGTTCCCGGGGCGGGAGGATGGCCATACAGAACTCGGTATAGAGAGGCGCTCCCATGTTCATCAGCATACTTCGCAACCGCATCGCCAGGGCGGCCAGGCCGGCCTGTTCCGTGAGGGCCATGCTCACCAGGGCGATCACCGAAAGCCCCTGGGTGAGGGCCACGGTGGGGATCCGGCCCCACCGCCGGGCCAGGGGCGGCGCCAGCAGGGCGCCCAACCCGGTCAGGGCCGAGGCGGCCGCGAAGAGGGCCCCCAGGGCTTCATCGGGTATCCCATACCGCTCGCGGAAATAGACATTGAGGAAGGGCAGGCTCAGCCCGGCCCCGATGCCCAGCAGCAGATGGGGCAGGGCGAGGGACAGCAGCGGGATCGAAAGACAGGGCGCCGGCGGCGGGGCGGCGGCCGCC
>NZ_PSLG01000027.1:0-28055 GCF_040289485.1 Thermoflexus sp.
GTCGCGGGCCAGCCGGGCCAGTTCCTCCCGGCTCAGGGGCCGGCCCTCCAGCAGCCGCCGCAGCAGCCGGGCCCACGGGGGGCCGAAGGCCGGGGCCAGGGCCTGAAGGGCCCGCTCCAGCCGCTCCTGGTCCTCGGGGGAGAGGCCGCCGAGGGCCGGCATCATGGGGGGCTCGCCCGGGCTGAAGAAAAGGGGAAAGAGCTCCTCGAAGACGGGGAGGGCGCGGGCCTCTTTGATCAGGGCGGCCCGGAGCGCGGCCTTGAAGGTCTCCCGTTCCATCACGCCGACCTGCTCCACCGCCCGCAGGGCATCGGCGGACTCGGCGACGGAGACCCGCACGCCTGCGGCTCGCAGCGCCCGGATGAACCGCACGATCCGCTCGTCCATGCCATCGCCCCTCTCGGATAGGGGAAAGGACCAGCCCTGGCCTTTGCCCGATTCTGGCCCCGGGGAGCCGCGGCGTCAAATCCGCGGGGGCCCGCCCGGGAGAGGCGGGTATAATTCCCGGGGAACCGGATCGGGAGGGGGAGGCGATGACCACCTGTGTGTTCTGCGAGATCGTGGCCCGCCGGCAGCCGGCGGAGGTCGTCTACGAGGACGAGCGGACGATGGCCTTCATGGACATCCACCCGGCCAACCCGGGGCACACGCTGGTGATCCCCAAGCGCCACGCGGCCACGATCTTTGAGATCGACGAGGAGGACGCTGCGGCCGTCATGCGCACGGCGGTGCGGGTGGCCCGGGCCATCCGTCGGGCCCTGGCCCCCGAGGGCCTGAACCTGGTCCAGAGCAACGGGCGGGCGGCCGGCCAGGAGATCTTCCACCTGCATGTCCACGTGATCCCCCGCTGGGTCGGCGATGGGCTGCGCCTGGCCCGCCCCCCCGTGGTGCGTCGGGATCGCCCCTTGGCGGAGGTCGCCGCCGAGATCCGTCGGGCCCTGGAGGCAGCGCCAGGAATTTGACAGATCCCCCGAACTCGGGTATCCTCAAAGCACGTGGGAAGCCCATCGAGTCGTTGGGAAGTCGAAGGCCAGACCGCCGGGTCTCCGGAGACGCCCCGGCGGTTTTTTGTTGGCCTGGGCAATGGCTCCCGATCGGGTCCCCCAAAGTCCAAGGGACTTTGGGGGGTGTCCTCACCGACGGGCTTCACCTCGAAAACTTCTTAAGGAGTTCGTCCGATGTCTGGTGCACGCATGAAGGGGACCGTCCGCTGGTTCAACCGCACGAAGGGTTACGGGTTCATCCGCCCCGATGGGGGGGACCGGGACATCTTCGTCCACTATTCCGGGATCTCCGGCGATGGCTTCCGGAACCTGGAGGAGGGGGATCGGGTGGAGTTCAGCGTCCGGGAGGCGGCAAAGGGCCCACAGGCCTACGACGTGGTTCGCCTGTCCGCCTGAAAACCGGGCGATCGCCCGCGTCCCAAGGCCCCGCCGGAAGGCGGGGCCTTTTTGTTTTTGGTCGGCACGCGGCCCGCGGAGCGGCGGCTAAAATAGAGATGCTTCCTGACCGTGAACCGCTGGAGTGCTGGCAGAGGGCGCCATGGGCCGTCGGATCTACCTGGAGGATCTTCCCCTGGAGGAAGCCAGCGCCCGCTGGTGGCGGGCCCTGGCGGAGGCTGGCCTCGATGCTCCCTTCCCTGCCGAGTGGGTCCCGCTGGAGGCGGCCCTGGGGCGGGTGACGGCGGAGCCCATCTGGGCCCGCCTCTCGGTCCCGCCTTACGCGGCGGCCGCGATGGACGGCTTCGCCCTGCGATCGGCGGACACGGTGGGGGCCACGGAGACCCGGCCGCGGACGCTGGTGGTGCAGCCCGAAGGCGGGGAGGGGGCCGCCTGTTACGTGGACACCGGCGATCCCCTGCCCGAATGGGCCGACGCGGTGGTGCCTATCGAGCAGGTCCAGTTCGACGCCGAGGTCCCCGAGGAGGCCACGCGCATTACCCTCTACCAGCCCGTCGCCCCCTGGACCCACGTCCGGCCGGTAGCGGAGGACATCGCCGCGGGCGAGTGGGTGCTCCCGGCCAACCACCGGCTGCGCCCGGTGGACCTGGGGGTGATCGCGGCCTGCGGCTACGCGGCGGTGCCGGTGCGCCGGCAGCCCCGGGTGGCCATCCTCCCCACCGGCACCGAGCTCATCCCGCCGGAGGCAGCGGCGGCCCGGGGCGTGCGCCCGGGGGAGATCGTCGAGTTCAACTCGCTGGTGCTGGCTGCCCAGGTCCGTGAACGGGGTGGGCTCCCCACCCGTTTCCCCATCATCCCCGACGACCCCGATCGCCTGCGGGAGGCCGTGCGGGAGGCCGCCCGGGCCCATGATCTGGTGCTGATCAACGCGGGCTCCTCGGCCGGCCGTGAGGATTTCACGGCGCGGACCATCGCCGCTTTGGGCGTCGTGCACGTGCACGGCGTGGCGGTGCGCCCGGGCCATCCGGTGGTCCTGGGCCTGCTGCGGGTTGACGGCCGGGCCGTGCCGGCGGTGGGTGTTCCTGGCTTCCCGGTCTCCGCGGCCCTCACCGGGGAGATCTTCGTCGCGCCGCTGCTGGCCCGATGGTTGGGGGTACCGCCGCCCCGCCGGCCCCGCCTGGAGGCCACCTTAACCCGCAAGATCCTCTCCCCGCTAGGGGAGGAGGAATGGGTGCGGGTGACGGTAGGTCGGGTGGGCGGGCGCTACGTGGCTGCGCCCCTCCCCCGGGGCGCGGGCGTGCTCTCCTCTCTGGTCCGCGCCGACGGCATCCTGCGCATCCCCCGCTTTGTGGAGGGCTACGATCAGGGGCAGACGGTGGTAGTGGAACTGTATACAGACCCGGAGGTCATCGAGGGGACGATCGTGGCCATCGGGAGCCATGACCTGGCGCTGGATCTTTTGGCCCAGTTCCTGGCGGAGCGCCATCCGGGCCGGCGGCTGCGGAGCGCCCACGCGGGGAGCCTGGGGGGGCTGCTGGCCCTGCGGCGGGGGGAGTGCCATCTGGCGGGGACCCATCTTCTGGATCCGGAGAGCGGCGAATACAACCTGCCCTACATCCGCCGCTACTTGGCGGGCGTCCCGGTGCGGGTGATCACCCTGGCTAATCGGGAACAGGGGCTGATCGTGGCGCCGGGGAACCCCAAGGGGATCCGCGATCTGACGGATCTGGCCCGGCCGGAGGTGCGTTTCGTCAACCGCCAGCGGGGGGCGGGGACCCGGATGTTGCTGGACTTTCATCTGGGGCGGCTGGGGATCGACCCGGCCCGGATCCGGGGCTACGAGCGGGAGGAACTGACCCATCTGGCGGTGGCGGCGGCGGTGGCCAGTGGGCGGGCCGATGTGGGGCTGGGGATCCGGGCGGCGGCGGCGGCGCTGGGGCTGGACTTCATCCCGCTGGCCATGGAGCGCTACGACCTGGTGATCCCCGAGGCCTTCTACGGCGAGCCGTGGCTTCAGCCCCTCTTGGAGTTGCTGCACGACCCCCGCTTCCGCGCGGCCGTGGCGGCCCTGCCCGGCTACGCCGTCGAGGCCATGGGGAACGAGGTCGCGCGCCTTTCGTGAGGCCGTTTCCTCGACAATTCGGATGATCATGCGGCCGCAGCCTACGGGGCCGCTGGAGCGCCGTGCCGCCTCATCCCTCCCCGAGATCTGCCGCCAGCCGCCCCAAGGCCGCCCCGGGGTCGGCCGGGATCCGTCGGGGTTCCCCCGCGGCCCGCACGGCGGCGGGGATGTCTTTGAGGCCGCTGCCGGTGCTCATCACCACCACCGTCTCGTCCGGCCCCACGCGGCCCTCCCGCGCCGCCCGCTCCAGCCCGGCGAAGGCCGCCGCCGCCGAGGGCTCGGCGAACACCCCCACCTCCCGCGCCAGGGTCCGTAGGGCCGCCAGGATCTCTTCATCGCTCACCGTCAGGAAGGCCCCCCCGGTCTCCCGCACCGCCCGCAGGGCAAAGGTCGCGTCCCGCGGCCGGCCCACCGCGATGCTGTCAGCCAAGGTCTGGGGGACCACCGGGACGACGGCGGCGTGGCCTTCCGCCCAGGCCCGGGCCAAGGGGGCCGCCCCCGCCGCCTGCACCCCCATCAACGCCGGAACCCGCTCGATCCACCCCAGTGCCGCCAGGTCCCGAAAGCCCTTCCACAGCCCGGTGAGGATGTTGCCGTCCCCCACGGCCACGAACACGCGGTCCGGCGCCCGTCCCCCCAATTGTTCCCAGATCTCATAGGCCGCCGTCTTCTTCCCCTCGCGGGTGAAGGGGTTGTAGGCGGTGTTGCGGCAATACCAGCCGAAGGCCTCGGCGGCCGCCAAGGTGAGATCGAAGGCCTGGTCGTAGCTCCCCTCCACCAGATACACCCGGGCCCCATAGATCAGCAGTTGGGCCACCTTGGCCGCCGGCGCCGACGCCGGGACGAAGATCACGGTCCGCAGGCCCAGGGCCGCTGCCATCCCGGCCAGGGCCGCCGCCGCGTTGCCCGAGGAGGCGGTGGTCACCACCGCCGCCCCGGCCTCGATCGCCTTCAGGGCCACCAGGGCGCTGGCCCGGTCTTTGAAGGAGCCGGTGGGGTTGCGGCCGTCGTCCTTCACGTAGACCCCCCGCAGGCCCAGCCGCCGCTCTGTGCGCACCGCCCGGATCAGGGGGGTCCACCCGACGGTCTGGACCAGCCCGGCGTCCCCCAGCCGGTCCAGGGTCTCCGAGCGCACCGGGAGCAGCGGCCCGTAACGCCACATGCTCCGGTCCGAATGCCGGCGCAGGACCTCTGGGGTCAGGGCCCGGCGGAGGGCCGCCTCGTCATACACCACGTCCAGCGTCCCCTCCGCCCCGTCCCGCGGGCACACGTAGCGGACCTCCTCCAGGCCGTAGGCGGCGCCGCAGCGCCCGCATCGGAAGCCGATGGCGAACATGGCTCCTCCGAGGGTGAGATCCGGATCCCGGCGGGATCCCTCGGGCCTCCGGCTCGCGGCAGGCGACCCTTGGGGTATGGGTATATTATAGGTGCGAGAGACGGCGCGGCCGAAGCGGCCGGCGCCCTAGAGATCCTTCCGGAGCGCTTCCCATGCGAAACGCTGTGTGGCTGCTGGGATCAATGGCCTTGCTGATGGCCGCCTGCGCCCCGCGCGGGCCGGCCCCGATCTCGACGGCTCCGTCGACGGCGGCTCCCCCGCCCTCGCCGACGGCGGCCCCGGCCGCGCCCCCCGCCACGCCCGACAGGCAGCGCATCCTGTTCCCCGCGCCCGAGGATTGGGCGAAGGGCGCCGCTCAGCCGCGCGTCACCATCATCGAGTGGGGTGACTTCCAGTGACCGTATTGCGGGCAGCTCGCGCCGCTGCTCCGGCGTCTGGTAGACGCCTATCCCGATGAAGTGCGCGTGGTTTACCGGCATTTCCCGCTGCGGGCCATCCACGACAAGGCGATGATCACCGCCGAGGCCAGCGAGGCCGCCGGGGCCCAGGGCAAGTTCTGGGAGATGCACGACTGGCTGTTCGACCACCAGGCGGAATGGGTCCGCAGCCCGAACATCACCGAGACCCTGGTCGCCGCTGCCCAGACCCTGGGGTTGGATGTGGAGCGGTTCCGGCGGGACCTAGAGGAGGGCCGCTACCGGGCCAAGGTGGAGGCCGCTTACCAGCAGGCCGTCGACCTGGGCCTCCCCGGCACGCCCTTCCTGCTCGTCAACGGCCGTCTCTGGCCCCAGGAACTCAACTACCTGGAATACGCGCACCTGGAGGCCCTCGTGCATCTGACGCGGCTGCGGGAGCGCCAGTTCGAGGCCCCGCCGCCCATGACCATCGACCCCCGGCGGACCTACCGGGCGACCCTCAAGACGGAGAAGGGGGACATCGTCCTCGAGTTGTTCGCCGATCGGACCCCGGTCACGGTCAACAACTTCGTCTTCCTGGCCCGGCAGGGCTGGTATAACGGCGTGACCTTCCATCAGGTCCTCACCGACCGGGTGGCGGTGACCGGGGACCCCAGCGGCACCGGCTTCGGCGGGGCCGGCTATCGGATCCCCGAGGAGATCACGGAGACCCTCACCTTCGACGCGCCGGGGATGGTGGGGATGGTGAGCGCCAGCGGGAGCCAGTTCTTCCTCACGATGGCGCCGTGGCCCGAGTTGAACGGGCGCTTCACGGTCTTCGGTCGGGTGGTGGAAGGGATGGAGGTGCTCCGGGCGCTGCGCCCGCGGGACCCGCAGGCGGAGCCCGGGGCGCCGCCGGGGGATCGCCTCCTGGAGGTGATCATCGAGGAGCGATGAGCGAGAGCGTCCTGGAGGGGCGGGAGGCTGCGACGGAGCCGGGGGCATCGACGGCGGCCCCGGGCGTGCAAGGAACGGGCCTGCTCTGGATGGCGGCCGGCCTGTTCGTGGGGTTCCTCCTGGTGGTCCTGTGGGGCGGGCTGGTCCTCCTCGCCCTGCTGACCCGGACGCCGCTGCCGCCTCCCGGGCTCGCCGCCCTGGGGCTGATCGTGGGCGGGGGGCTGTTCGCCGAGGGGCACCGGATCTACCGGGGCGCGCCGGAGGGGCCCTTCCCAGGCGGGGACCTTCGGACCCTCGGGCGGGCGGCGCTGATGGTGGCCATCCTGCTGGGCGGCGGGGCCGTGGCGGAGATGCTGGTCCCGCGGGCCATAGATTTCTTCCTCTCCCCCTTTCACATCGGCGTGGCCGTCCTGGGGCCGTTCCTCTGGTTCAACCTGCTGCGGATACGGCTGGGCGTCCCCTGGCCGCGGCGGGCGGGGTGGTGGGGGCTGGGGATCGGGGGACTCGTGACGCCCTTCCTCGCCCTGGTGGCGGAGGGGACCGTGCTGATCCCGCTGGCGTTGGGCTTCCTCGGGCTTTCGCTGCTGCGAGAAGGGCCGGCCCTCCTGGAGGACCTGATCCTTCCAGGGATCTCGCCGGAGGTCCTCGCCGCTCGTTGGGTCGAGCACTTCGCGGCCGATCCGTGGGCGTGGGGGGTGGTCCTGCTGGGGGCGGCCGTGCTGGTCCCGCCGGTCGAGGAGGCGATCAAGCCGCTGCCGGCGCTCTGGCGGGCCTGGCGGCCGGGGGCGCCGCTCCCCGACCTGGTCCTGTATGGCGCCATCGGCGGGGCGGGGTTCGCCCTGGTGGAGAACCTCATGGCATGGGCGCCGGGCATCCCGTGGGCCCCAACGGCCTTCGGCCGCCTGGGAGCCTCCGCCGTGCACGTGTTCGCCGGGGGGCTGATGGGCTGGGCGTGGGGCCAGGTCCGATGGGGCCGTCTGGGGGAGGTCCTGGCGGGTTACGCCCTGGCGGTCCTCCTGCACGGGCTGTGGAACGCGGGGGCGGTGGTGACGGTCAGTCTGGGGGTGGCCCCGCTTCCCCTCATCGGACGGCTGTTGCTGGGGGTGACCGCCCTGGCCGGGATGGCCGGCGTCGCCCTGGCGGTGCTCCTCGGTCTGCTCGCCCTGCTCCCCGCCCTCGCCCGGGCGGAGGCCTCCTCATCGCACCTCGAAACGTAGGCGGATCTGCAGGCGGTCCTCGATATACAGTCGGACCTCCCAGATCCCCGGGGGGAAGCCCTGCGGGCGGGTGTTGTAGATGAACCCCGGCTGGTTGGGGGCTCCGTCCCACAACAGGGTGCTGCTGTCCTCCAGGGCCTCGTCCCGATACCAGGCGACGGTCCAGGGCGCCCCCCGGGGCATGTTCTCGGCCCGGAACCGCCCGCAGATCCGCGTGGTGGTCGTCGGGAAGACGGTGGGGGGCGGCTGCGGGATGCGCTGGGGCCGCCCGCGCTCGTCGCAGGCGTCGGTCAGGACCAAGTCGACCAATCGGGCGTTGGGCGGGGCAGGCACCGCGCCGGGCAGCGGGGTGAGGAGAGTGGGCGGGTAAGGAAGGATGGTAGCGGTCGGGGAAGGGGACGGCGACGGGGCTAGCGAAGGCGTCATGGTGGGCGTGGGGATGGCTGTTGGTGGGGTCTCTTCAAGGGCGGAAACACCCGGGGATGGTGCGGGAGGGATTGGCGGGCGGGTGGGGAGGATGGGCGGGGGAATGGAGAAGGGGAAAGGGATCCTCAGGCGGGCCGCCCCGTTCAGGGCGGCTGTCCCCAGGGCAAACCCCAAAGCGACGGCCAGCCAGCGGCGGGCCTGCCGGGCGGCGCTGCGGCGCAGGATCAGGTAGCGGGCCCGGTGGGCTTCCCACCAGGCCCGGGCGACGAACAGCAGGGCCAGGCCGGTCCCGGCCAGCCCGACGGCGGTCAGGATCTGGACCCAGTCGATCGGTGGGCGCATCCCACGCCTCGCGCGGCCTCATCCCTTGCCGGTCATGCGGAGCCCGGGGCCTCCAGTTCCCGAGCGAAGGGCGCGGGAGAGAGGGGGTAGCCTGTGGCGAACACCATCAGCGTGTTCCAGTCCACGGAGCGCCCGGGCCGGAAATAGCGGCGGACCAGGAAGTCGCCGGCCTCCCATGAGGCGATCCACGCCTCGTCCGCACCCACCCGCGCCCGCAGGGTCATCAACAGTTGGGAGGCGGCCAGTTCCCCAAGCAGGTAGTTATGATAGTAGACGGGGGCGACGCTGAAATGGATCTTGGCCGCCCAGTCCGGTGCGTCGCGGCCCTCGGGGCGGCGCACCATCTGGAACTCCTCCACCAGGTCCCACCAGAGACGGTTGAGGTCCTGGTCCGGGTTCTGGTAAAGGGCCCGCTCGAAGTGGGCCATCACCAGCACCCAGCGGGTGAAGATCAACAACTTGGCCTGCTGGTGTCGCAGGGCCTGGGGGAGGGCCTCCGCCAGGCTCCCCGCGTCCAGGCCCAGGTATCGCTTCAGCCAAGCCGGGTTATAGATCAGGCGGCCCATCAGGACGGCGATGGCCTCGGTGGAGAGGATGTGGGCGGGCGTCCGCAGCAGGAAGGGGAGGTCCCGGTCGATGTATTTATCATAGACAGCGTGGCCGAGCTCGTGGAGCATCGTCTCAGCCCAGTAGGCGTCGGGCTGCAGGTTGGCCAGGATGCGCACATCGCCCCGCCGGTCGATGTGGATGCAGTAGGCGTGTTGCTGCTTGCCCTCCCGCTCGTAGAGGTCGCTGCGGGCCAGGATGTCCTCGATCTCCAGCCCGATGGCCGTGTAGAAGGCCCGGGCGAGGGCCACTGGGTCCCGCCCCTCGAAGAAGCGGGCCACGCCGTCCCCGGTCTCGGGGACCTCCTGGAAGAAGGGATCGCTGTAGTGCCACGGGCGCAGGTCCGCGAGGTCAATCCGGAAGCGCCGGGCCAGTTGGGCGTCCAGTTCGGCCTTGTAGGCGGCGAAGAGGGGGCGGGTGAGCCGGTCCAGTTCCTCCAACAGGCGGAAGAGGTCCCCCTCGTCCTGCTCAGCCAGGGCCAGGCTCATGGTGTAGAAGTTGTCGAAGCCGACCTGGCGCGCGCCCCGGTTGCGGAGGTCCACCAGGCGCCGCAGGCGCTCGGCCACCGCCGCGCCGATCTGCTTGCTGGCCTCCCAGGCCTCCCGGCGCAGGGCGAGGTCGTTGGAGGTCCGTAGGATCTGCCGGATCTGGTTGTCGGTGACCGCCCGCCCGCGCAAGGTGGCCCGGAAGGTGTTGAAGAGACCCTCGACCTCCTTCTCCAGTTCCGTGGTGGCGTCGATGAGGTCCAGGTCGATCTGGAGGCCGCGGAAGTCGTCGTAAAGGACGCGGGCCTGACGGGCGAGGAGCGGGGGGACCTGGGGGTTGGGGGTGAAGATCCCGTCCTGAAGGAGGCCGGTCGCCTCCATCAGCCGGCGCAGCCGGGCGAAGGCCTGTCGGTCGGCATAGACCTTGCGCAGGGCGGCGGTGAGGCGGGCGTATTCCTCTTCGTCCTCTTTGCGGCCGGTGGTGGTGAAGCGCCAGTAGGCTTCCGATTGGGCGACGATGAGGGGCTCCACCTGGCGGGTGTGGCTTTCGATGAAGGCTTCCAGGGCGTGGATCTCCATCGCGGCTCCTCAGGCGTTCTCGGGATGCTCCATGGGGCGGGGGCGACGGACCCAGAGGACGAGGACGTCGCCCTCGGGCCAGCGTTCCACCCGGGCGGCCACCACGTCAGCCCATCGGCGCTCCCCTCCCGGCCCGGGGAAATCCAGTTGCACCGGCCGCCCCTCGCCCCATGCCCGGCGGCAGCGCTCCAACATCTTCTCCCCGCTGAAGGTGCGCATCTGGCACACCGCCACGGGGTGGGCGGTGGGGCCTTCGTAGATCGAGAAGGCCCAGGGCTCCCGGGCGGGCTGGAACTGGGGCGGTGGCCCCTCCACTACGGTAATCCATTCCGGCTCGACCCACGGCATCGCCCTTCCCGCCTCCTCGCCGAAAAGGTTGGACGGCCACGGCATTATTACATTCTACCACGGGATCAGGCCAGCTCGAAGGACAACCGCACCGTCCAGGTCTCGCCGGGGCTCAGGGTGAGGAGCCAGTGGGCTGTCAGGCTGGTCCCTTCGTAGACCCGCTCGAAGCCGGCCTCGGAGTTGGCCACCGCCTCCAGGGGGAACTGCCACCAGGCGGCGGGGCGGCTGAGGCGGATCAGGACCCGGCCCCACCATTCGTGGACCAGCGCCACCTCGTCGGACTCTGGGAGCGCCTCCAGGGTGGCGAAGGGACGCAGTTCCCCACCCGGCCAGACGGTGTAGGCCTTCTCGCTGTCGCCGCCGGAGAGCCCCCAGTTGGTCTCGACGCCGAAGCGGACACGGATGGGCGCCAGCCCGGTGGGGGTCAGGCGGTAGGTGACCATGAGGATGGGCCGGTCGGGGAGGACCTCCAGGGTCTTCTCCAGGCGCAGCGGCTGCGGGCCCTCCGGGCCCCAGAGGTGACCGTCCCGCCGCAGCGTCAGGACCGGGTGGGGATCGGTGGTCCAGGCGAGCACCGTGTAGGGCTGGTTGATGAAATCGCCCCATTCGGGGTAGCGGGCCCCGGCGAAGGCCTCCAGGGAGGTTTCAGGGGCCATGAAATGGTCCACCAGGCCGGCCCGCGGATACCAGTCGGTCACCAGGCGCTCCTCCAGGCCGGGCTCCTTCACTCGCACCCGGTGGGTGTGGATGCTCTCCAGGCGGCCCTCCCGGCCGGCGAGGGTGATCTCCCCCCGGGCGGCGGCCTCCAAGAGCACCCGATGGTAGCCCTCCCGACGCCGGGTCATGACGTTCAGCAGGTTCAGGGCGACGTCCCGCCGGTCCCACTCCACCAGTTGGCCGCCCTGGTGGGGGCGGACCAGCAGCCACTGGTGGGGGGTGGCGAGGATCGTCTCCTCCTGGGTGTCGGCGTCGAAATCCGCGCGCTCCCCGTAGGCCCATGGGCCCTCGCCGTAGCGGTCCTCGTCGGCCAGGGCCTCGGCGGCGATCAGGTGCTGGTAGTTGGCCTCGCGGATGTGGAAGAGATAGACGCCGCCGAAGACGCCGTGCCAGTAGGGGCAGTTGCACTGCCCGGCCCAGAGGTGGTCGAGGGCCTCGGCCCGACGCTCGGGGTCGGCGATGGCGTGGGCCTTGCGGCTCACCCAGAGCATCTTCTTGTGCATCTGGTTGACCTCAGGGTATTTGGCCAGGAAGACCCGCCAGAAGCCGCCGCGGACAAAGCGGAGCACGTCGGGACGGCCCTCGCGCTGCAGGGCCTGTTGGAGGGCGGTCAGGTCGGCGGAAGCCTCGGCCGGCAGCGCCCACTCGCTCATCTCATCGTAGGAGGCGGTGGGCAGGTAGATCCGGCCGAGGGGTGGGAAGCGGGCCGCGTATTCGCCGGGCGGGAGGGTGATCAGCCAGTCGGCGTTGGCCTCGAGGGCCGAGAAGAAGTCCTCCATCCACCCCCGCTCCCAGCAGTGGACGTCGGTCCCCGGCCACAAGCCGAACTTCTCCCCGTCGTCGCCCATCACCGCCACCCGCGGGGGAGCGCCCGGCGGCAGCGGCCGCTCCGCCTGCTCCCGGAGCCAGGCGATCACCTCCTCTACGGGAGCCCAGGGGATGGTATAGCGCAGGTGCTTGGAGGTGCCGAAGATCTTCAGGGGGTACCCCAGATCTTCCGTCACGTAATAACCGAAGAGGTCCTCATCGCCCAGCCCCACCCATTTGAAATGGGTGTCGTCCACGATGGTGTAGCGGAGGCCGTGGGGGGCGAGGGCACGGGGGAGATGGGGCTCCCAGACCCGCTCCGCCAGCCAGAAGCCGGTGGGCTCGAACCCGAAATCGGCCCGGATCGCCTCGATATGCTTGCGGATCTGCCCGGCCTGGTCCGCCTCCGGGATGACGGCGAGGATGGGCTCGTAGTAGGCGCCGGCCATGAGCTCCACCTGGCCCCGTTCGACCAGGCGGCGGATCCGGGGGAAGAAATCGGGCCGGTGGGCCTGCAGCCAATCGCGCAGGGGGCCGGTGTAATGGAGGGCCACCCGCACCCCGGGATGGCGCTCCAGGGCGGCGATCAGCGGCTCATAGGCCCGCCGGTAGGCCTCCTCGAACACCCAGTCGAAATTCCCCACCGGCTGGTGGTTGTGAAAGGCCAGGGCCAGATAGATCGTTCCCATCGGTCCAAGGCTCCCCCAAGAAGATAAAGCGCTTTACTTGAAAGGGAAGGATAATGGAAGCGGCGGGATCTGTCAAGCCCGCGGGGAGGGGAGGCGAGGGGGTGACCGGACCGATGGGGGTTGGGGCGCGGTGCCGCACCCCAGGGGCTTGGATCCGGGGTCATTCCAGTGGGGCGAGGGGCCCGATGGTGGCGCCGCTGGGGATGTGCAGGTCCGGGAAGTCCTCGGGGGTGACGTCGCCGGCGATGATACAGTTGCGGCCGATGCGGGCGTTGGGGGGGATGATGGCGTTCTTACCCACCAGCGTCAGGCCTGAGGAGAGATCCCCCAGCCGGTTCGGGCTGTAGTCCATGCCGTAGCCCACATGGGCCTCGGCCCCCACCACCACGTTCTTGTCCACGATGCAGCGGTCCACCACGGCGCCGGGCTCGATCACCGTGTCGGTCATGACCACGGAGTAGCGGACCACGGCCCCGCGGCGGACGCGGACGCCGGGGGAGAGCACGCTGTATTCGACGGTGCCCTCGATGACACAGCCGTCGGAAAGGAGGCTGTGGGCCACGTGGGCCCCGGTGCGGATGTTGACAGGGGGGCGCTCCTCGCTGCGGGTGTGGATCACCCACTCCCGGTCCAGAAGGTCCAGGGGCGGGTTGTCGGCCAGCAGGTCCATGTGGGCTTCCCAGTAGGCCTGGACCGTCCCAACGTCCACCCAGTAGCCGGTGAACCGGTAGGCGTAGACCCGGTAGGCGTCGATCATCTTGGGGATGACGTCCTTGCCGAAGTCGTGGCTGCTACCGGGGTCGCGGGCGTCGGCGATCAGGACCTCGCGCAGCACCTCGGGCCGGAACACATAGATCCCCATGGAGGCCAGATGGCCCCGGGGCCGCAGAGGCTTTTCCTCGAAGCGGATCACCCGCCCCTCTTCATCGGTCTCCAGGATCCCGAAGCGGGAGGCCTCCTCAGGGGCCACGGGGAGGGCCGCGATGGTCAGGTCGGCGTTCTTCTCGGTGTGCAGGCGGAGCATCGGGTTATAGTCCATCTTGTAGACGTGGTCCCCCGCCAGGATCAGGACGTGGGTTGGCCGATGGTGCGCGATGAAATCTAGATTCTGGTAGATGGCGTCCGCTGTCCCCTGATACCAGTCGGAATCGGCGCGCCCCAGGTAGGGGGTGAGGATCCAGACCCCGCGGTGGAAGCCGTTGAGATCCCATGGGGCCCCGCTGCCGATGTGCTCGTGCAGGGAGCGGGGGCGGAATTGGGTGCAGACGCCGACCAGGTAGATGCCGGAGTTGACGCAGTTGGAGAGGGCGAAATCGATGATCCGGTATTTGCCCGCAAAGGGGACCGCGGGCTTGGCCCGTTTCTGGGTGAGGATGCTCAGGCGGGTGCCCTTGCCGCCCGCCAGGATCATCGCCACGGTGCGCATGGGGAGGCCTTCCCCTGGTTCCCCTTTTTCAGGGATTATGCCATGCCCGGGCCTGCCGGTAAAGTTCCGCGTAGGCGCGGGCGGCGGCCGCCCACGAGAAATCCCGGGCCATGGCCCGGCACTGGGCCGCCTGCCAGGCCGCCCGGTCGGCATACAGGGCGAGGGCCCGGTCCACAGCCTCCAGGAAGGCCGCCTCGGTGAAGGCGGCGAAGACGAACCCGGTTCCCTCCCCGGAGCCGATGTCCTGGACGGTGTCGGCCAGCCCGCCCACGGCGCGAACCAGAGGAAGGGCGCCGTAGCGCATGGCGATCATCTGGCCCAGGCCGCAGGGCTCGAACTTGGAGGGCATCAGGAAGACGTCGGCCCCGCCGTAGAGCAGACGGGCCAGGCACTCATCGAAGGCCAGCCGGACGCCGGCCTGGCCGGGGAACCGGGCGGGCCATTCCGCGAAGGCGGCCGTGTATTCGGGCATGCCCTCTCCTAGCACAACCACCTGGATCCCGCGGGCGAACAGCGCCTCCGCCGCCCGGAGGAGGAGGTCCACCCCTTTCTGCTCGATGAGCCGGCCGATGAAGGCGAAGAGGGGCACCTCCGGTTTGACCGGGAGGCCGAAGGCCTGCTGGGCGGCCCGTTTGTTCTCCGCCCGCCGCTCCAGGGTCTCCGCGTCGAAAGGAGCCGCCAGGGCGGGATCCGTCCGGGGGTTCCACGCCTCAGGGTCCAGGCCGTTGAGGATGCCCACCAGGCGGTCGGCCCGGCGCTGCAGCAGCGGCTCCAGCCCGAAGCCGAACTCCGGCGTGAGGATCTCCTGGGCGTAGCGGGGGCTGACGGTGTTGATGGCATCGGCGTGGGCGATGCCCCGGGCCAGCCAGTTGATGTGGCCCGGCGGCTCCACTTCCAGCCGGTCCACGTGCTCGCCGAGGCCCCCGAAGGCCAGCAGGGCATCCCCCGTGATCCCCTGGTAGGAGAGGTTGTGGATGGTGAAGACGGTGGCGATGGGCCGATAGAAACGGTCGCGCCTCCCGGCGGTGGCCAGCCACAGGAACAGGAAACCCGTGTGCCAGTCATTGCCGTGAAGGATCTCCGGCGGCTCCCCCATCTGGCGGAGGAAGGCCAGGACCGCCCGGCAAAAGAAGATGAACCGCTGGGGGTCGTCGGGGTAGCCGTAGACCTGGTCCCGGCCGAAGTAGAACTCGTCCCAGATGAAGTAGGTGGGGACCCCGGTGGCCTCGCTGATCTCTACCTCCACGCGGCGGGTTTCCCCGCCCAGGCCGACGGGGACCTCGAAGGAGGGGCCCAGGGGGCGCAGCCCCCACGCCCGACCGTGGATGGCGCGGTGTCGTGGGAGGATCACCCGGATGTCGTGGCCCATGGCCCGTAGCGCGCGTGGGAGCCCGTAGGCCACGTCGGCCAGGCCGCCGACCTTGATGAAGGGGGCCGCCTCCGCCACCACGTAGAGGATGCGCATAGGGAAATCCTCCCGAAGCGATCTGCCCTCCCCAGGAGGGATTATGCCATCGGGGATGATCCAGCGGCCAGAGCCGGTGGAGGCTCTGCTAAAATGGTTCCCACACCAAACCCCTTTGACCGGCGGAGGGGTGACATGGCGCGATGGTGGATCCCGGTGGTCATCCTCAGCGCGCTGGCCGGGGCGTGCCGGCCGGCCCCCGGGGCCGGGCCCATGCGGGTGCGCTTCGGGGCGCTGCCCGTCCTCGACGTGTTACCGGTCTACGTGGCCCAGGCCGAGGGCTACTTCGCCCAGGCCGGGCTGGAGGTCGAGGTGGTCCCCGCTGCCTCGGCGGCGGAGCGGGACCAGTTGATGCAGGCGGGTCGCATCGACGCCATGGTGAACGACCTGGTCTCCACCCTTTTCTACAACAAGGAGCGGCCGCAGATCTACGTGGTCCGTCTGGCCCGCCGGGCGTTCCCCGAGGCTCCCCAGTATTTCGTCCTGGCCAGCCCCAAGGCCACCATCGCCGGGCCCCAGGACCTCCGGGGGGCGGAGATCGCCATCTCCCAGGGGACAGTGATCGAGTATATGACGGACCGGTTGCTGGAGCGGGCGGGCCTGAAGCGGGGCGATTATCGCACGGTGAACATCCCGCGGATCCCCGACCGGTTGCAGGCCCTGGTGGAAGGCCGGGTGCCGGCGGCCACCCTCCCGGATCCTTTCGCCACCCTGGCCCTCCAGCAGGGGGCGAAGGTGGTGCTGGACGACCGGGAGGCCACCGAGATCTCGATGAGTGTGCTTAGTTTCCGGGCGGAGGTCGTGGAGCAGAACCCGGAGGCGGTGCGCCGCTTCCTGCAAGCGTGGGACCGGGCGGTGGAGGCCATCAACGCCCGTCCGGACGCCTACGCGGGTCTCCTGAGCGACAAGGGCCTGGTTCCCCAGCCCTTGGTGGGCCGTTACCGGCTGCCGCCCTTTCCCGCCCGGGGCCTGCCGAGCCGCGAGGCCGTCGCCGATGGGATCGCCTGGGCCCGGGACAAGGGGCTGATCCCGGGGGAGATCGCCTACGAGCGGCTGGTGCGGGAGATCCGGTAGCCCGGGCCCGGCGGATCGCGGCCTGGGTCAGCCCGCCGATCCCGGGAGGTATTTCCCCAGGAGGGGGGCCAGATCGCGCCGGAGGGCCTCGGGGACCAGGGAGAGGTCGGTGGCGAAGGCGTCTTTGAGGGCATGGCCGCAGGCGCACGGCCGCTCGTCCGGCAGGATGCGGGCCAGGATGCGGATGGCCTCCTTGGCGAGGGCCACATTGGCCGCCAGGCGCCGGATGACCATCTCCGCCGTCACCGGCTCTGTGGCCTCCCGCCAGACGTCGTAGTCGGTCACGTGGGCCATGGCGGCGTAGCAGATCTCCGCCTCGCGGGCCAACTGGGCCTCCGGCACCGCCGTCATCCCGATGATGTCGGCCCCCCATTGACGCCACACGCGGCTCTCCGCCTTCGTGGAGAAACGCGGGCCCTCGATGGTGATGAAGGTCCCCCCCTTGTGCACGGTGCCGCCGGCCTCCCGGACGGCGCGGTAGACATACTCGCTCAGGTGCGGGCAGAAGGGGTCGGCCATGGAGATGTGGACCACCAGGCCGTTGCCGAAGAACGTGTAGGGGCGTTTGCCCTTGGTGGCGTCGATCAGTTGATCGGGGACCACCACATGGCCGGGGGCGAACTCCTCCCGCAGGCTGCCGCAGGCGCTGACGGCGACGATGCGCTCCACCCCGAGCACCTTGAGGGCGTAGATGTTGGCGCGGCTGTTGATCTCGCTGGGGGCGATGCGGTGGCCGCGGCCGTGGCGGGGGAGGAAGGCGACCCGCCGCCCTTCCAAGGTGCCGATGACGATGGCGTCGCTGGGCTCCCCGAAAGGCGTCGAGAGGCGGACCTCCTCGATGTCCTGCAGCGCTTCGATCTGATAGAGGCCGCTGCCGCCGATGATGGCCAACCGGACCGGCTCCCGGGCCATAGGGGTTCCCTCCGTTCGGAAGTCGTCGTCCTTATGGTAACTGAGGGTCGGGCGACCGACAAGGGTCCAGGTCCGCGGGCGGGCTTCCCCCTCCGCCCGCCAGCCGCAGGCGGACGGCGGCGGCGTGGGCGTGGAGGCCTTCCACCTCGGCCAGGGCGGTGATGACCGGGGCCAGGTGGCGCAGGCCTTCCTCCGTCAGGGCCTCCACCTCGATCTTCTTCACGAAGGTCTCGACGGAGACGGAGGAGGTGGACCGGGCCCAGCCGCCGGTGGGGAGGGTGTTGTTGGTCCCCGTGGCGTAGTCGCCGGCGGCCACCGTCGACCAGGGCCCGAGGAACACTGCGCCGGCATGTCGGATTCGGGGGAGGAGGGCCCAGGGGTCCCGGGTGTAGAGGGCCAGGTGCTCCGGGGCATAGGCGTTGCAGATGGCGAGGGCGGTCTCCAGATCGGGGGTGACGACCAGCCCGCCGTAGGTCTCCAGGGCCTGCCGGGCGATCTCCCAGCGGGGCAGGCTCGGCCCCAACCGCTCGACCTCCCGTCGCACAGCCTCCGCCAGGGGGAGGGAGGGGGTGATCAACAGGCAGGCGGTGTGCGGATCGTGCTCGGCCTGGGCCAGCAGTTCCGCCGCCACCCAGTCCGGCCGCGCCGTCTCATCGGCCAGCACCACCAGTTCCGTCGGCCCGGCCAGCATGTCGATGGCCACCTCGCCCATCACCAGCATCTTGGCGGCCAGCACGTAGAGGTTCCCGGGCCCTACGATCTTGTCGACCCTGGGGATGGTTTCCGTGCCATAGGCCATGGCCGCGACGGCGGCCACCCCGCCCACCAGGAAGAGGTCGGTGACCCCGGCCGCCCCGGCGGCCGCCAGGACGGCCGGGTGGCGCCCGGCGGGCGGCGTGCAGGCCACGATGCGTCCCACGCCCGCCACCGTGGCGGGGATGGCCAGGGCGTTGACGATGGTGGGATACACCGCGCGCCCCCCCGGGATATACAGCCCGACGCAGTCTAGAGGGCGCACAATCTGGCCGGCGAGGACCCCCGGGGCCGCCTCCATCAGCCAGAGGGGGCGCTCCCGCTGGGCCTCGTGGAAGCGGCGGACGGCCTCCGCCTCCCGGCGGAGGGCCTCCCGGACGGCTGGGTCCAGGGCGTCCCATGCGGCGGCCATCTCCTCCGGGCGCACCCGCCAGCGCTCCGGCGGCCAGTCCACGCCGTCGAACCGCCGCAGATATTCCCGCACGGCGGCGTCGCCCCGCCGCCGCACGTCCTCCAGGATGGTCTTCACCTCCGGCAGGATCTCCGCGAGATCCGGGCGGGATCGCATCAGCAGGCGTCGGCGGGTCGCCTCATCCAGCGCTTCCCAACAGTAGATCTCCATCTCCCGAGGCCTCCGGACACGCCTTTACGGGGGGTGGGAGAGCCCGCGGCGTTCGGCCAGGATCTGCAGCACAGCGTCCCAGCCCAGGCCCCGCTCGACCAGGCCGACGGTGAGCATGTAGAGCAGATCGGCCGCCTCCTCCAGCACCCGGCGGTCGGGCTGGGTCCGCAGGGCCAGCAGGACCTCGACGGCCTCCTCGCCGATCTTCTTGGCGATCTCGTCGGGTCCGGCAGCAAACAGCCGGCTGGTGAAGGAGCCTTCCTGGGGCCGCTGGCGTCGGTCCGCCACCACCGCTTCCAGCCGGTGCAGCACAGAGCCGGGCGGGACGGGGACCTCTCCCCCGTCCGGGTGGCGGTGGAAGCAACTCAGGCGGCCGGTATGGCAGGTGGGCCCGGCCGGGAGGGCCTGGATCAGCCAGGCGTCCCCGTCGCAGTCGGCGCGGATCTCCACTACCTGGAGGACGTTCCCCGAGGTCTCGCCCTTGCGCCACAGCCGCCCCCGGGAGCGGCTCCAGAAATGCACCAGGCCGGTCTCCCGGGTGCGGCGCAGGGCCTCGGCGTTCACCCAGCCCACCATCAGCACCCGTCCGGTGGTGGCGTCCTGGACCACCGCCGGCTGCAGGTCCGGCCCTTCAGATCCCCAGTTCGATCCGGAAGGGGTTGAAATCGGTTCCATAGTCGTAGTAGTCCTCCTGCTCGAGCCGTTTCAGAGCACCCACGATCAGATACGTCACCGGCGTCATGATCACCTCGACGCCCACCTTGAACAGATAGTTTGTGAGGGTGAGGGTCTGGAAGAGGCTCCACGGGAAGACGCCAGCCAAGGTGGCGACCAGCACGAAGACCAGCGTGTCCACCCCCTCGCCGACCAGGGTGCTGCCGATGGTTCGGGTCCACAGCCAGCGGCCGCAGGTGAGCAGTTTCATCTGGGCCAGGGTGAAGGAGTTGGAGAACTCCCCGGCCCAGTAGCCCAAAAGACTTGCCGCAACGATGCCGAAGGAGGACATCCCGCCCAGGATGGCCTCGTAGGCCCGCTGGCCGGCGTAGGTCTCCCAGGTGGCCTCCCCCGGCAGGATCTTCACCAGCCAGAGGATGAAGGCGGAGAGCGCGAGGCACACAAAGCCGGTCCAGATCACGCGGCGGGAGCGGCGGTAGCCGTAGACCTCCGTGAGGATGTCGCCGAAGATATAACTGACGGGGAAGAGCACGGTGCCGGCGTCGAAGGCCAGGCGCACCCCGAAGAGATCCACCCCCCAGTCGACGATCTTGGCCGAGGAGGCGATGTTGCTGATGATGAGCACGGTGACGAACAGGGCCATCACCAGATCGAAGAAGCGATAGGTCCGCGCTGTCACGGGCGCCTCCAGGAAGAGGGTCTCTGGTCGATCACCCGGTGCGCACCGGGATCCCGCGGTCGGCCAGGTAGGCCTTGACCTCGGCGATGCGCAGTTGCCGGAAGTGGAACACAGAAGCAGCCAGGGCGGCGTCCGCCTTTCCCTCAGCGAACACCTGATAGAAGTGCTCCACCCGCCCGGCGCCGCCGGAGGCGATGACCGGGATGCCGACGGCCTCCGCCACCGCGCGGGTGAGGGCCAGGTCGTAGCCATCCTGGGTGCCGTCGGCGTCGATACTGGTGAGCAGGATCTCCCCGGCCCCCCGTTGCTCCACCTCCCGCGCCCACGCCACGGCGTCCAGGCCGGTGGGCGTGCGCCCGCCCTGGATGTAGACCTCCCAGCGCTCCGGGCCCACCCGTTTGGCGTCGATGGCCACCACCACGCACTGGGCGCCGAAGCGACGGGCCGCCTCGGTGATCAGCGCGGGGTCCCGCACCGCGGCAGTGTTGATGCTCACCTTGTCGGCGCCGGCCCGCAGCAGCGCCCGGAAGTCCTCCACGCTCCGGATCCCCCCGCCGACGGTGAACGGGATGGAGAGGACTTCGGCGACCCGCCGGACCACCTCGAGGAGGATCCCGCGGTCCTCATAGGAGGCGGTGATGTCGAGGAGGACCAGTTCGTCGGCCCCCTCCTCTTCATACACCCGGGCGTGGGCCACCGGGTCCCCCGCGTCCCGCAGGTCCACGAACCGCACGCCCTTGACCACACGCCCCGCATGGATGTCCAGGCACGGGATGATCCGCTTGGCCAGCATCTTCCTGTCGTCCTCTCCTTCTGGGGAGGCTGCGGGCGGATCCGGTCTCTTCCTCGGACCGGAGCCAGTCACGGATCCGGCGTACGATCTCCGGCGCGGAACGCCTCTTCCCAGCCCGGGCGGGCGGCCCGGGCGTCGAAACACAGGACGAAGACCTCCGGGGCTCGCCCGAGGACGAAGGCCCAGAGGGTGGCGCCGGCGATCTCGGCCTCCGCCTCCATCCACGCCCGGAGCCGCGTCTTCCAGCGCTCCCGCTCATCCAGTGGGATCCACGGCCGCGGCTGCATGGTCTTCCATCTCCTGGAGATGGGCGAGGGCCTCCCGCAGGGTGAAACGCCGTTCGTGGAGGGCCCGCCCGAGGATCACCCCGGCCAGGCCGGGGAAGGCACGGCGCCGGACCTCCGTTAGGTGGGCAAGGCTCCCCATCCCCCCGGAGAGAAGCACCCGGACGCCAGCCGTGCAGGCCATCCGGGCCGCCCCCTCCAGGTCCGGGCCCGCCAGGGTCCCGTCGCGCTCGACGTTGGTGTAAAGCACCCACTGCACGCCGCGGGCGGCCCATCCCTGGGCGAAGGCGAGGGGATCCCCCGCCGTCTCCTGCCAGCCGGCCACTGCCAGTTGCCCCCTGCGGACCTCCACCGCCAGCACCAAGCGATCCGGCCCGAAGCGGGCCAGGGCCGCTTCGAACGCGGCGGGGTCGCGCGCCGCCATCGTTCCCACCACGGCCCGTCGGATCCCCAGGTCAAAGGCGCGGGCCAGGTCTTCGAGGGTGCGCAACCCGCCCCCCAGTTGCACCGCCAGCGGGGTCTCACGGGCCAGGCGGGCGATCCAAGGCGTGCTGCCCCCGGAGGCGCCGAAGGCGCCGTCCAGATGGACCACGTGGAGCCAGCGGGCGCCCGCCTCGGCCCATCGGAGGGCCTGCTCGAGGGGGTCGACGTCGTAGACGATGCGGCGCTGGGGGTCGCCCTGGACCAGCCGGACGACCTGGCCGTGCAGAAGATCCAGAGAGGGGATGATCTCGAGCGCCATGGGTGCCCCGGCCCGGCCTCACAGATGCAGGAAATTGCGCAGGATCTGCTCCCCGGCGCGGTGGCTCTTTTCCGGGTGAAACTGCACGCCCATCACCGCTCCCCGGGCGACCACGGAAGCGTATCGGATCCCATAGACAGTGGTCGCCACCACGTCGGCGGGGTCCGCCGGATCGCAGTAATATCCGTGGACGAAATACACATAGGCGCCGTTGGGGACCCCACGGAGCAACGGGTGGGTGCCGGGGTGTTCCAGGCGGTTCCAGCCGATCTGGGGGACTTTGCCGGCCTCCGGCGGGAAGCGGCGCACGCGGCCGGGCAGCAGCCCCAGGCCGGCGTGCCGGCCCATTTCCTCGCCCTCCTCGAAGAGCAGTTGCATCCCCAGACAGATGCCCAGGAGGGGCTTGCCCGTGGCCACCGCCTGGCGGAGGGGTTCCACCCACCCCCGGGCCCGCAGGCCGGCCATGCCGTCCCCGAAGGCGCCTACCCCAGGCAGCACGATGCGCTCCGCCCACTCCAGATCGGCGGGGTCCTCGCTCAGGCGCACCTCGGCCCCCAGGCGCTGGAAGGCGCGGACGACGTTGCCCAGGTTCCCGATCCCGTAGTCGATCACCAGGAGCCGCATCCTGGCTTCCCTGCCGCAGACTTCCCCCTATTTTAGCCGGAAGCCGGCCAGATCCGGGGTCGAGGGGCGAGGGCGATCACGCCGCGTCCACGGCCCGGCGGGCGGCCCGCAGGTTGGCCTCGGGGGCGTGGATGGGAACCACGCAGCCGGTGCCCAGGATGAAGCGCCGGCCGCCGGTCCGGGCGATGGCCTCCTGGGCCTCCGCCTGCACGTCCTGCGGGGTGCCCAGGACCAGCGTTCTCACCCGGGAGAGCCCGCCCAGCACCGCCCCGGGCACCGCCTGCAGTCCCTCCTCCAGGGAGGGAGGCGTTTCCCGATCGTGCCAGTTCCAGACGGCGACTGGGTAATCGGTGAAGCGGTCGAACATCACCGCCTCCCCGTGCAGGTGGAGCACGTTCAGCCACCCCTCGGCCGCCGTCTCGAGGATCGCCAAGTCGTAAGGGCGCCCGAAGGCCTGGTATTCCGCTGCGGAGAGCAACAGATAGGAAGCGTGCTGGACGGCGTAGAAGATCCCGTCGACCCCGCGGGCCAGGGCGGCCCGGACGAAGCGGCGGGTGCTCTCGGTGATGAGCCGCAGGCCGGCCGCCAGGGCCTCGGGATAGCGGCGCATGTGCAGCAGCAGGGCCTCGGGGCCGGCCAGGTTCTTCGCTTGGGCCAGGGGGCTGAAAACCGTGACCACGATGGGGACCTCGGGAAGGGCCGCCCGGATCCGTTCCACGGCCCGCAGGTGCTCCCCCAGGGCGCCGCGCTCCGGATCCAGAATAGGCAGGCGGGGCCAATCCTCCGGGCGCTGCACCGGATGGCGGACGTAACGGCGCGTTCCCTCCGTGTCGCCCTCCCACCGGTCTTCGGCCCCCCAATCCCGGACGCAGAAACTCGAGGCAGGGGTGACCTTGACGAAGTCGAAGTCAAAGCGTTGCTGGAAGGCGATGACCGCATCGGCGAAGGCCTCCGGATCCTGATCCTCCACCGGGAAGTGGCGCCAGAGGGCCACCGGCGGGCGGTCGAGGGCCTCCCCGCGGAGGGCGGCCTGCAGGCGCTCACGTTTGCTCAGCGGCCGCATCGGTCGCCTCCCCTCCGCGCAGTTGCTCGATGTGGGCCCGGGAGAGTTGGGAGAGGATCTGGGCCTTGCCGCGGTCCTCCAAGCGGGAGACGAGGTTCAGGACCTTCTCGAAGGCGGCGATGGCCTCGGCCTTCCGGCCCTGGGCCTTGTAGGCCAGCCCCAGCCCGTAGTAGGCATCCACCGCGTTCCCGTCCAGCTCCAGGGCTTTGCGGAAGTGATCGACGGCCTGATCGTATTGCTGGCGGATGTGGAACTCCCACCCCAATTCGATGTAGGCCGCTGCGTCCTCCGGCATCGCCGGCACCTCCGCGTGAGGTTGGCTCCGGACGCATTATAGCATGCCGGGCAGGCCCCCTTCCCAGGACGGCCCTTTCCGGCGCAAAATCATCAGGAGAGGGAACGAAAGGAGCAACGGATGGGTCAGCGGGGACCTTTGCGCTGGCGGAGCGGGCAGGGATGGCTGGTGCTGTGTGGAGGCGAGGGGGACGAGGCGGTCCACCACGCCGTCCTGGCCCGCTGCGCCCCGGGCGGGCCGGCGGTGCTGGTGATGGCCGCGGCGGAGGACTCCGACCGGGCCCGCGACTACGAGCGGCGCTATCGGGCCTGGGGCGGCCCACCGCTCCGGGTCCTGACGCTGCGCTCGCGGGAGGATGCCTTCCAGACCGCCCATGCCCGCTGGCTGCTGGAGGCCCGGCTCGTCCTCATCGCCGACGGCGAGGTCCGACGTCTGCTGGAGATCTTCTTCGACACCCCCGCCCTTCAGGCCCTGCTCACCGCGTATCACAGCGGCGCGGTGGTCCTGGGGATCGGGGCGGGGGCGGAGGCCATGGGGACATGGGTGCTGGGCCGCGGCTTTGAGGAGGCCCTGGGCGCGTGGGGCTGGCTGCCCGGCGCCTTCGTGGTCAGCCATTACACGCCGGAGGCCGCCCGCGCCCTCCAGGCGGCCCTCCATCGGCATCCCTTCGCCTACGGCATCGGCCTGGCCGAGGGGTCCGCCCTGGCCCTGGGCCCCCAGGACCAGATCGAGCGCTGGGGGCAGGGAGAGATCACGGTGGTCTTCGGGGCCCGATGGCTGGATGCCCGATGAGGGCAGACCCGATGGGGATCGAGGGGCATCCGTTGTGGGATGTGGAGGGTCGACCGTTCCGCCCCGGGCGCGCGCCCCGGCGGGTGGTCTCTCTGGTGCCCAGCATCACCGAGACCCTCTTCGAACTGGGCCTTGGGGATCGGGTGGTGGGGCGCACGCTCTATTGCGTGCGCCCGCCCGCGGCCCAGCAGGTCCCCGCGGTGGGGGGGACCAAGAACCCCGACCTGTCGCGCGTCCGGGACCTGCGGCCGGACGTGGTCTTTGTGAACGTGGAGGAGAACCGGGAGGCAGACGCGCGGGCCCTGGCTGCGGCGGGCGTTCCGGTGGCGGTGTCGTTCCCCCGCTCGGTGGCGGAGGCGATCGCCCTGATCCGGGCGCTGATGGCCCTGTTCGAGGTCCCGTCGGCGCCCCTCGTGGAGGCCCTCGAGGCCGAAGCCGATCGCCTGCGCCGCCGCCCCGCGGGCCGGCGGCCCCGGGTGTTCTGCCCAGTCTGGAGGGATCCGTGGATGACCTTCAACGCGGAGACCTACGCCCATGATCTGTTGGCCCTGTGCGGGGGGGAGAACGTCTTCGGCGGCCGGCGGCGGCGCTATCCGCTGGCGGCCGATCTGGACCCCACGGTCCCCCCGCGGGCGGTGGAACGGGACGATCGGTATCCGCGGCTCTCGTCGGAGGAGATCCGCCAGGCGGCCCCTGACGTCATCCTGCTGCCCAGCGAACCGTATCCCTTCCGGCCGGAGGACGTTCAAACGGTGCAGGCCCTCTTCGCCGAGACCCCGGCGGGCCGCGCCGGGCGCATCTATTGGGTGGACGGCAGCCTGCTGTTCTGGCACGGGATCCGCCTCCGGTGGGCGCTGGAGGCGCTGCCGCCCTTGTTCGATGCCGCGTGAGCCCGAGCGGGGAGGCGGGATGGGCGAGGCGAAGCGGCGGTTGATCGTGGGGATCAGCGGGGCCAGCGGGGTGATCTATGGGATCCGGCTGCTGGAGGTGCTCCGGTCGAACCCGGAGATCGAGACCCACCTCGTCCTCAGCCCGGCCGCCCGCCAGACCATCGTCCAGGAGACCGACTACACCGTCCGGCAGGTCTTGGACCTGGCCGACGTGGTCCATCCGTTTCACGATGTGGGGGCCGCCATCGCTTCCGGCTCCTTCCAGACGATGGGGATGGTCATCATCCCGTGCTCCATCAAGACCCTCGGGGCCATCGTCAGCGGCTACACGGCGGATCTGATGAGCCGCGCCGCCGACGTCACCCTAAAGGAAGGGCGGCCGCTGGTGTTGGTGGTGCGCGAGACCCCACTCCACCTGGGCCATCTGGATCTGATGCGCCGCGCAGCGCGGATGGGGGCGGTGATCATGCCGCCCGTCCCCGCTTTCTACGGCCGGCCGCGCACCCTCCAGGACCTGATCGACCAGACGGTGGGGCGGGTCCTGTTGCGGTTGGGGATTGAGAACGATCTCTACGCCCGCTGGAAGGAAGGGCCGGGGCGCCCATGAGGCCATCGGCGGCAACCTTCTTCCTTCCCCAAGGAGGAGGATGAGAACCCTGGTGGTCGTGCCCACTTATAACGAGGCGGAGAACCTTCCCTGCCTGGTCCGTGCCCTCTTCGACCTAGGCCTGCCGGAGTTACGGATCCTGGTCGTCGACGACCGCTCGCCCGATGGGACGGGGGAGGTGGCCGAGGCGCTGGCCCGCGCCCACCCGGGCCGCCTCTTCGTGCTGCACCGGGAGGGGCCGCGGGGCCTGGGCCCGGCCTATCGGGATGGCTTCCGCTTCGCGCTGGGGACCGATGCGGAGGCCATCATCCAGATGGACGCCGATCTCTCCCATCCCCCCGCAGTCATCCCCCAGATGCTGGAGCGGGTGCGGGAATGCCACGTGGTGGTGGGATCCCGTTACGTAGCGGGGGGGCGGGTGGACCCGCGGTGGGGGCCGGGGCGTTACTGGCTGAGCCGGTGGGGGAACATCTACGCCCGCCTGGTCCTGGGGCTTCAGGTCCGGGATGCGACGGCGGGTTTCAAGTGCTGGCGCCGGGATGCGCTGGCCGGCATCCCCTTGGATCGGGTGCGTTCGACCGGGTATATTTTCCAAGTGGAAATGGCCTATCTGACCCAGCGCCTGGGCTACCGGGTCTGCGAAATCCCGATCTTCTTCGAGGACCGGCGGGTCGGGCGTTCCAAGATGGACTGGCGGATCAAACTGGAGGCGGCGTTGCGGGTCTGGGAGCTGCGCTGGCGCTATCGGGATCTGCCGTGAGGACGATGGAGGCCATGGATCCGGTCCGCTTCGCCAACGCCTTGGCCGACGCCCATCGCCAGCAGATCCTCCGCCTGCTCTGGGGACGGGAACTGTGCGTAGGGGATCTGGTCCAAGCGTTGGGCCTGGCCCAGCCGACGGTTTCCCACCACTTACGGATCCTGCGGCAGGCTGGGCTGCTGCGCACGCGGGCGGCGGGCCGTCGGATGTTCTACACGCTGGATCTGGACGCCCTGGACCACGGGCTGCGGGCGCTGCGGCTGGCCCTGCGCCCCTCCCGCCGGAAGGGGAAGCGCCGGGGCTAATCCCCGGAGGGAGGGAGGGCGTTCAGCCAGCGCTGGGCGCGGCGGCCGAATTCCCCCTGGGGATCCAAAAGGACCGTCTGCTCCAGCCAGCGCCGGGCCTCGGCGGCGCGACCCTGGGCAGCCAACACGATCCCCAGCCGATAGTGCACGGAAGGCCGGGCGGCGTCCCGGGCCAAGGCCTGACGTAGAAGGCGCTCCGCCTCGGTGAAATCCTCCTGTAGGTAAAGGGCCCACCCCAGCCACTCGTAGCCTTCCTCCCGTTCGGGGGCCCGCTGGAGGAGCTCCCGGGCGGCCGCAGAACCTTCCCCTGTGCGGATCTGATGGCCCAGGTAGAGCGCCGCCAGCATGTTCCACCCCTTGACGTTATCCGGATCCGCCCGGACCGCCTCTCGGAGCCAGCGTTCGGCCGTCAGCAGGTCCCCGGCCAGCATGGCAGCGCGCCCGCGCTCCAGGGCGAAGAGGGGGTCCGGGCGAAGGTGCCATGCAGCGGCGAAGCGGCCTATGGCCTCGCGGTAATGGCCGTGCTCCAGCAGATAAAGCCCCCAGAAATAGTGCACCTCCGGTGGGATGGTCGAGCGGGCGGCCGCCCGTTGCAGCCATGGGGTCCCGTCCGCCCCAAGCCGGCCCAGCGTGTAGCCCATGGCGGCCATCGCCACCGGGTCCTTGGGATGGACGGCCAACCAGCGGTCCAGGGCGAGGCGGGCTTCCCCCCAGTAGCGCGCCCCGACCAGGGTGAACGCCCACCGCCGCAGGGCTTCGGCCTCCTCCGCTTGCGGACAGCGAGCCTCCAGGGCGCAGGGCGGCGGGAGACGGGCTGCCCAGGCGTCCGCCGGCGGGGGGAGGCCGGCCAGATGGCGGCGGGCGGCCT
>NZ_PSLG01000028.1:0-27916 GCF_040289485.1 Thermoflexus sp.
GACCTGGAGGTGATGCAGCTCGCCCCGCCGCACCGATAGCCGCGCGACATAGGGATAGGTGCGGGTGAGGTCCTGGAGGCACTCGGCGATCACCTGCGGGGCGATGGACCCGCGATAGGCCAGGCGCCCGCCGGCCAGTTCCAGGTTCTCCCACTCCTGCCAGGCCAAGCGCCCCAGGATCTCCCGGCCGGTCCACATGGCCGGGTTGCCCCACTCTCCCTCGAAGGCGGGAGCCTGCCGGAGGCGGGCGCGCACGATCATCAGATCGCGGCGGCCCCGCCAGCGGGTGAACAGCCACCACAGGGGCACATCGCGGGGCTCGAAGACCAGCAGGATCTCCACCTCCCGGAAGGGGGCCTTTGCCTCCCGCAGGCCCAGGCGGACGAGGGAGGTGCCCACCCACTGCAGCGTCGTCCGCTCCCCGATCAGCGGCAACCCCCCACGCATCCAGCGCAACAGCCGCTGCCCTTTATGGACGTTCCACTGCATCCCCAAGAAGAACCAGCCGACCGTCCCGACGGCGGCGGTCATCAGGATCAGCACCCCCAGGTCCATCCCCGGCCCCTCGTCCGAGATCGAACCGCTCGCTTCCATCATAAGAAGGGTCCGCCGCCCCGTCAATCGGCCCCTCTTGACAACCCGGCCGTTTCCGGCTATTATGTTCGTAGTCCTAAATTAGGAATCCGATCTATGGCGGCCTTTCATCCGCAGGACCGTGCGGGAGATCGCCCGAGCCGGCTGGCCCTGGCCCTCTACCGCATCGGCCAGGCGGTCCAGATGATGCTGCGCCGCCGGGCCCAGGCCCACGGCCTCTCGGCCGCCCAACTGCAGGCCCTCCTGTTCCTCGCCCACGCCCGGCCCGGCGTCCGCACCGTCAGCGGGCTGGCCCAGCGGCTGGGCGCCACGATGGCCACCGCCAGCGAGGTGGCCGACGCCCTGGAGCGCAAGGGCCTGATCGCCCGCGCGCCGTGGCCGGCGCACCGCCGCACCATCATCCTACGCCTGACCCCCCAGGGAGAGGCCCTGGTCCCCACCCTGGAGGGCGCCCTTGAGGATCTGGAGGGCCTGCTGCGGGATCTGCCGGAGCCCGACCAGATCGCCCTGGAGCGGATCTTGCAGGAGGTGGTGCGCCGCCTGGCTGCCGCCGGCCACGTGGCCATCTACGAGATGTGCTGGGGCTGTGCTTTCTTCCGCCCCCACGCCCACCCCGATGACCCGCGGGGGCCCCACCACTGCGCCTTCATGAATGCCCCTCTGCCGGAGGCCGATACCTACACCGAGTGCCCGGATTTCATTCCTCGGGAGGTGGAGATCCGATGAAGGGACCATTGCCCATCGTGATGTATGCCCGGCCGGATTGCGAGGACAGCGCCCTGGTCCGGGACCGCCTGCGGGCCCTAGGCATCCCCTTCGTGGAGATCGATATCGACGAAGACGAGGCCGCCGCCCGCTACGTCGAGCGCCTCAACCGGGGCTTCCGCAGCACGCCCACCCTCATCTTCGGGGACGAGGAGATCGTCCTGGTGGAGCCCACCGTCGCGCAACTGGACGAGGCGTTGCGGCGGGCCGGCTACGCCATCCCCCAGGCTTCCACCGGACAGCGCGCCTGAAGGCGGTGAGGCCAGCCGGGGCCGCGGCGCGCCTCCGCGACACTGTCCCGGCTTCCCCAATCATCTTCACAAAAAGGAGGAGCCATGAGCGTTCAGAGGATCCCCGGTTACACCTACGGCACGGTGGCCGTCGCCCGCTCCCCGGTCTCGCTGGAGGACCTCGCTCTCCTCAAGAAAGCCGTGATGTTCACCGAGGAGGACGAGCGCTACCTGCGCATGGCCGGGGAGGTCCTGGCCGACCAGGTCGAGGAGATCCTGGACCTCTGGTATGGCTGGGTGGGTTCCCATCCGCACCTGGTTTACTATTTCGCGGACGCCCGGACCGGTCAGCCCATCCCTGCCTATCTGGAGGCGGTGCGCCGGCGCTTCGGCCAGTGGATCCTGGACACCTGCAACCGCCCCCACGACCAGGCCTGGCTGGACTACGCCCATGAGACCGGGCTACGCCACCACCGCTCCAAGAAGAACCGCACCGACGACGTGAACGCCGTCCCCCACATCCCCCTGCGCTATCTCATCGCCTTCATCTACCCCATCACGGCCACCATCCGGCCCTTCCTGGCCCAGAAGGGGCACCCGCCGGAGGCGGTGGAGAAGATGCACCAGGCCTGGACCAAGGCGGTGATCCTCCAGGTGGCCCTCTGGAGCCAACCCTACGTCCGGGAGGGCGACGGGTAGGCCGCTGCCCAAGGGCCCGCGGAAGGGGCGCGGGGTCTCCCCCGCGCCCCTTTTCATCGGAATTTAAGCGCTCTTAACTTTCCGGATGACCCCCGAGGCGCTCGCCACCCAACTGTGGGGCGGCCGCACCCTGGCCGAACTCGCCGATCGAGCTGGTGTGGACCTCCAGAAGGTCCGCGACGCGGTCAACCAGGCCTGCGTCCAGGCGATCCAGGACGCCATCGAGCAGGCCGACTGGCTGCTCCAGGGCCTGGACCGCGGCTATCGGAATGGGGATCCTCTGGAAGCGATCGATCCGCAGGCCAATCCCCATCGGGCGTTCACGCGCCGGCCGACCGCTGGCGCTCCAGGATCTCCTTGATATCGAGCAGGGCGTCGTGGATCCGGAAGGTGAGGATGAGCAGTTCGGCATAGATTCTGGAGATCAGGACGCCGAGGAGGACGACCAGCGGGCTCAGGCAGAGCGCCCCCAAGATGGTGCGCACGCCGTCCCGCCGCCCGCCGACGCCCGTCAGGCCTCCGAACAGGATAGCACAGCCGGCGATGACGCTGAGGACGACACCGAGCCAGAAGAGGGCCTGGATCAAATACGGCGTGATCATCCGGCGGAAGGTGAGGAAGTCGGTCCAGTTCATGGTCGCCTCCTAAGGGGGGATCGCTGGGGTCCGCCGGACGGGGGGACCCACAACTGCTTTTATAATAAAGCCAACACGAAGGGAGGCGAAGCCATGGCCGAGTCGCCCGTTTCCGCGCCGCCGACCCCCGGGACCAGCGGGAAGGCCATCGCCAGCCTGGTGCTGAGCCTCCTGGGGCTGCTGGGGGTGCTGCCGCTGATCGGCCCGATCCTCGGCATCGTCTTCGGCAACCAGGCCAGAGGCGAGATCGCCCAGAGCGGTGGGGCGCTGACCGGCGCCGAACTGGCGCAGGCAGGGGTGATCCTGGGCTGGATCGGCCTGGCCCTCACCGCCGCCGGCCTCCTCTGCGTCTGCGCGATCCTGGGCCTCGCTCCCCTGCACGGGATCGGCCCGTGACTGGGCTGCGCCAGCCTCACGGCAGCCGGCGGATCTCCGGGTAGCGCCGGTGAGCCCAGAGCATATAGCCCAGGCTGAGGGCGGCGCCCAGGGCGACGGTAGCGGGGGCTCCCAGCCAGCCGGCCATCAGCCCCGCCTGCAGCCCGCCCAGCCGCATCATCAACTGGAACGAGGGGGTGTAGATCCCCATGACCCGCCCGCGCACCGCATCCTCCACCCGGACCTGGATCAGGGTGTTGGCCAGGGCGTTCTGCCAGACGAAGAGCACCCCGGTGCAGACCAGGGCGGCCAGGGCCAGGGGGAACGTCGGCGCGGCGGCGAACAGCAACAGGGCGGCCGGGAACCCCAGGTTCCCCCGGGTCAGCCACCGGCCCCGCCGCCCAGCCTCCCCATAGGCGGCTGCCAGCAACGCCCCCGTCACCGCCCCGATCCCCACGGCGCCCATCATCAGCCCATAGGCCACCGCCTCCGGCTGCTGACAGGAGAGCAGTGCGCGGCCGAGGGCGCTGACCTCGACCGCTCCGCCCATGGCGGCGACGATGGGCGCCGCGCTCCCCCACAGCGTCGTGCGGGCGAAGACGGGCAACAACGTCGTGTAGGGCATCGAGAGGAAGGCGAACACCCCGACCATGCTCACCAGGCCCCGCAGCACCGCATCCTTCCCCACCCGGGCGATCCCGGTCCCGATCTCCCCCTGCCCGCCGGAATGGGCGCGCCGCGATCACCGCCAGGAAGGAGAGCCCGTTGAGGAAGAAGGCCATCCCTTCCCCCAGCGTGGCCACCACCACCCCGGCCAGCGAGGGCCCCAGGATCCGGGCCAGGTTGAACAGGGAGGAGTTCAAAGCGATGGCGTTCCCTAGATCCTCAGGCCCCACCATCTCCACGACGAAGGCCTGCCGCGCCGGCACGTCCAGCATCTGGAGGGCCGCCAGCCCCATCGCCAACCCCCACACGTGCCAGGCCTGGATGTGGCCGCTCCAGGTGAGCCAGGCCAGCAGGAAGGCCTGCAGCATCATCAGGGACTGGGTGGCGACGATCAGCCAGCGGCGCGGGAAACGGTCGGCCAGGCTCCCGCCGAACAGCGCCAGGGGCACCAAAGGGAGGGCCGAGAGGCCGTTCATCACGCCCAGGCCGACCGGCGAGCCCGTCAGGCGGTAGACCAGCCAGTTCTGGGCGATGGTCTGCATCCAGGTGCCGCTGAGGGAGATCAACTGGCCGAAGAAATACAGCCGATAGTTCCAGTGGCGCAGGGCCCGGAAGGGATGGACGGGTCGGTGCGCGGCCATGGCGTTAGCGCGAAGGCTCCGCTTCCCGGGTGACGGTGGCCCCTTCCTCGGGCTCGACCACGAAAAAGGTCGGCGCCCGACGGAAGCGCATCGTGTAGGCCCGGGCCATCGCCTCCTGGGCGGCGGCCACCGCCTCCCGGCGGACCAGGGCCAGGACGCTGCCGCCGAAACCGGCCCCTGTCAACCGTGCCCCGCAAACCCCCAGGACGGCGCGGGCGGCCTCCACCAGGACATCCAGTTCCGGCGCGCTTACCTCGTAATCCGTCCGCAGGCTCTCGTGGGAGGCGTTCAGCAGGGCCCCCAGCGCCTCCAGATCTCCCCGGGCCAAGGCGGCCACGGCCCCCTGCACCCGCTCGTTCTCGGTCACCACGTGCCGGGCCCGCCGGTAGAGGAGGTCCGGGAGGAGCGGGCGGGCCGCCTCCAGTTGGTCCGGGGTGAGATCCCGCAGGGCCTGGAGGCCAGGGTAACGGGCCCGCAGGCGGCGCACCGCCTCCTCACATTGCGCCCGCCGCTCGTTGTAGGCGGAGGCCGCCAGCGCCCGTCGCACGCCGCTGTCGGCCACCAGCACCGCCGCCTCCGCCGGGAACGGCACCGGCTCCACCTCCAGGGTGCGGCAGTCGATGCGGAGGGCGTGGCCCCGACGCCCAAAGAGGGCCGCCATCTGGTCCATGATCCCGCACCGCACCCCCACGAACCCGTTCTCCGCCCGCTGACAGCGACGGGCCAGTTCCAGGGGGGGAACCGTGTAGCCCCCCAGGGCGATCCAGACGATGGCGAAGGCGACCTCCAGGGCGGCCGAGGAACTCAGCCCGCTGCCGATGGGCACATCGCCGGCCACCGCCGCCTCCAGGCCGGGGAGCCGGTAGCCCGCCTCCTCCAGCGCCCAGGCCACCCCGGCGGGATACGCCGGCCATCCCGAAAGGCTCCCGGGCCGCAGGTCGTCCAGCGAGAACTCAGCCGACTCCCCGAAATCGGCGGCCACCAGGCGCGCCCGGCGATCCGGGCGGGGGCGTGCCACCACCCATACGGACCGGTTGATGGCGATGGGAAGGACGAACCCCTCGTTGTAGTCCGTGTGCTCCCCGATGAGGTTGACCCGGCCGGGGGCCCGTCCCCGGAGGACGGGTCGGCCCTCGAAGGCCTCTTGGAAGGCCCGCCACGCCCGTTCTTCCGCGTTCTCCATCCGCAGATCCCTCCCTCGGTTCGCGCGCATCTCCCCGGCATCGATCCGAAAGGTCCGGCGTCGTCCGGTGGGGACGCCGCGGCCCTGCGCCCTTCCTTACGCCGGGGCCTGTTCCCGCCGCTCCAGGGCGCCGCCCAGAACCCGCAGGAGCCCGAGGAAGCCCAAGGCGGCGGCCAAGGCCATCCCGCCCCCACCCCACCCGATGGCCGCCGGGCCGACCCGGTCGTGCAACAGGCCGCCGATCACCGGACCGAGGGCCAGGCTGAGCCCCCACGTCCGTCCGTAGACGCTCCTATAGCGCCCCCGGGCCTCCGGCAGCGCCAGGTTTGCCGTCAGCGTGGTGGCTGTGGGGATCATCCACATCTCTGCTACGGTCAACACAACCATGCTGTCCAAGAAGACGGGAAAGGAGCGGCCCAGCGCCACACTACCTACCCCCAGGGTGTAGCCGTGGGGCTGGCCTCCGCCGGTGGGATAGAAGGCGGTCCGGTCCAGGACCAGGGCAGGCCGGCCGTGGTGCGCGGTGCGCTCCACGATCGTGGCGGTGAACTGCCGCAGATAGGGGTCCTGCCCATACAGCCGCTCGGTCATCGGGGCGCCTCCCCTTCCCGCTGGCCGGGCGTGGGCCCGGCGATCGGGTCCGGACGATCGGATTATACTTGATTCGATGGGGGTGCCAGGCCGCCGGCCGCCCCGCGGGAGGCGCGCGATGGGGAAGCATCCACTGGAGCAGCTGGAGGCGATCGACCTGATCACCCGGGGCCGACGGACGGGGCGGCCCCACCGAGTGGAACTGTGGTTTGTTTACCGGGACGGATCCGTCTACGTCATGGCCCACGCCCGATCCCACGGCCGGGGGACAGACTGGTATCAGAACCTGGCGGCCGATCCCCACGTGGTGGTCGAGGCGGGGGGAGGGCGATGGGAGGGGATCGCCGAGCCGCTGCCGCCCGAGTGGGTGCCTGTGATCACCGGCTGGTTCCGCGAGAAATACGGCGCGGCGGCCGTCCGCCGCTGGTATGAAGGCACCCCGCGCCTGCCCGTCCGGATCCGATGGCCGGGATCCACAGAGCCCCTCACCGGAGGAGAGGGACACGATGGCCTCGCCCTTTGACCAGTTGCGGAAGATCCTGAAGCACGAAGCCCGGGACGGCTACCGGAACCGGATCGTGATCGGGGGGATGGGTCGCTTCGCGGACCATTGGTATCGCCAGGCCCGGGCCGTCCTGAAAGATCAGGACCCGGCGCTTTTGCTGCATCTGGAGACCATCTACGCGGACCTGCGGCGCTACGAGGAGGCCGATGTCGAGGAGCGGCGCCGGCTGGTCGAACAGATCGAGGCCCGCATCCAGGAGGCCCTGGGGCCGGAGCGGGCAACCCCACGCCCAGCGGTCCCTCCCCCGCCTGCCGGGGAAACGCCATCCCTCCCCCCGCCGGCGGCCCCGTCGGAGCGTCCTCCGGGCCCGGAGGAGGTCCCTCGCCCCTCCCGGGGGCCCGCCCGCCCGAAGGCCCGGGCCGCCTCGCCGGTCCCCCCGAAGCTGGCGGCGAAGGTCGAGGCCCTGGGGCTGGAGGCGCCGGTCCATGGGATCTACGGGCTGGGCCGGGAGCGGGCCCAGCGCCTGGAACGGCTGGGGGTCCGCACCATCCGTGACCTCCTGTATCTGTTCCCCCGCCGCTATGTGGACTTCCGGGCCCTCAAGCCCATCCACCGGCTGCGGGTGGGCGAGGAGGTTACTGTCATCGGCGAGGTTATGGAGATCGGCAGCAAGCAGACCGGCAACGGCCTCACGGTGATCAAGGCGCTGCTCACCGACGGCTCGGGGGTGATCGAGTGCACCTGGTTCAACCAGCCCTACCTGCTGGATCGCATCCAGCGGGGCCAGTTCATCGTGGTGAGCGGTCGGGTGGACGAGTTTTTGGGGCGGCCGGTCTTCCGCTCCCCGGAATGGGAGCCCGCCGACCGGGAGCTCCTGCACACCGCCCGCATCGTCCCCATCTATCCCCTCACCGAGGGCCTCACCCAGCGCTTGATGCGCACCATTCTGAAGCGGGTGGTGGATTACTGGGCCGACCGGGTGGAGGATCCGATCCCCGCCTGGATCCGGGAGGCCTATGGGTTCCCGGACCTCCCCACCGCCCTCAAGCAGGTCCATTTCCCGGAGGACTGGGGGCCGCTGGAACAGGCCCGGCGGCGGCTCGCCTTCGACGAGGTCTTCTACCTGCAAATCGGCCTGCTGGAACTGCGCCGCCGCTGGCGCAGCGTCCCCGGCCGCGCCCTCTCCTTCGATGAGGCCGCCCTCGAGCGGGCCATCGCCGCCCTGCCCTTCTCCCTCACCAACGCCCAGCGGCGGGCCCTCGCCCAGATCCTGGACGACCTGCGCTCCGGGGTGCCGATGAACCGCCTGCTGCAGGGAGAGGTGGGCTCGGGCAAGACGGTGGTGGCTGCCCTGGCCGCCTACGCAGTCTTCTTGGCCGGGGCCCAGTCGGCCCTGATGGCGCCGACGGAGATCCTGGCGGAGCAGCACTATCGGAACCTGATCGCCCTGGCCGAGCGCTGGGCCGCCGCGGACCTGCCCACTCCCACCATCCGGCGGCTGACCTCGGGGGTGACCGGGGTCGAGCGGGCCCAGATCTACGGGGAACTGGCCGAGGGGACGTGCCATCTGGTCGTGGGCACCCACGCGCTGATCCAGGAGGAGGTGACCTTCCGCGACCTGGCCTTTGTGATCATCGACGAGCAACAGCGCTTCGGGGTGCTGCAGCGGGCGGCCCTGCGGGGCAAGGGCTACAACCCTCACGTTTTGGTGATGACCGCCACGCCGATCCCCCGCACCCTGGCCCTCACCCTCTACGGCGATCTGGACCTCTCGGTGCTGGACGAGATGCCGCCGGGCCGCCAGCCGGTGTTGACCCGCTGGCTGATGCCCGACGAGCGGGAGCGGGCCTACGCCTTCATCCGCCGTCAGGTGGAACAGGGCCATCAAGCCTACATCGTTTGTCCGCTGGTGGAGGGCTCCGATAAAATCGAGGCGAAGGCGGCAGTGGAAGAATACGAGCGGCTGCAGCGCGAGGTGTTCCCCGATCTCAAACTGGGTCTGTTGCACGGGCGGATGAAGCCCGAGGAAAAAGAGGCAGTTATGCGCGCCTTCGCGCAGGGGGAACTGCACATCCTGGTGGCGACGCCGGTGGTGGAGGTGGGGGTGGATGTGCCCAACGCCACTGTGATCCTCATCGAGGGCGCGGACCGCTTCGGGCTGGCCCAGTTGCACCAGTTCCGAGGGCGCGTCGGCCGAGGCCCCTATCCGTCCTACTGCCTGCTCCTGGCCGAATCCCCCTCGGAGGCGGCCATCGCGCGCCTTCGGGCCATTGAGACCATCTACGACGGCTTCCAGTTGGCCCAGAAGGACCTGGAGCTCCGGGGCCCCGGCGATTTCCTGGGCACCCGCCAGAGCGGGTTCCCCGAACTGCGCCTGGCCGACCTCACGGACCTGCGCCTGCTGGAGATCGCCCGCGAGGCCGCCGAGCACCTGGCCGAGCGGGACCCAGCGCTCCAGGCGCCGGAGCACCGCCGCCTCGCGGAGCAGGTGGCCCGCTTCTGGCAGGGCCCGGCGGAGCCCAGTTGAGGAGGGAGCGATGACCCGCGCCCTGTTCCCGGCGTCCTTCGACCCCATCCATTACGGGCACATCGACATCGCCACCCGCGCCGCCGCCATCTTTGACGAACTCGTGGTCGGGGTTTACGAGCGGCCCAGCAAGAGCCTCCTGTTCACCCTGGAGGAGCGCCTGGCTTTGGTCCGGGAGGCCCTGCAGCACCTGCCCAACGTCACGGTGATGGCCTACGGCGGCCTGACGGTCGATTTCGCCCGCCGCATCGGGGCCCGGGTGATCGTGCGCGGCCTGCGGGTGGTCTCGGACTTCGAACTGGAACTGCAGATGGCGCTGACCAACAAGCAGCTGGCGCCAGAGATCGAGGTGGTCTGCCTGATGACCAGCCGCGATTACGCCTTCATCAGTTCCAGCATCGTCCGCGAGATCGCCCTGCTGGGCGGCGACATCTCCGCCATGGTCCCACCCCACGTGGCCCGGGCCCTGGCGGCCAAGGCCGCCGCCCGCGCCGGGGAAACGGTCCCCATCGTCTCCATCCGTGAGTGATCCCAGAGGCGGGGAGGCCCGGATGGACATCCTGCATCTGATCGACGAACTGGAACGGCTGGCCCTGAGCAGCCGGCCGCTCCCCTTTCTCAAGTGGGTGCTGATGGAGGAGCGACGGTTGATGGACCTCATCGATCAGATGCGGGTGGCCATCCCCCAGGAAGTCAAGCAGGCCCGGCGCGTCGCCCAGGAGCGGGAGCGGATCATCGCCCAGGCCAAGGAGGAGGCGGACCGCATCATCGCCCTGGCCCAGGAGCAGGCCAGCGAACTGATCGCCCAACACCAGGTGGTCCAGGCGGCGGAGCAGCGCGCCGCCCTGATCCTGGAGCGGGCCCAACGGGAGGCGGAGCGTCTGAAGGCCGACGCCGATGACTACGCGCTGACCCGGCTCCTGGAACTGGAGGAGACCCTCTCACGGCTCCTCCAGGTCGTGCGTAACGGCATCGAGAGGCTCCAAAACGAACGCCGCGATGGCTGACCGCCGCTCTCCTCAGAGTGAACGGCGCCTCCTGATCGCCACCCACAACCTCGGCAAGCGCCGCGAACTGGCGGCGCTGTTGGCCGATCTCCCATTGCAACTGGTGGATCTGCAGGCCCTGGGGATCGACCAGGTTGCTGAGGAGGCTTACGAGAGCCTGGAGGAAAACGCCCGGGCGAAGGCGGCCTTCTACGCCGCCCGCAGCGGCCTGTGGACCCTGGCCGACGACTCGGGGCTAGAGATCGATGCCCTGGGCGGGGCGCCCGGCGTTCACTCGGCCCGGTTCGCCGGGCCGGAGGCCAACGACGCCACCCGCATCCGCGAGGTCCTGCGCCGGATGGCCGGCGTGCCCTGGCCGCAGCGTATCGCCCGCTTCCGGTGCGTGATGGCCCTGGCCCGGCCCGGGGAGCCCCCGGTGCTCGTAGAGGGACGCCTGGAGGGCTACATCGCCCTCGAGCCGCGGGGGGAACACGGCTTCGGCTACGATCCCATCTTCTACATCCCCGAGCTGGGGAAGACGCTGGCCGAGCTCCCCCTGGAAGCCAAGAACCGGATCAGCCACCGGGCTCGGGCCGCCCAAAAGGCCCGTGCGGTCCTGGAGCGATGGCTTCAGGAACTTCCCCCTGAGCTGGAGGGATGATCCAACGGGTCCACCCGTGCCCCCCACCCCCATCGGGGAGGGCGCAACGCCGACCTGGAGCGGATCGCCCGTAGCGCCCTCCTCCGCCTTGAGGCATCATAGCGGAGGGGAGGCAAGCGCCATGGTGCGCGTCCGCATGTTCGGCCGTTTCGAGGTGTGGCGAGGGGACACCCCGATCCCTGAGTCGGCGTGGTTCACCCGCCGGGCCAAGCAACTGTTCAAGATCCTGCTCCTGGCGCGGGGCAGGCCAGTGCCCTCGGACCAGTTGATCGACTGGCTGTGGCCCCACGCCGATCCCCAGCGGGCCGCCATCACCTTGCGCAGCACCGTCCACGCGCTGCGCCGGGCCCTCGAGCCGGATCGCCCGGCCCGTGCCTCTTCGTATATTCTGGCCCAACCCCCCGGCTACGCGGTGGCCCTCCAGGCCCCGCTCTGGGTGGATGTATGGGCCTTCGAGGACCTGCTGGAGGCGGCCGCCCGGTCCGCAACCCCTGAGGAGCGGCGCGCCCACCTGACGGAGGCCATCGCCCTGTATCGGGACGACCTGCTCATCGAGGACCCGTATGCCGAGTGGGTGCTGGCCGAGCGAGAGCGGATCCGGGAACGCTACATCGAGGCGGCCCTGGACCTGGCAGAGCTTCTGGCGGCCGGGGGGACGCCCGAGCGGGCGATCCCCCTGTGCCGGCGGGTGATCGCCCTGGACGAGTTCCGGGAGCCGGCCTACCGGGCCCTGATGCGCTATCACATGGCGGTCGGGGATGTGGCCGGGGCTCTCCGCACCTACGAGCGTTGCCGCCGGGTGCTGTCCGAATCCTTCGGGGTAGAGCCCTCCCCTCCCACCCGGGCGCTGTATGAGGCCCTGCTGCGGGAGGAGCTCCCGCCGGCCCGGGCCGCCACCCCCCGTCCCCTCCAGGACCTCCCCGTCCCGGAAGGAGGAATCTTTGTCGGGCGGGAAGCGGAACTGGAGCAGCTCCGAGAGGTCTTCCTCGGGCTTCCCCAGGGTCGGGGAGGGGTCGGGCTCCTCATCGGGGAGCCGGGGGCGGGCAAAACCCGATTGGCCCTGGAGGCGATCCGACGGTTCGCCCCCAACGCCGACGTGCTCTACGTCCGTGGCCTCTTCATCGAGCGGGCCCTCCCCTTCTCGTGCCTGGCGGAAGGACTCCGCCGGCTGCTGGGCCTGCTGCCAGAGGAACGGCGGGCCGGGCTTCCGGTTTTCGCCCTCGCCCAGGTTGCCCAGTTGATCCCCGCCCTGCACCTGCTTTACCTGAACCTTCCCCCGGCCCCCGAGACCACCCCAGAGGAGAACCGGCATCGTCTGATCGATGGTTTCTCCAACCTGATCATCGCCCTTGCGGACCAGCATCCGCTGGTGCTGTTTGTGGACGATCTGCACTGGGCCGATGAGGCCACCCTCACCGTGGTGGGCCGCCTGGCCCGGCGGGCGGCCCGGCATCCCCTGGCCCTGTTGCTGGTGCACACGCCGGAGGAGGAGCCGGAGGGGCGAGAGATCAGCCACCTGCTGGAGACGTTGCGCCGGGAGGGGATCGGACGTTGGGTCCGGGTAGGGCGCTTGCCGCTGGAGGCCCTCGCTCGCTGGCTGGCCCAGTTCAGCGGGGAACCGCCGGAGACCCTGCAGGACCTGGCCCGCCGACTCTACAGCCTGACGGAGGGGAACGCGCTGTTCACGGCGGAGTTGCTACGGGCGGCGCTGGCCGGCGGCGGGCCGTTCCGCCGGGAGGCGTTGGAACGCTATCTGGAGGGGCCGGCGGCCATCTCCTCCCTGCGGGGATTGATCGCCGATCGCCTCGCCCGCCTCCCGGAGGGGGCACGGGAGATCCTGGAGATCGCCGCGGTGATCGGGCGGGCCTTCCCGGTCCACTGGTTGGAACTGGTCGGCCCGCCGGATCCGGAGCCTCATCTGCGGATCCTGATCGAGCGCCACTTCCTCCGGGAGGACGCCGAGGAGCGCCTCTCCTTCGTGCACGATGTCGTCCGTCGCGTCATCTACGAGGCGATCCCCCCCCTGGTTCGGCGACGGCGGCACCAGCGCCTGGCGGAGGCCCTGGCCGCCCTATATGGGCCCTACCCGGGCCCCCACAGCGCCGAGATCGCCTATCACTTCCAGCGGGCCGGCCGGTCCGCCCTCCCGTCGATGGTGCGCTACGCCGTGGAGGCGGGCGACCACGCCCGGCGGACCTATGGGTTCCGGCAGGCGGTGCGCCACTACGACGAGGCGCTGGCGGCGGCCGCGGGGGCGGGAGAAGGGCTGGCGGAATGGATCCAGCGGGCTTACCTGGGGCGCGGGATGGCCCTGGAGGCGCTGGGGGACTGGGAGGGGATCGTCGAGACCTACACGCGCTTCCGGGAGTGGGCCGAAGCCCACGGGGATCGGGTCCACGCGCTCAACGCCGCCCGCCGGCTGATGACCACCCTCACGATGTTGGGGCGGCTGGAGGAGGCCGGGGACCTGGCAGGGGAGATCCGCAGCCAGTTCGCCGCGGCCCTCAACCCGGCCGAGGCCGACCTCCTGGACCGCTTGGGGCTGGTTTTCGGGGAGGAGGCCGTCACGTCCTCGGTCGAAGGGGGGTTCTTCCATCCGGCGCCGCCGCTGTGGGGCCAGCCGTGGGTGGATCTGGCGGAGGCACTGGCCCCGGAGCAGGCACCGCTCCTCCTGAACCTCTACGGGTGGATCCTCACCTTGCAGGGGATGGCAGAGGCCGCCGAGGCCTGCCTGCATCAGGCGCTGGCCATCGCCGAGACCACGGCCCAGTGGCCCCATGTGGTGATGGGATGCAACCTGATGGCCTACCTGCAAGACCTGCGAGGGGATTTCGCCGGGGCCCAGGCCTGGCTGAACAAAGGATGGCAATTGGCCCGACGGGTCCCGGAGATGGATTGGAGCACCATCTGGGCACGGATCTTCCAGGGGTATCTGGCGCTGCGGGCCCGCCAGTTGGAGGAGGCCCAGGCCCAGTTCCGGAGCGTGCTGACCCTGCTCCAGGGCCGCTCGGCGCTGCGCGCCCACCGCCTGAGCGCCCAGATCGGCCTGGGGATGGTCTGCCTGGCCCAGGGGGATCTGGAGCGGGCGACAGCGCTGTTGGACGAGGCCCTGGCCCAAGGGCGGGCCGTGGACGCGGTGGCCCGCAGCCTGGGGTGGGTAGGAGAGGCCCGCCTGGCCCGCCTGCGGGGGCATTGGGAGGAAGCCCGGGCGCTGCTCACCCAGGCCCTCGGTTACACCGGGCGCCGGGGGCTGGTGGCGGAGTTCGCGCACGCGGCGGTGGAGGCGGGGCGCCGGGCCCGCGCCATCGGACAGCCGGAGGAGGCCCGCCCGGTGCTGGAGGAGGCAATCCGCTGGGCGGACGCCGCTGGCTTCCGGCCCGCGGCCCTCACGGCCCGCATCGCCTTGGGGAAGGTCCTGCGGGCCGCCGGGGAGGGGCACCGCTTGGCGCCCCTGCGGGAGGAGGCCCTCCACCTTTGGCAGGCCCTGGCCGCACGCCTCCCCGAGAACGAGCCCGCCGAGCGGTATCTGATCCCCCGCCCGGTGGTGGAATCGATCTAGAGAGGCCCTCCGGCGCAGCGGCGCCGCCAGCCCCCAGGGCACTCACCTCAACCCAGGATGCCCAGTTGTTGGAGCGCGTGGAGGAGAGGCGGGGGATTCCAGAGCCATTCGATCTGGAGACAGAACCCAGGGAGGACCAGGCTGCAATATTCTCCCTGGTGGCCTTCCTGAGCCAGCCGGTAGCGACTAGTGGGGAGGAGCTGATAGAACTCCGCCCACCGGTTGTGGGGGTCCACCAGCCAATATTCGGGGATGCCAGCCTCCTGGTATTCGTAGAACTTCTCGCCCCGATCCCAAGCGGCGCTTTCCGGGGAGACCACCTCCACCACCAGATCCGCCGGTCCCTCCAAATGGGTCGGATGGAGACGATCCAAGTGCGGACGGGCGACGAAGAGCAGGTCGGGCTCCCGGCCGGAGCGGGAGAGCCTCATCTGGAAAGGCGCCGGCAGCACTACCCCCAAACCCCGAACCTCGACATAGGCACGCAACAACCCATAGAGGAACCCTACGACTTCTTGATGGGGACGAGATGCAGGACTGTAGTGGACAACACGGCCGTCCACCCACTCGGCCAGGGTGTCCTCATCCACCTGGGCCAGGAATGTCTCGTAAGGGACATGGGGGGCCTCCGAGGGCTGTCGCAGCAACTCCAGCAGCCGGCGCCGCAGTTCCTCCGTTAACACCCCGGGCTCCTGTAGCAAAGCCAAGGCCTGCTCCGCCCGCGGGTCCATTGTTCCCCTCCTGCCGGCGATTCCCTTATCCAATCATACCACGGCTCGGCGAACCGGCAGAAGCAGCGATGCGGATGCAGCGGACCTCCAGCGGATGCTTCTCTCCTCCCTCTTCATGGCCTGTTTTCCGGTGCTCAGAATACAAAAGGGGGAGGGCGGAGCTCCACCCTCCCCCTGCGCTGGGGCGTTGGTGGCAGGCTACGGGGTGCGGCTACGCGTCACCAGCGGGAAATAGACCGGATAACCCACCCGGACGTAGAAGATGTCGCTGACCGCCTTATGGCCGAAGATGTCGGTGACCTCAACCCGCACCGGATAGCGGCCGAAGGCCGGGTAGCCATGGTAGGCGGCGCAGACGTTGCCCGAGGCCACCGTGACCTGCGGCGCAGTGCCGTCCCCGAAGTCCCACCGGCAGAGGAACCCGTTGGGGGTGACGATGTCCACACCCGTGGTGATGACGTTCGTAGAGACCGTGGCGGTGACCAGCACCGCGCTGTGGGGGGCGGGGGTGAAGTACTCCGGCTGCCCGGGCGTCACCCCGACCTCCGCCCGCAACCAGTCCAGAAGGCGTTTCATCAGATCCTCCCGGGTGCCGTAGCCGGTGTTGTTGTTCACGCCCTCCAGGCCGAAGGAAAGGTAGGCGACCCGATAACCCAGCTTCGTCCATGGAGCCGCACCCTTCACCCGCTCCAGGGTGGGCTCGGAGGACATGCGGGTGCCCAGGTGCCCCAGGCCGCTGGCGGTCGTCACCGGCACGGAGCTCAGCAGCGGATAGGCATCGACATCGCTGTAGAACGCTGCGTTGACCTCGTCCACGCTACGCTGGTTGCCTGCGCCATCGCCCCCGGCGCTGATGTCGTAGATGCGGCCGGCCAAGAAAGAAGAGAAGAGACTGTCCCCAGCCGCTGTGGGCCGCGGCGGCCCGGCCGGATACAGGGAGTCCTGAACATATGCAGCACCCGTGACGAGCGGGAAGAGGAAGTCGCCCAATGCCTCAGCGTAATACCAGCCGACATCCTGACCGGTGATCAAAACGCGCCCGCCAGCAGCCAAGTAGGCCCGCAGGAAGGTGGAGAGGGCGCCGAATCCCAAATAGTTATCTCCAGTGAAGATGATCGCCAGCGGGTATTTCCGAAGCCAGTTCACATAGGAAGCCGTCAGCAGCATGGAGTCGCCGCTGCTGGCGCTCATGTAGTAGTACGAAACGCCCAGGTTGTTCAAGGTGGTGGTGTAGAAGGTGGAGTAATTGGGAAAGATGGGAGAGCGGCTCCTTGTGCTGAAGTCGGCGTCGATCAGCAGGACCTCCGCTGGCGGAAGGGCGGGGATCAGCCGCACCCAGTAAGGCAGGCGATAGGCGCGGGCGGGATCGGCGTCATCGATGACGGTGACGAAACCATAGAAGTCATCAAAGGAGGTGACGGGCACGTTACCGACATCGAGGACAACGGCGAAGGAGACCGTGCCACCCGCCGGCACCGTGACCTGGGTGGGCACAACGGTGACCGTGAGCGCGGCGTGCCCCTTCTGAACCGTCACACCCAAAGTGTAGGTCACCGGAGATGCCGCCAGGCTTTGGGCGCTCACTGTTCGCGTGACGGGGCCGCTGCTGGTCTCCCGCACCCTGAAGGAGAGGCTGGGAGGATCGAAGGTGAGGCCCGGCGTGAGGATCCCCCCGGCGGCCAGGTTGATCCGCCCGCTCCCCCGGCACATGGGGCCCTGGAAGGTCAAAGATGCGCTGCACGAAGGATCCAGGTTCGCCGGGAGGTCGGCGGTGGTCACGATGAGGCTCTTGATCTGGGCCGGGGTCAGATGGGGATACAGCTGCCGCAGCAGCGCCACCGCCCCGCTGACGTGAGGGGCGGACATGCTGGTGCCTTGGTAGAGGGCGAACCCGTTCAGAACGGCGGAGAGGATGTTCACGCCGGGCGCCGTCACATCTGGCTTGATGGTGTCATCGATGTTCGGCCCGCGGCTGCTGAAGGGCGCGACCTTGTCCGCCTCCCTGTCGTCTGTGTAGCGGCGCAGGGTCGGCAGGATCTCCAGCGTGACGGTGTACGTGGCGCTGTAGGTCATATACCAGTTGATGATATTGTTTCCATCGCCTTGCGCCACCATCACGGCCGGGATCCGGGTGGTCTCCAGGCCGCCCATCGCGATGGGGAAGCCAGGGACATTGTTGACCACCACCACCCCGAGGGCGCCGGCGTTATAAGCGTTGGTCACCTTGGTGAGAAACGTGCACGCCCCTCGCTGGATCACAGCGATTCGATTGGCAAAGGTCCCCGGGCTGTAGGGCGTGCATCCCAGTCGGTTCGTGGGATCGAACTTGTAAGGAGCGGCGAGGGTCTGCGTGATGGCCGGGCCGCTGCCGGGGACGGCGGCGATGTTGGTCAAGGTGATCGGAACGGTCACCGTCGGCGGATCGTTCGGGCCGGTGACGTTCAACACCTGGGCGAAGATCCGGTTGTGGGTGGAAGCACCCACGCTGATGAATTTGGGCCCGATGGCGGGCGAGCCGATGGTGTATTGACCTGGGCCGCTGTTGCCGGCCGAGAAGACCACCACAAGCCCGGCGTCGACGGCGGCTTCATACGCCTGAACCAGGGGATCTTCCTCGATGGATGTCAGGGGAAGACCGCCCCACGAATTGTGAACCAAATCCGCGCCGTCGGCGACGGCATCCTCCAAGGCGGCGATCAGTTCGGGGTCGAAGGCCGACGTGGAACCGCTGACGCTATAGTAGAACACCCGGTAGTTCATCAGCCAGGCCCGGGGGGCGATCCCACTGATCGTCTGCGTGATGGCCCCAGCCCCCGCCCCCAGGGTCGCCACCGTCCCATAGTTGCACGCGATGGTCCCCGCCACGTGGGAACCATGGGCCACCATCGGATGTTCCAGCGGATCAGGGGCGTCATCGACAGGGTCCGGAGGGTCATCAGGACGGAAATAAGCCCGTGCGACAATCACCTTCTTGTTGGTATAACGGGTATCTCCTTTCGGGAACCCCGGCGGATAACTATATCCTGCATCGTTAAAGCAGGGATTGTCGATATAGATCCCCGAGTCGATCACCGCGACCTTGATCCCTGCGCCGGCCTGGGCATGTCCACCCGGGATCTTGGCCCACAACCCCCGATCCGGATCGGTGGGATCCAGACCATCGCCCGTGACATCCTGGACCAGGCCGATCAGCGGAATGCTCGCATCCATGTCCAGATGGTATTCCCTTTCCACCGTCACCGATGCCACCCCGGGCAACCGACGGATCGCCTCAATCCGGTCCCGCGGCACCTTAACAGCAAATCCGTTGAAGACGATCCTGTACTGCCGTTGAATCCTGGCTTCGGGAACCGCTTCGGCAAGACTGCGGACAAAATGCTCCTGAACAGAGGCCAAATAGTTTAGATAAGCCTGACTTTCGGCCGCGTTGAGATCTAAGCGCCGAGCGCCAGTCACCCGCGGAGCGGTCGGCTTCAGGCCGGCAATCCCTCCCGCATACTGGGTCAAGGGAGGATCGGCCAAGCGCACGAGGACCCGAACGGTGGGGGACTGGCTGAAAGCAGCTTTGGGAGGCAACGCGGGAGGGGCATCGGTGGATGGAACGGTTCCGCCATACATTCCTGGGGCCGGGGGAGGGGTTGAACGGGCGATACGGGGTGCGGGATGCGCGGCCCCTATGCTCCACACCAACGCCAGCGCAAGCAGCAAAGAAGAACGCAGCCGGCGGATTCTGGTGTTCATGACGCTCCCTCCCAAGGTAGGCCTAAGGACGCCACAGAGGAAACGCTAAATTTATTCTAGCACTGCACATCCAAGGTGTCAATCCGCTCGCCCCGTAATACCGGATTCCTCACCTCCCCTATGGACGACAGGACGTTCTCATCGGGACCGCTGGGGTGGCCCCTCGTGACGATACGGCAGGGGGATGTATTCCACCGAAGGGCGGCGCGGCGTCGCCTGAGGGAACATCTCCATCAGATAATAGATCTCCTCCGGCAGGCCGACCCGCACCGGCAGCCCCAGGGCCTGGGCCTCCCCCACCGAGATCGGATAGTCATGGGTCCACCGCCCGCTGCTCAGGGCCTCGGCAATGGCCTCCGCCCGCTCCGCGTCCATCCCGTTGGCGGTCAGCAGTTCCACCACCGTGGCCCGCACCTGCGCCATCGCCTTGCGTGCGATGTCCGCCAGGATCAGGGTGTGATCCTCGATGTTGGCCAACGGCTTGGCCTCCACCACCTTCAGGATCGAGGCCGCCGGATACTGCCCCAGTTGCGGATCCACCGGCCCAAGCACCGCGTTCTCGTCCATCACGATCTCGTCCGCCGCTAGGGCGATCAGCGTCCCCCCCGACATCGCGTAATGAGGGATAAACACGGTCACCCGCGCCGGATGGCGGACCAGGGCCTGGGCGATCTGTTCGGCCGCCAGGACCAGCCCCCCGGGCGTGTGCAGGATCAGATCGATGGGCATGTCCGGTGGAGTCAGCCGGATGGCCCGCAGCACCTGCTCCGAGTCCTCAATGTCGATATATCGGGAGAGGGGCAACCCGAAGAACCCGATGGTCTCCTGTCGATGGATCATGGTGATCAGCCGCGTCCCCCGGCGGCGCTCGATCTGGCGGATCAGCCGCGCCCGCGCCTCCTCCAGCAGGCGCCGCTGCAGCGCCGGGAACATGGTGCTGAAAATCAAGAAGATCCAGAAGAGATCGAACACGCTCATCGGGATCCCTCCTCACGAGGCTGGCTGCCGCACGAGGGCCCGGATCTGGGCGGCCAGCCGCTGGGCCGCGGCGGCCAGGGGCGCGCCGGGATGGCCCAGGACCACCGGCACGCCCTGGACAAGGGCCGTCGCCTGGTGGGGGTCGAAGGGCACCGCCAACAACGGGGGCTGCCCCAGCGCCTTCTCGATGGCTTGGAGGTTGAAGGGGACCGCCCCCGCCGCGTGGTTGACCACCACGCGGACCCGTTCGGGAGGGACGCCGGATGCCTGCAGCACCCGCAGCGTCATCACGGTGGTCTGCAACGCCCCCACCTCCGGGCTCGTCACTAAGAAGATCCCATCCACCAGCTGGCACATGGTCATGCCCAGGACGGCCAGGGTGGGCGGCCCGTCCACCACCACGAACGGGAAGCGCTCCTGGAGAAGCCCCAGCGTCCTCCCGATCAGGGTCTCATCCAGCGTCTCGCTGACGGGCGGCAGCGGCGCCGGAAGCAGCGCCAGGCCCGCCGGATGGCGCATCAGATACGCTTCCAGGCGCTCCGGCGGCAGACCCTCCCGCCACCAATCCAGCCAGGAGGTCCGAACGGCCAGGCGCAGGTGCAGGCCCGCATGCCCGGAGTTCAACCCCACGTCCCACAGCACCGTGGGGCCAGCGCGGCTCAGCGCCAGGGCCGTGTTCACCGCCAGGGTGGTGGTCCCGGTCCCCCCGCGCAGGCCCAGGAAGAGCGCCGCAGCCCCTTGCCCCGCCCCTCCTCGCCGTCGGTTCAACAGCTCCTGGACCCGATCCACGAGTTCTTTCTGGGAGATCGGCTTGGCCAGGTAATCGTCCGCCCGGGCTGCCAGAGCCGCCTCTCGATCCACCGGCTGTGCCCGCGCCGTCAGGACCAGGACGGGGGTGTCGCTGACCACCGGATCGGCCCGGATGGCCTGCAACACCTGAAAGCCATCGACCTCCGGCATCATCAGATCTAGGAGGACCAGGTCCGGCCGCAACTGCCGTGTCTTCTCGATCCCATCGGCCCCGTCGGGGCTGGTGATCACCTCGAAGCCTGCCCGCTCCAGGATGAGCCGGACCATCCGCAACAGTTCGACATCGTCATCGATCACCAGGATGCGCCTCATCCCCGGGCCACCTCTCCGCCCAACGAGAACATGTGAATGAGGTCACGGTTGATGAAGATCAACTCGCCGGCGAAACTCAGTTCGGGCCGTTCCACCATGGCGACCTTCGCGTTCATCACCGGGATGAAGCGCTCGACGTTGGTGACCAAGAGGGCGTGGAGGTCGGGACGGCCGGTGAACTCCATTTGCCCCTCGATCTCGAAGCCCAGGATGGTGGCGAAAACGGAATAGGCCTTCCGCGCCCCGTGCGGGGCAGGCACCACCTTCAGGGCCAGTTCCACCCCCACGTTGATCAGGACGACGGCGATGTGGTTCTTGCTGAGGATGGCTGTGCTGAGGCTCTTGAGGATGCGGGCAGGCTCCTCCAGCCGCGACAGGAAGACGGCCTCGAGCGGGATAAAGGAGGTGCGCACGTCGTTGAGGACATCGGCCAGAACCCGGCCTCGCAGGATCATCTGGGCCGATATCCGGTGCGTGGTGGTAAGAAAGTCCACCGCGATCGTCCCCGACCGGATCCCGGGTTGCGTCATCGGCCATCCCCTTCGGAGGCGGCCTCATCCCCACCCGCCCGCGCGGTCCGGATGGCTCTATTATACCGGATGCCGCGCATCTGCCATCGTCCCTCACGCTGCCGGCCAGACCAGGACATCCGCTGTGGCAACTTCCAGGGACCATGTCATCCCCGGATGAACCTCCGGGACGGTCGGTGGGAACACGAAGCGGAGCCGCGCGTTCCCCACTCGCGCCCAAACTTCCACGTAAAGGCCCCGGAAGGACACCCTCTCCACCCAGCCGACGAGGCGATTCTTCGACCCCTCCCCCGTCGGCCGCGGGGTGTGGCGGACCAGCACCCAGGCCCGATCCCCTGTCCGGAGGGCCCCCCGCGGCTGCCCGCGAAGGATCCCTGCTGGGGTCTCCACCGCTACCCCCTCCCCGCCTGCCACCACGCGGCCCTCCAGCAGGGTTCCCAGATCCAGAAAGCGGGCAACGAACGGGGTGGCGGGATCCCGATAGAGGGCCTGCGGCGGTCCGATCTGTTCGACCTGCCCCTGGCGCAGGAGCAGGACCCGGTCCGCCACCGCCATGGCCTCGCTGTGGTCGTGGGTGACATACAGCGCTGTCACGCCCTCGGATTTCAACAGCGCCCGGATCTCCAACACCAATTGCTCCCGCAGCACCCGATCCAGAGACCCCAGGGGCTCATCCAGAAGCAGGACCCGCGGCCGCGGCGCCAGGCTCCGGGCCAGGGCCACCCGCTGCTTCTCGCCCCCTGAGAGGGTGTGGATCTCCCGCCGCTCAAAGCCCGGGAGGCCCACCTGCTCCAGGAGGGCCTGCACCCGCTCCCGGATCTCCGCCTCCGGCCGCTTTTGCATGCGCAGGCCGAAGGCGATGTTCTCAAAAACGTTCCGGTGCGGGAAAAGGGCGAACTCCTGAAACATCAGGCCGATGCGGCGCCGGTGGGGGGGGACGCCGGCCAGGTCCTGGCCGTCCAAGAGGATGCGGCCCGCGTCGGGCGCCTCGAGGCCGGCGATCAAGCGCAGGAGGGTGCTCTTCCCGCTCCCGCTGGGGCCTAAGACCGCCAGGATCTCTTCCTCGGCGACCGCAAACCTCACATTGTCCAGCGCCACCACCTCGCCGTAGCGACGGGTCAACCCGACCACCTCCAGCCGCCCCACGCCGCGATCCCCCTCTTTCCAAACCCTCTAGCGATCCAGGCCGGTCCGCCGCAGCAAGGCCTCGACGTTGCCCCGCCAGAAGGTCCGATCCTCCCGGCCCGCGGCCAGCCCCTCCAGGATCTCAGCCAGCGCCCGGTGAACCGGGGTGGGCACCCCGAGCCGGGCCCCGTGACGGAGGACGGCCCCGGAATAGGCCTCGATCTCCAGGCGGGCGCCTCGACGCAGGTCCAGATGCAGAGCGGGGAGTTTCCTCCCGCGGCCCTGGGCGGCCAGCGGCGCCAGCACCCGACGGGCCACCGCGGCGGGCCACTGTTCCAGCACCCAGACCAGCCACGGGACCGGATAGCCGGGGAGGGCGACGATCGGCAGCCCCAAGGCCCGCATCACCCCCAGGGCCTCCCGGAAGGCCGCTCGCTCCACCGCGAAAGCCCGCGGATCCCCCAACACCCGCTCCGTCGGCCAATCCAAGATGGCGCAGGTGGCGTTGGCCAGCAGGTTGAGGAGCAACTTGGACCACTTCATCGCCATCGGGCTCGCATAGAGGCGGACGGGGAACCCAGCCAGCCGCAGGAGGCCCTGCCACTCCCGCAGATCCCGATCCGGGATCATCGGGGCCAGCCCCAGGCCGCCCCGTCGACGCTCCAGCCGCACCACGCCAGGGGCGACCACCGAAACCGGCTGCGTCAAGGTCCCTGCCACCACCCGCTCGGGTCCGAAGGCCGCCGCCAGCGCGGCTTCCCCATCCACCCCGTTCTGCCAGCAGAAGAAAAGGGCGGAAGGCCAGGGCCTCCGCCCCAACGCCTCCAAAGCGGCCGGCGTGTCGTGGGCCTTCACCGTCAGGAAAACCGCGTCCACCTCTCCTTCGACGGCATCGACCGCGGTCACCGCCTGGGGGAACACCCGCCACGCCGTGCCGTCCGGCCGCAGGAGCGTCAGGCCCCGGCGCCGGAGGGCCTCGACCACCGGCGGGCGCCCCAGCAGGATCACCTCGTGGCCGAAGGCCGCCAGCATAGCCCCCAGGTAGCCGCCCACCGCGCCGGCGCCGAAGATCAGAACGCGTCGGGGCCCGCCGCGCGAACCGACAGGCATCTGGCGATCCGCCTCACGCCTTCGCCCGGGCGGTCTCGTGGATGATCCCCAGAAAGGACTCTGCCTTTAGGCTGGCACCCCCGACCAGGGCCCCATCGATGCCGGGCCGGCAGACGAACTCGCCGATGTTCTCCGGGGTCACGCTGCCCCCGTAAAGGACCCGGACCCGACGGGCCACCTCTGCCCCGAAGGCCTCGGCCAACGTCCCCCGGACCCTGCGTTGGATCACCTCCTCGGCGTCGGCCCCGGTGGCCGCCCGCCCCGTCCCGATGGCCCAGACCGGCTCGTAAGCGATGACCAGCCCGGCGACCTGCTCCGGCGTTAACCCCTCCAGCGCCCGACGGGTCTGGGTGGCCACCACCGCGCCGGTCTGGCCCGCCTCCCGCTGGGCCAGGGTCTCCCCGACGCAGAGGATAGGGGTCAACCCGTGGCGCAGCGCCGCCGCCACCTTGCGGCGGACCGTCTCATCGTCTTCGTGGAAATACTGGCGCCGCTCGGAGTGGCCGATGATCACATAACGACACCATTCCTTCAGCATCACCGGGGAGATCTCCCCGGTGAACGCCCCGGCATCCTCCCAGTGCATGTTCTGGGCCCCCACCTGGATCGGAGAGCCGTGCAGGACGGCGTGGACAGCCGGGAGGGCCGTGAAGGGCGGACACACGACCACCTCCACTGTCGTGGCGTGCAGGCCTTCCCGGATCGCCCGGGCCAAGGCCTGGCCCTCCGCCGCGGTCTTGTGCATCTTCCAGTTCCCGACGATCAGCGGCTGTCGCATGGTCCACCTCGCCCCCATAGGCTTCGGGCCGGCCAGGACGCGCAGGGGCGTGGGCGGGCCCGCCCCCCGGCCCTTTGGATCCGATGCCCATCTTCCTCGCGAAAGGAGTATACTGGAAACGAATCCGGAAAACCGGGCGGGGTGAGGGCCGATGGAGCAGCTGGTCGAACAGCGGTGCGTCCCATGCCGTGGGGGGGAGCCTCCGCTCACCGAAGCGGAGATCGCCGCCCTGCACCCGCAGGTCCCCGCGTGGCAGGTGGTGGTCCGGGAGGGGATCCCCCGCCTGGAGCGGACCTTCCGCTTTCGGAACTTCGCCGAGGCCCTGCGGTTCACCCTCCAGGTGGGGGAACTGGCGGAGGCGGAGGGGCATCACCCGGTGTTGCTCACCGCCTGGGGGAAGGTCACCGTGACGTGGTGGACGCACAAGATCCGGGGCCTTCACCGGAACGACTTCATCATGGCGGCGAAAACCGACGCCCTCTACGCCCGCTTCACGGCCCCGGGCTTCGGGACAGCGGCGTAAGCCCACCGGCCCGGACCCTGCGGCGTCACTCAAGAAGGAGAGGCCCGCCGATGGCCGAAGCGATCCTCGTCGTGGATGACGATCTCCAGACTGTGAAACTCATCGGCCTGATGCTCCAACGGAAGGGCTATCGGGTGATCCCTGCCACCAGCGGGGTGCAGGCCCTGGCCAAGGCGGAGACCGAGCAGCCGGACTTGATCATCTTGGACGTGATGATGCCGGACATGGACGGCTTTGAGGTGTGCCGCCGCCTCCGCTCCAGCCCTCGGACCTCCGCCATCCCCATCTTGATGTTCACCGCCAAGACGGCGGTGGCCGACAAGATCGCCGGCTTCCAAGCCGGGGCAGACGATTACCTCACCAAACCCGTTCATCCGGCAGAGCTGCTCTCCCGGGTGGAAGCCTTCCTCCAACGGGCCGCCCGCCTGAAAGCCGAGGCCACGGCCCGCGCGCAGGCGGCCACTCTTGGCTTCCTCGGGGTGAAGGGCGGGGTGGGGACCTCCACGGTGGCCCTGAACACAGCGGTGGCCCTGGCCCTGGGGGCGGGCCACTTGCCGCCGACCGTGCGGACCCCGCCGCCGGATTTCCGCCCCCCGGCCGTCATCCTGGCCGACCTCGCTCCCCACGGCGGGCTGGCTTATCTGCTCCGCCTCTCCCAAGCCTTCGGGCTGCCGAGCCTGCTCGCCTACCCGCCCCAGGAACTGGACCCGCCGACCATCGAGAAGCATCTGACCCGCCACGTCAGCGGGCTGCGGATGCTGCTCGCCCCTTACACCCCGCGGCCGACGATGCTGTCATCCGCCCACATCCGCACCATCGCCCGGCACCTGGCGACCCTGGGGGACTACATCCTGTTCGATATGGGCCACACCCTCGACGACGCCGCCCGCGCCCTGCTGGGGGAGTTGCGCTACCTGGCGCTGGTGATGGAGCCGACCGCGCTGGCCCTCGTCCACGCCCGGGAACTGATCCAGTTGCTGCCCCAGATCGGCTGGGTGCCACAACAACTCGGCCTGGTAGTGGTCAACCGTGCCGTCTCCGGCATCGCCCTGACCCGCCGGCAGATCGAGGAGGCCCTCTCGCTGGAGCCCATCGGATTTATCTCCCCGGCGCCCGAACTGGCCCACCAGGCCGCCGACCAGGGGATCCCCATCGTGCTGTTGCAGCCGGAGGGGTTGCTGGCCGAACAGTTCCGGGAACTGGCCAGACGCCTAGTGTCCTTGACCCGATGAGCATAGGTTCAACGGCAGGGGACGACCGTTATGCCGATCCAGCCCCGCCATCCCCATCCATGGACGATCTCACCCCAGGAGGCCATCGCCCTCCAGGAGCGCCTGCAAGATCAGGTAATCCGCGAGGGACCCATGCCGAAGCCCAGCGCTGTGATCGTGGGCGTCGACGTGGGCTTCCGAGGGGAGATGGCCCGCGCCGCCGCCGTGGCGGTGCGCTTCCCCGATCTCACCCCGCTCGCCCAGGCGGTGGCCGAGGTCCCGGTCGCTTTCCCTTACATCCCCGGCCTCTTGGCCTTCCGAGAGGCCCCCGCCATCCTGGCGGCCCTGGAGCGCCTGCCGGTCGCCCCGGACTTCCTGATGGTCGACGGCCATGGGATCTCCCACCCCCGGCGGATGGGCATCGCGGCCCACCTGGGGGTCTACCTCGATCTCCCCGCCATCGGATGCGCCAAGTCGAAACTGTGGGGGCATTACGAGCCGCCGCCGGACGTGCCCGGCGCCTGGACGCCCTTGCAGGACGGCCCGGAGGTGATCGGCGCGGTGCTGCGCACCCGGACCGGGGCAGCCCCGGTCTTCGTCTCTATCGGCCACCGCATCTCCCTCGAGAACGCCATCGCCACCGTGATGGCATGCGTGCGGGGACATCGGCTCCCGGAGCCCACCCGGCTGGCTCATCTAGCCGCCGGAGGCGCCGACGTGGTCCGCCCCTCCGGGCAGCCCCGCCTCTTCTAAATGGGAGGCGCCCATGGCGCGATTGCTGGTGGTGGATGACGATCCGGACACCCGCCGGCCCATCGGCTTGGTGCTGCGACGCGCCGGCCACGAGGTCCGATACGCAGAAGACGGATTCCAAGCCCTAGAGGCCATGGCCCGGGAACGGCCCAACCTGGTCCTCCTGGATCTGATGCTGCCCGGCATGGACGGCCTGGAGGCCATGGGGCGCCGGGAGGACCTGGCAGCCATCCCCGTGATGGTGTTGACGGCCCGGACCCAGATCCCTCCGGCCGCCGGCCCGCGTGGAACGGTGCACGCTGATCTGACCCAGCCGATATCGGCCGAAGGACTCGTCCGAAGCGTCCAGGAGGCTCTGGAGGCCACCCACCCGTCACCAGCCCCCGAGGCCCACGCGGTGGAGATCGCGTGCTTGGAAACGTGGCCGGGGGGTGGCTTGGATCTGCTGGCCCCAGCTCTGGCTGCCGCCCTGGCTGCCCACGCCCCGACCCTTTTGATCGACGTGGAGGGCGTCGGGCGCGGGGCGCTGGCCTTCGATGGCGAGCCCCAACCGAAGAGGAAATCCACCATCGCCTGGGGGGGTGACAACAGCTGACATTTTTATTATCAGCCATTTCGGCCACGAAGCTTTCCGACGGGACGCGCCCGCACGGAACCCGCCCCCTCACCGCCTGGCGGTGGGTTCGAGGTGGGCCAG
>NZ_PSLG01000114.1:0-2997 GCF_040289485.1 Thermoflexus sp.
TGGGGTGAGGGCCTCCCGGCGGGCCAGGCGCTCCGCCCGGCGCCGGTCGGCCTCCTCGGCCTTCCGTCGGTCTTCCTCCGTCTCCAGGATGAGGGGCGGCACCGGGGCGGGCCGGCCGTCCCGATCCAGCGCCACATAAACAAAATAGGCGGTGGCGGTCAGCCGCCGCTCCCCCGTCAGCAGATCCTCGGCCTCGACCTGAATCTCCACCTCCATGGAGGTCCGCCAGGCCCGCGTCATCCGCGCCCGCACGTGGACCAGATCGCCCACGTGGACCGGCGCGCAGAACTGAATGGAGTCCACCACCACCGTGACCGTGGGCCGGCGCGCGTGCCGGGCGGAGACGATGGCCCCCGCCTCGTCCATCAGTTTCATGATCCAGCCGCCGTGGACGTTGCCCAGGGTGTTGGCGTATTCCGGCTGCATGACTTGGGCCAGGACCACCTCGCTCTCGCTCACCCGCTTGCCTTCCATAGGATGCCTCCGAGGGCAGAAAAGGGGTGGGCAGGGAAGGACGGACGCCCCGGCGTCGCTCATCCCCCGGGGACCAGACGGACGAACCGCCGGCGGCCGACCTGGAGCACCCGGGGGCGGTCCAGCCGAAGCACGGCCTCGACGTCCATCAGGGGCTCCCCCTCCAGCCGGACGCCCCCCTGGCGGATGAGGCGGCGGGCTTCGCTGCGGCTGGGGGCGAGGCCGGCGGCCACCAGCACCTCCACCAGGGGCCGCGGGCCCTCCACCACAAAGACCGGCATCTCCTCGGGGAAGGACCGCTCCTGGAACACGGTGCGGAAATGAGCCTCGGCCCGATCGGCGGCCTCCTCCCCGAAGAAGATGGCGACGATCTCGTGGGCGAGCCTCATCTTGGCGTCCCGCGGGTGCAGCGTCCCCTCCTGCAGCCCCTGCTCGATGGCGGCGATGCGCTGGGGCGGATAGCGGGTCAGCAGTTTGAAGTAAAGGGGCATCGCCTCGTCAGGGACGCTCATGATCTTGCCGAACATGTCCTCGGGGGTGGTGTTCAGCGGGATGTGGTTGCCCAGGGACTTGGACATCTTGCGCACGCCGTCGGTGCCCGGGAGGAGCGGGAGCAGGATGGCGATCTGCGGGCGCTGCCCGAAGGCCTCCTGTAACTTCCGCCCGGCCACCACGATGTTGAAGAGTTGGTCCACCCCGCCGATCTGCACGTCGGCCTGCAGGGCCACCGCGTCGTAGCCCTGCATCAGCGGGTAGAACGTCTCGTGCAGGAAGATCGGGTCGCCGGCCTTCAGCCGCTCGGCGAAGGACTCCCGCGCCAGGAACTGCTGGATCGTGAAGTGGGAGGCCAGCCGGATGAGGTCGGCGAAGGTCAGCCGGGAGAGCCACTCGGCGTTGTAGCGCACGATCGTCCGGTCCGGGTCCAGGACCCGAAAGGCTTGCTCGGCGTAGGTGCGGGCGTTGGCCTCCACCTCCTCCGGAGACATGAGGGGTCGCCCCCGCAGCTGATCCGAGGGATCCCCCACCAGCGCCGTGAAGGTCCCGATGACCAGGATCGTCTCGTGGCCCAGGTCCTGGAACTGGCGCAGTTTCCGCAGGGGCACGGTGTGGCCCAGGTGCAGATCGCTGGTCCGCGGGTCCACCCCCAGGTAGACCCGCAGGGGGCGCCCTTCCTGGAGCCGTTCCCGCAGCTCCGCCTCCATGGCGCGGCGCAGGTTCTCATCGCCGTATTCGGTGCCCTGCATGAGGAGAGCGACCTGCTCGTCCAGGGACATGGCCATGCCCGCCTCACCTCGTCCGGCGCGGGGTTCCTCCCCAGAGTATGCCATCGCCTCCGACGGCTCGTCAATCCTACGGGCCCCAGGCCACGCGTTGCTCCATCGGGTGGGGCCGCTCGGTCCCCAGGTCGAGGACCTTGCGGGGGGCCCCGCCGGCGGCCGACACCAGGTAAACCCCCCACCGGCCATCGGCATCGGAAAGATAAGCGATCCAGGCCCCGTCCGGCGACCACGCCGGGCCGACCTTCCGGCCCTCACCCTGGGTCAGGGCCCGGAAGGAGCCGCCGGTGGTGACCACCACCAGGTTCCAGCCCCCCGAAACGTCCGTGGTGTAGACCAGCGCGGATCCGTCGGGCGCCCACGCGGCCTGGAGGTCGTTCGCGTGGGTGCTCAGGGGCGTCGGCTCGGAGGCGTCCGGCGGCAGCAACAGGAGTCCGCACCGCTGGGGGATGCAACCCGTCCAGGCCAGGATCCCGTGGGGCCCCCAGGCCGGGAAGCGGCCGGCGGCGCGCCGTTGCGTTGCCTTCGGGTTCCGCAGGTCCAGGACGCTGATCGTCCCGGAGGCCTCCATGACGGCGAGGCGTTGTCCATCGGGCGCCCAGGTCGGCCAGGCGGCGCCGGGTCCGGCGATGGGCACAGCCTCCCCGCTCTCCAGGTCATGGAGGAAGATCCCCACGCCGGCCACCCGATAGGCCAGCCGGCGGCCGTCGGGGGACCATGCGGGCTGATCGGCCCCGACGGCGATGGCCCGCCCCCGCCCGGCGGCGTCCACCACGTAGAGGCGGTCGGCGCCCAGGTCGGGATCGTAGAGGGAATACGCCAGACGCCCAACGGGGATGGGCGGTGGGACCGGCGTGCCGGCCCCCGGCAGGGTCCCAGGGAGCGGTGTCGGGGTGGCCTCCTGGCAGCGGGCGTGGGCCATCGTCCATTTGTCCTGGGCCTGGGCCTCGGCGAACAGGTGCCGGGCCGCCTGGTATTGGGCCTCCGCCGCGCACCAGTCCCCCTGGGCGGCCAGGAGATCCCCATAGGCCAGATGGGCCTGGAACAGGCGACGGGCCGTGTCCCGATAACCGGGGCTCAGGGCGTAGAGGGCCTGGAGGCGCCGGATGGTCTCCGGCCAACTGACCCCCCACACGTCTCGGGCGGCGCGGTAGAGGCTCGCCAGGCGATAGGCGGCGGCGGCATCCGGGGGCAGGGGGCCCAGCCGGGCCGCCAGGTCCAGATAAAACAGGCCTTCCGCCAGCCA
>NZ_PSLG01000029.1:0-27396 GCF_040289485.1 Thermoflexus sp.
CCTCCTCAACCCCGAAGCCCTCACCGCCCACGGCCTCACCCCCATCACCTCATGAATCGGTCGAGACAAGATGGGGCGCCGCCCGTAGGCCTCCCCTGAGTGGGATCGAAAAGCCCCCCGCCGGATGCGCCGGATCCCTGCGATGTAGCCCCCTTCTCAAGGCATCATCCCAGAAGACGGCGCCAGCCGGTCGGCCTGGGAACTCAACCGGACCGCCGGGCCTCGAGGGCCTCGCGGACCAGTTCGTTGACCCGCTGGGGGTCCGCCTGGCCGCGGGTGGCCCGCATCACCTGTCCCACGAACCACTTGAGCACCCCTTCCTTGCCCTTGAGATAACTCTCCACTTCTTTGGGATGGGCATCGAGGATCTGCTGGACGATCTCCCGCAGCGCCGCGACGTCCCGGATCTGGGTGAGCCCTTTGGCCGCCACGATGCGGCGCGGCGCTTCGCCGCTCTCGAAGGCCTCCCGCAGCACCCATTTGCCGGTGTTCAGGTTGATCTCGCCGCGCTGGACCATGCGGGCCAGGTCCACCAGGGCCTCCGGGGGCACGCGGATCTCGTGGATCTCCAAGTGGGCCTCGTTCATCAGACGGAAAAGCTCCCCGGTGATCCACCCGGCCAGCGTCCGCGGTTCGAGGGCAGGCTCCCCCTGGACCGCTAGGGCCACCGCCTGCTCGAAGTAATCCGCCACCCGGTGGTCCTCAGTGAGCAGGGCTGCCTCGTAGCGGGAGAGGGCGTAATCCCGGACGAAGCGTTCCAGGCGGGCCTGGGGGAGCTCCGGGAGCTGGGCCCGTAGGGCCTCCACCCACTCGCGGGCGATCACCAGGGGCGGGATGTCAGGCTCCGGGAAGTAGCGGTAGTCATGGGCATATTCCTTGCCCCGCTGGGGCACCGTCACGCCTCGGCTTTCATCCCAGCCCATGGTCTCCTGAACCACCGTCCCGCCGCTGCGCAAGATCTCGATCTGGCGCCGGATCTCATAATCCACCGCGCGGACCAGGGCACGGAAGCTGTTGAGGTTCTTGATCTCCGTGCGGGTGCCCAGCCGGGTCTCGCCCCTCGGGCGGACCGAGACGTTGGCCTCGAAGCGGATGACGCCCTTCTCCATATCTCCGGAGTTCACCCCCAGGTAGCGGAGCAGGGCCCGCAGGGCGGTGGCGAAAGCCTTCACCTCCTCCACCGAGTTCATATCGGGCTCGGTGACGATCTCCATCAGCGGGACCCCGGCGCGGTTGAAGTCCACCAGGGTGGCGCCCCCCACGTGGATGAGTTTGCCGGTGTCCTCCTCGATGTGGACGCGGCGGATGCGCACCCGCTTCGGGCCGGCAGGGGCTTCGATCTCCAACCAGCCGTTGAGACAGAGAGGGTAATCATACATCGAGCGCTGGTATTCCGCCGGCAGATCCGGGTAGAAGTAGTTCTTGCGATAGAAGAGGCTGTATTCGGCGATGGTGCAGTTGAGGGCCAGGCCGGTGAGGATGGTCCACTCGATGGCCCGCTGGTTGGGCACGGGGAGGGTGCCGGGCATGCCAGCGCAGACCGGGCAAACATAACGGTTCGGCTCGGCCACAGTGCTATCGACCACCGGGCACGGGCAGAACATCTTGGAGCGCGTTTGCAACTCGGCATGGATCTCCAGGCCGATGACCGGCTCGAACTCCACAAGCCACCTCCTTCCCGAAGGGTCGCCGCCCTTTCTATTTTAACGCCCGCCGGCGAGCGAGGGGCGCGCCTTCCCCGAATGGATGTAAGAAGGGAGGTTTTCCTTTAAAATGTTTTGACAGATATGGGGGAAGGGATAGCGGGATGGGCAGGGGTGGCGGACGATGGCTCCTCGCTCTTTGGATCAGTCTCCTGGCCGCATGTGCCCCTCCTCCTGGTTTTCAACTTCCGGATGATCCCCTGGCGCGGATCTTGGGCAGGCGGGTGGGGCGCATCATCCTCCTGGGGACAGACGGGAACTTATACTTGACCGATGTCAGTGGGATACGTCGGCAGGCCTTAACCGAGAATGCGGGGCCGATGGGGCAAGGCCATCGCCGCTACTGGCTCCCGATCTGGTCTCCGGATGGGGGGCATCTGGCCGTCTTTGAGCAGGTGAACGCCGAGATCCCAACCACCCGGGTGATCGCGCTGGCGCTTCCGCCGGGGGGCCCGCCGGTTCGCTGGGTGTAGGGGGAGTGGAAAGGGGAGGAGCCGGTGCTGCTGAGCTGGTTGGACGCCCGCTCCCTGCTCGTGCTCACCCGAGGAAGCGGTCGCTCCGGGAACTACATCTTGCGCGCCCTGGAGGCCGAGCCCCAGCGCGAGGTGGTTCTGGCTCGGGGGGACTCCCTTTTCTTCAGCTGGAACGCTGTCCGCCGGGTGCTGGCATGGCATCGGGAGGGACGTTATCTGGAGCTCCGGTTGTGGGATGAGGGGGCGGTGGAACGGCGCTCCGATCACACCGCAGCGTTTAACGCGCCGGCATGGTCGCCGGATGGCCAATGGCTGGCGTGGGCGGAACAGGAAGGGAACACGAGCGTGCTACGATTGGAGAACCTGGATCGCTCCGCCGCGCGCACCGTCCTCACATTTACCGGAGGGATTGCTTTTTCATGGTCCCCTACAGGCCGTTACTTGGCGCTGATCACCGATCCGACGACCACCGCTCCCCGCATCGGACCGCTGAGTCTCTACGATATCCCAGCAGATCGGCTGATGCGGCTGGGCGATCAACCCCACCTGGCTGTCTTATGGTCCCACGATGGCAGGAGGCTGTTGGCGTTTCGCCCCCTGGAGATCGAGCCGGCTTCGGGGCTGGTCCTGCTCCAGGCCCGCGTCTACGAGCCCTCGGGGGCGGCCCGCGAGCTGGGCACCTTCATCCCCACGCTCCCCTTCCTGAACCTCCTGTCTCGTTTTGACGCGTTCCAGGGATCGGCCCTTCTCTGGTCGCCGGATGACCGGTTCGTGCTGATTGCCGCGGTGGAGCCGGGGGGGAAAGCTGGGATCTATGCGCTGCACGTTTCCGGTTGGCTGGAGCCTCGACGGTTGGGGGATGGGGTTTTGGCCTTCTATTCCCCTCGGTGAGCCTCCCCTCTGGGGAAGGGTTAAGAGGTGGCGGAGGGGGACGCCATCGGGACCGGCGTGGAGGATGGAAGAGGGATCGGCTCGCCGGACCGCGCGGCCTCTATGATGGCGATTACCTCGTTCCCAGAGAGATCATGGCGTTCCAGCAAGGCCTGGGCGACCGCCTCCACCTCAGTCGCGTGCTGCCGCAGCAACCGTTCCACTTTTTCCTCGCAATCGGCCCAGAACCGATCGATGAGGTCTTGGTAGCGTTCCGGCTCCTCCGGCTTCATGGGGTGGAGCCCGAAATAGCCCAGGTCCAAAAGGAGCTGGATCCGTTGCCGAACCTGCCGGAAATCGGCGCTGGCGCCGGTCCAGTGTTCCCCCATGAAGATCTTTGTGGCCACGTGGCCCGCCAAGGAGACCATGATCTCTGCCACCAGGCGCCGAAGGGGAACTGTATAAAGCTCCTGCTTGGGAACGCTGTGGACGTAGCCCAGGGCCCCGGGCATGTTGGTGCGGCGGATCAGCGAGGCGCGGATGATCCGCTCGTCCGGGAGCAGGTAATATTGGGCCACCGCGTGACCGGCCTCATGATAGGCCACCTGGCGGCGCTGGAGAGGATCCATCTCCGCAATCGGGTTCTCCAGCCCCATGGCCTGTTCCTGAAGGGCCAATTCGATGTCCCGTTGGGTGATGTAATCTCGACCGTTGAACAAGGCGATGCGCACAGCGTCCTTGGTTATGGCGGCCATGATCTTGGCCGGGGTGGCCCATGCTGTGTCTGCCACCAGGGAGTCGATGTCGATGTTCGGATCGTGTTTCACTTTCGAAAGATATCCTTTGATGATCTCCCGCCTCCCCGCTCGATCGGGGAGGTCGACATAAATGATGCGGTCAAAGCGACCAGGGCGGACCAGGGCCGGATCCAAGGCGTCGGGCCGGTTGGTCGCACCCATGAACAGCACGTGCCAGGAGCGAGGCGGGGGGCGCTTTCCGAGGAGGCGGTAGATCCGCCCTTTGATCCGTTCCCATCGCGTCAACTGAGTGATGCCATCCATCTCGTAGAGAAGCCGTGTCAAGGCCCCGGTGCCACCCCAACCCAGCCAGCCGAGAGGACCGGTTCGCTCGCCCCCCATGACCCCGCCCCGGCTGGCCCCGATCGCGTCGATCTCGTCGATATAAGCGATGCACGCCCCATACTCCCGGGCCAACTTGCGGGCCTTGCCGACGAACCATATCATCTTGAGGACGTCCACACCCCAGAACATCGAACGGAAGCTTGATCCCTCAATGGAAATAAAGGGGATCCCCGCCTCGCCGGCGATGGCCTTGGCCAGCATCGTCTTTCCTGTGCCCGGAGGGCCTGCGAGCAAGATGCCGTTGATGAACTGCCCTCCCATCTTCACGAACTGTTCCCGATTCGACAGCAGGTCGATCCACTGTCGGACCAGGCGCACCAGGTTTTCCTGCCCCCAGTAATCTGCCAAAGTGACCTGCTTGGGGTCGCCTGGTTTGATCACCTCCACGCGGCTGCGGGACATAAACCAGAAGATTGCCACGAACTGGATGAGGACAAAGAGGATGGCGAAGAGGAGCTGGAAAGCGAAGCGCAGGAGCAGAAGCACTGCATTAAGCACCACAGGCTCCACATAGGCCCAGTACCCCAATCCCCCCAGGCCCACCATCCAGATCCCTCGACGCCACCACCCATGCCAGCCTCGCGTTAGGATCCGCCGAAGCCGCGGCCGAAGGGGTCGTCGGATCTCCCCCATCTCCCTCCCCCGTTGGGAGGCCCTCGGAAGGCCCCGAGTCCCTTTTATTTTAACATTTGACGGGCCAGGGGAGGTAAAGCCCCGACTTCCCGGTGGGGTTTACCCGCGGATCGAGAAGGCCTCGCGGTGTATGCGGACGCTCTGGACCAGGCCGATGCCTAGGCAGAAGGAGAGGAGAGCGCTGCCGCCGTAACTGATGAAGGGCAGCGGGAGGCCGGCCACCGGCATCAGGCCGAGGTTCATGCCGATGTTGGCCAGGGCCTGGAAGGCGATCCACGTTCCCACCCCGACCGCGATCAGGCGGCCGTAGGTGTCCTCCGCCCCCCAGGCGGCCTGGAAGATCCGCCAGAGCACCCACAGATAGAGGGCGAGCACCCCCACGGCGCCGACCAGCCCGAACTCCCCGGCCAGGACGGCGAAGATGAAGTCCGTGTGGCGGACTCGAAGGAAGCCCCAGATGTTCTGCGGGCTCTGCCCCCATCCGGTTCCCCATAGGCCGCCGCTGCCGATGGTGATCAGGGCCTGGGTGAGGTTATAGGCGGTGTTGGGATCCGGCTGAAGCCCCAGGAAGTGAAGCAGGCGCCCGCGCATGTAAGGCAACATCACGGTCCAGGCCCCCGCTGCCATGGGGAGGCCCAGCAGCCCGATGGCCAGCAGGTGGCGGGGGCGGAGGCCCCAGGCGAACAGCATCCCCAGCCCGATGGCCAGCACCACCACGGCGGTGCTGAGGTTGGGCTGCAGGAAGATCAGGGCCGCCGGGAGGAGCATGTAGGCGAAGGCCCCGAGGGCTGTCCGGAAGGCGTCCAGGCGCTCCTCCCGATCCGCCAGGAAGCGCCCGAGGCTGAGGATGAGCAGGGGCTTGGCCAGTTCCGCCGGCTGGATGTTGAAGGAGGCGATCTCCAGCCAGCGGCGGACAGGTGCGATCTGGCTGCGGCCGGCGATCAGCGCCAACAGCAACAGGGCCAAGACCAAAACGTAAAGGCCCTGGTGGAAGGACCCCCACGTGCGGTAGTTGACCGAGGCGATCAGGAAGATCAGCAACAGCCCCGCCAGGCCGTAGAGGGCCTGGCGCCGGGGTGCATCGGCCAGGTCCGGGGCGCGCAACACGGCGCTGGCGATGGTGACCACCCCGATAACCATCAGCGCCGTCACCCCCAGAAGCAGACCGCTGTCGAAACGGCGCCACGCCCCCAGGCGCTCCAGCAACGACCCGGTCATGGCCGGCTATGTCGGTTCCCCAACGGGATGTCTGCCACCAGACGGCATTCCCGCGCGTCCTGGGTCACGGTGACCCGGACCTCCTCGGCGATGATGGGGACGTGCCGGGAGAGGACAGCGATGATCTCGTCCTTGATGATATCCAGCAGCCCCGGCGGGAGATCGCTGCGATCGTGGACCAGGATCACCTGAAGGCGTTGCTTGGCCGTCTCCCGGGCGGAGGGTTGACCCCGCAAGCGCTCCAGCCAGTTCATCGGCCACCTCCGCTGCGCACCAGCCGACGCAACCATCCCAGCACCCCCTGCCCGTCCTCGGAGAGGGCGAAGGGGACGTTCTCCCCCATCAGGCGGCGGGCGATGGCCCGGAAAGCCTGTCCGGCCGGCGATCGCTCCTCCAGCACCACGGGGACCCCCCGGTTGGTGGACACGATCACCTGCTCGTCCTCCGGGATGACCCCCAGGAGCTCGATGGCCAGGATCTCCAGCACGTCTGCCGTGTCCAGCATGTCCCCCCGGCGGACCATGTCGGGCTTCAGGCGGTTGACGATGAGTTTGGGGGCGGGCTTGCCCATGGCCTCCACCAGCCCGATCACCCGGTCGGCGTCCCGCACGGCGGCCACCTCCGGGTTAGTGACCAGGAGCACCTGGTCGGCAGGGGCCAGGGCGGTGCGGAACCCCTCCTCGATGCCAGCCGCCGAGTCGATCAGGATATAATCGAAGTCCGGCCGCAGTTCCTCGCAGATGCGGACCATGTCCTCCGGCCGCACAGCGGATTTGTCCCGGCTCTGGGCGGCAGGCATCAGGTAGAGCTCAGGAACCCGTTTGTCGCGGATGAGGGCCTGACGGGTGCGGCAGCGTCCTTCCACCACGTGCACGATGTCATAGACGATGCGGTTCTCCAGGCCCAGGACCACATCGAGGTTTCTCAAACCGATGTCGGCGTCGATGCACACCACCCTCTTCCCAGCCAGGGCCAGGGCCATCCCCACGTTGGCGGTGACAGTGGTTTTCCCAACCCCCCCTTTGCCGGAGGTCACCGTGATCACTTGCGCGCCCATCTCAGACCTCCTTTCTCTCCATCCCCACCGGCTGGGCGTTTATCGGAACAGCCGGCTCAGCCAACGCTCCCACCAGAGAAGGGGGCGCCACGGCTCAACAACGATGCGACCGTCCTGGACGAAGGCCTGCTCCGGGGTCAGGCGACGGTGCTCCTCTGGGGATCGCGCGATATACCGCCCGATCCGCAGTTGGACCGGCCGGAGCTCCAGGGCATAGACGGCAGCCCCCTCATCCCCCTCGCAGCCGGCGTGGGCGGTCCCCAGCAGACGCCCCCAGATGACGATGTCTCCGCTCGCCGCCACCTCCGCGCCCGGGTGGACGTCCCCGATCACACACAGGTGACCCTCGACCTGCAGATAATGGCCTGCCCGCAACGTCCGGCGGATCAGCCACGCGGACTCCAGGGGGAGCTCACGGGCCTCCGGGGCTCGCTCCGACAGGGGGGGCTGCAGCGGCAATCCCATACGCCGGACCACGGCCTGAGTCACCGGATGCTCGGTGAGCACCCCCGCCAGGGCCAGCCCGAACCGGTTCAAAAGGGCCACGAGGGCCAGCAGGTCGGCCTCCTCCAGGATGCGGTCACCCAACGCGAGGACCGCCCGGCCGCCAACGAAGAAAGCCGGGTTGGCCGCCAGACGGCTTTCAAGGGCTTTCAGGGCCTCCGGCCACGGCGCCGGGCCGAAGGTGAACCACAAGGCATCCCCCATCCCTTTAATAGCAACCGGCTCTCTTAGCATGCGGAACTCCTATCCTGAGCCCCATCGTTCAGCGAGATCCGCATCCATGTTCGGTTATAGGGTATGAAAATGCAAATAAGTCCTGAAATCCCGCCGTGGGGCTGCCGGAGGTTCTCATGGCCCTCCAGTGCCCACCTTGAAGACGGCGGGCCACGGCTGATAACGGGTGAACACCATATCTTCCCAGAGAACCGTCCCGCCGCGCTCCACCCGTCGGCGCACCCGCACATCGGCCCCGTCCACCGCCCATTCCACCTGGACCACTTTCCCCTTCGGCAGGGTGGGGTCTTCCTCGTAGATGTCCGGGCCGTGGGGGACCACGTTGGTGACGAAGGGGCCCTCGATGATCACCTTCCGCCCGTCGTCAGGGCCGTAGAGGGTGAACGTCAGCGTGCCCGCCTGGGGGTCCACATGGGCCGTGATCAGGACAGGGCCTTCGCGGTCGTTGCGGAACTTGAAATCCGCTGTGGGCGTGAAGATGGCCGCGTCCAGGCCCGGCCCAAAGGTCCGCTCATACCAGCCCACCCGGTAGGCGTGGGGCCAGCGCTCCACGATGGGGAACCCTCCGAAGAAGGCCGCTCGGAACAGCGTGGTAGAAACCTGACAGATCCCCCCACCCACCCCCCGGATGGTCCGCCCGTTGTAGATGATAGGAGCCTCCTCGAAGCCGGCGTCCAGGCTGACGTCCCCCAGGTGGGCGTTGAACGAGAAGACCTCCCCCGGTGGGATCAGGATGCCGTGCATGCGGGCGGCCCCCAGGGTGATGTTGCGCACACGCGCCGGCGAGGAGCCTTTGAAGATGGTGGTGGCCTGGGCGATCCGCCCGGTGATCCCCAGCGCTTCCGCCGTGACTGTCTCCGGATATCGAGGGGGCAGGAGTTCGATGGCCACCGGGACCTCCCGGTTGGGCGTGGAGAGGCTCTCCCGGATGCGGACCAGGGTGTCGGTGAGGACCATCCGGTAGCCGAAACGGGCGGGGGTGATGGGGATGAGCCGTCCCTCGGCTTCGTCGAAGACGAACCGGGCATCTACGGGATCGGCCCGCAGGGCCTCTGCGAGGGGAGCGAGCCACGCCCGCAGCCGGTTCTCGTCGATCTGAGCCTCCAGGTGGGGGCGGGGGGCCTCGACCCGAACCAGAGTGACCATCTCGGCCAGGTCCTGGGGCGAAAGGATCCAGGGCCCTTTCACCGACGGAGAGACCGGGAGGGTCCCGGTGGGCAACACCAGGCGGATAGGGGCCTGCAGCCACTGGGTCAGTTGGGTGCGGGCGGGCTCCACATCCTCGAGGGCCGGCGGGAGGATCTTAATGGGCAGGTCGAGGACGGCCGGCTGCAGGGTCGCCAGAGCCGTCAAGAGTCGCTCGCGGGCTGCCGCCCGATCCAAGCGACGCCCGGTCTCCGCGGGGATGGGGAGCACCTGGCTGCCCCGGAGGGAAAGCCTAGCGTCCCGCGGGGGGCGGTCGATGGCCGCCGCCCACGCGGCGATCTGCGCCTCCAGCCGGTCTTTGTCGATGATGATCCGCGACGGGACCGAGCGGCCGGACCACCAGACCTGTATCCGCTCGGGCCAGTCGGCGAGCCCACCACCCCGGCCGATGGCCATCGCGTCTTGGAGGGTGCCGGCCTCGTCGATATGGGCCCCCAAGTCGGCCATGGAGACCTCCTGGCGGAACCCGGGTCCCTGCACGATCCAGAGCGACTGTTGGGGGTCTGGGAGGGTCGCGGCCCAGCGGGCCCGGGCCTCCGTCTCGGTGAGCCCGCCGACGGCCACCTCCCCGATGTAGACCCCCGGCCAGATCCGATCGGCGTAGCGCCATTCTAGGGCGGCTGCCAGCAAGAGGACCAGCCCGAGGGCCAGCAGAAGGCCGGCCGGGAGCTCCAGCCACCGGAGGGTATGGCGGGACCGTGGGAAGGCTGTTGGGCTCGCCATCAGGGCCTCCCCAGTCGCCGGGCGGCCCACGTCAGGGCGACGATGCTTTTGGCATCCCGCAGACGTCCCGTCTCGATGGCCACCCAGATCTCAGGCCAATCCATCGGGACCACCACCAGGTTTTCATCAAACTCCGGGCGCGGCGCGCCCGGGGTGAGGCCCTGCGCGATGAAGAGGGCGATCTCCTCCGTGCTGTAGCCCGGTGTTGGCCAGATGATCCCCAGGGGTTCCCATCGGGCGGCCTGGTAGCCGGTTTCCTCGGCCAGTTCCCGCTGGGCGCAGCGCAGCGGATCTTCCCCAGGCTCCAGGGTGCCGGCGGGGATCTCCAAGGAGATCCGGCCGACCGCGTAGCGGAACTGGCGGACCAGGGCCACGCGCCCGTCCGGCAGGATGGGGACGATGGCCACGGCGCCGGGATGCTCGACAACCTCCCGCAAGGCCGTCCTTCCGGAGGGAAGGCGCACGGTGTCCACCCGGAGGTGAAGGATCCGGCCTGCATACACCCGGCGGCTCTCCAGTGGGGTCTCCGCCATCGGCGGATGGGCGGCGGCCCCCTCTCCGGCCGCGCAGAGCCTCCGCGTTCGCATGCTCAGGCGTTCACGGGCTGGGGATGATCAGGCGCTGCCCGGGGAAGATGGCGTTGGGGTTGGTGATGCCGTTCCGGGCCGCGATCACCGTCCAGCTCATGTTGAACTTCAGCCCGATGCGGAACAGGTTGTCTCCGGGCTGCACAATGTAGATCCGCTCGCCGCCGGTGAGGGCTCCGCCGGTCGCGGAGCCGGTCGGGATCACCAGGCGCTGCCCCGGCACGATGAAGTCAGGGTTGACCAGCTGGTTAGCCCGGACGATGGCCTCCACCGTGGTGCCATAGCGCATGGCGATGCGGAAGAGGGTCTCGCCCGGCTGGACCACATGGGTCACCGTCTTCGCCGACGGCGCAGGGGTGGGCTGCGGGGCGACCGGCACGGGCGTGGGCGACGGCAACGGGGAAAGGGGCGGGGTCGGGGTTGGTGCCCCCTGGGGCATCGCCGGAGTGGGCAGCACCAGCAGCGGGGTCTCGGTAGGCATCGGGGGAACGCTTTCGGCGGGCGGCGTGGCCGTGGGCCCGATGATCAGGGGCCCAGGCGGCGTGGCGGTCACCGGCCCGGAACGGGAGCGGACCGGCCGGCAGGCGGCGGAGGCTGCCAGCAGGAACAGGCTCAGGACAGCCAGCGCACGGGTTCCACGGTTGCCGATCATAGGGGCCTCCTGGTGAGATCAACAGCCTGGGCGACGGTTCCGGACGCCCGCAGGTAACGCAAGGCTAACACAACCGAGAGGGAAAGGCAAGGGCCATGCCTTTGGCTATAATGGGCGGCTGGGCGGGCATGCCGCCAACCTGCGCGGAGGGAAGGCCGATGATCGCGGGGGTCGAGATCAAGGAACTGGTCACCTACGTGGACGACCGGGGGTTCTTTCGGGAGATCATCCGGGTGACGGACTCCTTCTTCGCTGAGGGGTTCGCCCAATGGAGCCATTCTCTGATGTATCCCGGGGTGATCAAGGCCTGGCACATCCACTGGAAGCAAACCGACTGGTGGTATGTGGCGACGGGGACGTTGAAGGTGGCCCTCCACGACCTGCGGACCGACTCGCCGACCTACCGGCAAACGATGGTGCTTTACCTGGGCGACCACGCCCCGCCGCGCGTCCTGAAGATCCCGCCCGGTGTGGCCCACGGCTGCAAGGTGATCAGCCCGACGCCTGTCCATCTGTTCTACATCACCTCCCGCACCTACGATCCGGCCGACGAGGGCCGCATCCCCCACGACGACCCCACCATCGGCTACGACTGGCTCGCCCCGCCGCCCATCACGTGAGGGATCCCATCTTTCCAGCGCCCGCGATGGGAGGCCGGGCGGGCGCAGGGATGCCCGCCCGGCTCCTTTCCATTGGCTCAATCGGCCTCCGCCGCGCTTCCATCGCCGCCCACCACCGCCGGGTGGGCCTCCGGCAGCGGCTCCCAGCGGGCGGCCAGGCGCTCGGCCACCTCGGGGAGCGTGGTGTATTCCATCTCTTCCATCGGCAGCCGGTGCGGCTCGAAGGGGCCGTGGCGGCGGAAGTGGTCGGCGATCACGTTGCACAGCCGCCGGGCTTCGTCGAAGGCCGGGTCGTCGAACATATCCCGCGGCCCCACCAACCGGCCGTCGGCCAGTTGGAACCCCAGGGCCACCACCCGCGGCGGGCCGTCGAAGCGGGTGCACTTGGCATATTGCAGCGGCACCGGCATCAGCGGGCCGTAGTGAGAGCCCCGCATCCAGCCCTCCACGATGTGGGGCATGGTGAAGGGCTCCAGGATCTCCCCCACGGCGGGAAAGATCCCCTGGGCCCGCACGATGCACACCGGGTCGTCCTTGCCCACGTAGTGCCCGGCGATGAGCGAGAGGCGCTCGGTGGAGGAGACAGCGGCGATCTCCCCCTTCTTGGTGTAGACGGCCTTGATCATATAGCGGCCCGGCGCCCCGATGAAGACCAAAAGGTCATACATCTCCTCCGGGCAGTTGAAGAAGATCCGCTTGTGGCCCTTCACATCGTGGACCTCGAACCGGAAGCCCTCGTGCATGGCCGGGGAGATCACCAGGCCGGCCGTGTTGAAGGGATCGGCGAACATACGGAACAGCGGGAGGTTCCACGCCCCGGCCGAGGTCTTGTCGGCCATGAAGACGATGATCGGCTCCGAGGGGCGCTCCACGAAGGACATCTCCGCCACGCCAGGGCCCATCCCCCGCACGTTGCCCGAGAAGGCGTCGGCGATGAGGTCCTGGCCGGCCCCGTAGAGCTTCATCTCCTTGGCCTTCACTGTGCAGCGCTCGAAGGTCTCCCAGGCCAGGCCGTGCACAACGGGGCTGTCGACGCCGTGGCGGTGGGTCATGATCAACTGGAGGTCGTCCCCGCACCATGTCACATAGTAATCGACGATCACGCCCCGGCGCTGGGCCTCCTCTAGATGCTGGCGGGCCAGGGCCACCAGGTCGGTGTGGATCCCGGAGTGGCCCACCATGCCCCCAATGTCCGCCTTGATCACGCTGACTGTGATCTCCTGGCTCATCGCGCACCCCCTTCGGATGGTGATCCGATGGCCTTCAGCAGGCCCCGGCGCCCCTGGGGTCGGGGCCCGCTCGATCGCGCCTCCTCAGATGACCGGGCCTTCCTCCGCCAGCCAGACATCCGCTATCGGCCCATGAACCGGCTGACCACCGTGGCCGAGATGGGCACCGCCAGGCGATCCCCCACCCGGGGGCGCTCCGGGCCGCCACCGGCCCCTACCAGGATCCCAATGGGCGTCCCCTCGGCCTGGTAGGCCCGCTCGATCCAGGCCATGCCGGTGAGGAAGCCCTCGGTATCCAGGGCACAACTGGTGACGTAGCCGATCACGCGGCCGCGGCGGTCCACCACCGGATCGCCGAGTTTGGGCAGTCGGACGCCCTTCTCGGAGATGCGGAAGCGGACCACCTCCATCGTCCGCCAGGCCTCACGGGCCATGTAGGCTTTCCGGCCGACGAAGAAGGGCTTATACAGTTTGACGAAGGAGGCGAACCCGGCGTCGCCCGGCGTGAGGTCGAAGGGGCCTGCCAGCTCGTGGCCGTAGAGGGGCAGCCCTGCCTCGGTCCGGGTGCTGTCGCGGGCGCCCAGGCCGCACGGCTTGAGGCCGAAGGGTTTGCCGGCGTCCAGCAGGAGCTCGAAGAGGGCGGGCGCCCGATCGGGGTGGACGAAGAGTTCGTAGCCGATGCGCTCCCCGGTGTAGCCGGTGCGCGAGATGATCAGGTCGAAGCCCTGGAGCGTCAGACGGGCGACCTGCCCCCGCTGGAGGGCCGCCAGCCGGGCCTGCCCCTCACCGTCGGCCAGGCGCTGGAGGATCTTCAGGGCCTGGGGTCCTTGCAGGGCCAGATCCACCCGGCAATCCTCCCCCCAGCGCCGGTCCCGCAGGTCCCGCAGGACCACTTCGTCCTCCAGTTGGGCCCACGGCCGCTCCCCGTCGATGCGGACCTCGCCGCGGGCGACGGCGTTCAGCCATGCCCAGTCCTTGTCGTTGTTGGCCGCGTTGACCACCAGCATGTAGCGGTTAGGGTCCAGGGCGTAGATGATGAGGTCATCGAGCACATGGCCCTCGGGATCCAGAAGATAGGTGTATTGGGATTCCCCGACCTTCAGGGCCATCAGATCGTTGGTGGTCACCCGGTCCAGGAAGGCGCGGGCGCCGGGGCCGCTCACCTCTAGGACCCCCATGTGGGAGACGTCGAAGAGGCCAGCGGCAGTGCGGACGGCCCGGTGCTCTTCGCTCACCCCGGTATACCAGACCGGCATCTCCCAGCCGGCGAAGGGGATCATCTTCGCCCCCAGTTCCCGGTGGAGTTCGTAGAGGGGGGTCCGTTTGAGGGGGGCGCCCTCCGGCTCCTGCCAGGCGAAGGCCGGCAGCGGCGCCAAGCGCTCCCGGTGATGGCCGTCGGCCGCCCGCCAGCCGATGAAAAACGGCTTGCGGATGGCCACCGCCTGCTCGTCCCCCAGGTCCGTCGGGAAGCGGGCCCGACGGCGGGCCTCCACCGCCCGCGGGTCCTCCGCCGGGATCTCCCGGATGCGCAGAGGGCCGGGGAGCTTGGCCCAGATGTCCGCGTCGAAGCGCACGTAGCCGTCCGAGAGGTCCCGCAGCCAGGCGGCCACCCGGCCGGCCCGCTCCTCGGGCACCACCAGCCGGAAGGTCTCGGGGCCGTCCCGCAGGAGATAGCCCGGGCTCATCACCTGTCCATCGGCCTCCAGCAGGAAGGTCGGGGCGCCTTCCCCGATCTTCAGGCCCACAGCCCGCTGGGTCAGGGCTGCGTCCAGGAACTCGGCCACCCGATCGCCTTGGATCTCCAGGACAGCCTTTCCTTCGGCGGCCGGGAGGCGGTCGGTGATAAACCAGTAGTGGGGGTAGCCGCTCTTCGGGAGCGTCACGTCCGCGCCGGCCCGGGCCGCCAGTTCGGCCACCCGCAACTTGGCCTCCTCCAGGACGTCGAACTCCACCTTGGTGCGGTAGACCAGGTCGCGCCCTACATAATAGCGGTGGGGTTTGCAGGCCCACAGCACGTCGGCGATGATGTCGGCCAGGGCCTCCGCTTCCGGCTCCCGGAAGCCGCGCTGCGTGATCCAGGGGGTGCCCAGGCGGATGCCGCTGGCAGCCCCGGCCCCGGTGTCGCCGGGGATGGTGTTGCGGTTGACCACGATGCCGGCCAGGTCCAGCACCCGGGCGGCGGGGTCGCCCATCAGGGGCGTGCCGTCGGGCCCCCGCACGGACTTGCAGTCGATCAGCAGCAGATGGGTGTTGGTCCCCCCGTAGGGGATGCGTAGGCCCCGCTCGGCCAGGCGGCGGGCCATCGCCTGGGCGTTGCGCACGATCTGGTGTTGCAGTTCCCGGAAGGCGTCGGTACGGGCGAGTTTGAAGGCCACGGCCAGGGCGGCGAAGACGTTCACATGGGGGCCGCCCTGTTCCCCGGGGAACACCGCCCGGTCGATCTTGCGGGCCAGTTCGGGGTCGGTGGTGAGGATGCAGGCCCCTCGGGGCCCCATGATGGTCTTGTGGGTGGTGAAGGTGATCACGTGGGCGTAGCCCAGGGGGTTCGGATACGCCCCCGCGATCACCATCCCGGCCGTGTGGGCGATGTCGGCCAGGAGATAGGCACCGACCTCGTCGGCGATCTCCCGGAAGCGTTTCCAGTCCGGCGCCCACGGATACGAAGTATAGCCAGCGATGATCATCTTGGGCCGGTGCTGCCGGGCCAGGTCCCGGATCTGATCGTAATCCAGGCGCTCGGTCTGGGGGTCCACGGTATACCAGACGATGCGGTAATGTTTGCCCGAGCGGTTGACCGGGGAGCCGTGGGTCAGATGACCCCCGTGGACGAGGGACATGCCCATCACGGTGTCACCGGGCCGAAGGAGGGCTTCATAGACCGCGTTGTTGGCGGGGGCCCCCGAGAGGGGCTGGACGTTGACGAAGATACGCTCCGGCGGGATCTCCGGTGTGGCGAAGGCTTCGGCGCAGCGCCGCCGGGCCAGGGCCTCCACGATGTCGGCGTATTCCACGCCCTTGTAATACCGCTGGTCGCCGTAGCGGCGATAGAACCCCAGTTGATCCTCGTAATCGAGCAGCTCGGCCTCGGTCTGGGTTCGTGTGCGCTCATGCGGATAGCCTTCCGCGTAGATGTTCTGGAAAACCGAGCCCAGCGCTTCGCGGACAGCCGCCGGGGCGTAGGATTCCGAGGGGATCAGGATGAGTTTGCGGATCTGTCGTTCGTGTTCGTAACGGATGAGGGCGGCCACGTCCGGATCCACTTCGGCCAGCGAACCCCGGAACAGGAAATCCTGCATAGGTGGCTCCTCTCGGTGGGGGGATCTCCCTCCAAAGAGAAGGGCTTCTGCCTCTAATCATACGGGCGGGGGAGGGGCGCGTCAAGGTCCCCGCCGGTGCCGGCCGGGGATTTTCCGGAGGGGCGTTTGGGGGGCGGCGGGGCGACGGTCAGGGCTTGCGGCGACCCCGGAAGCCGCGACGCAGGTCCGCCGGCCAACGCTCTCCTGGACTTTGGGGGTGGGCGTGGACCATCCGGCGCACGGCCGCCCGGATCTCCGCCGGATCGTAGGCGCGCAAGGAGGCGGCGAGGGCCTCCAGAAGCCGTTGCGCCTCCGGGGAGAGGGCATGGCCGGTCTCCTGATCCAGTTCGGCGAGCGCCAGCAACAGGGCCCGTTCGTCCTCGGAGAGATCGCCCAGGCGTTCCAGCAGGCGGCGGATCTCCTCCGCCGAAGGGGGCGTTTGGGATGAGGACATGGTCCCTCCCGGATCGGAAAGATCTTTCTCAATCTTACACCGAATCAACGTCCCGGCCGGATGCGCGTGCCTCGTGGGCGGTGGGTGTCTCGCTTGCGCGGCTTTCGTCGGTTGAATAAAATAGAAGCCAAGATCCCCGCTCCAGGAGGAGAGGATGGTTCCTCAACCGAAACGGTGGATCGCGGTGAACCTCTTGCTGGGTCTCGCCCTGCTGCTGGCGGCGTGCGCCCAGCCGGCCACGCCCCCCCCATCGCCCACGCCGACGACGGCGCCGGCCCTGCCCACCCCCACCGCCGCTCCAAAGGTGATCATCTTCGGGATGCTTCTGGTGGGCCCCTACAACGACCGGGGGTGGAGCCAGGCCCACTATGAGGCGGGCAAATATGTCGAACAGAAGCTTCCAGGAGCCAAGATGCTTTACATCGACAAGGTGAACCCGGCGGACCGGCCGGGCACCACCGCCTCGCAACTGGCGGAGGAGTTGGTGGCGAAGGGCGCCAAGGTGATCATCTTCAACTCCGACGACCACAAAGACGAGGCCATCAAGTTCGCCAAAGCCCATCCGGACATCGTCGTCATCCACGCCTCGGGAGATGATGCCTGGAAGGAAGGGAAGAACTACAAGGGCATCCCCAACCTGGCCAACGTGATGGGCAAGATGGAATACGGCAAGATGATCGCGGGTTGTGCCGCCGCCCTGACCACCCAGACCGGGAAGATCGGCTACCTGGGCCCCCTGATCAACGATGAGACCCGGCGGCTGGCCGCCTCGGCCTACCTGGGCGCCAAATACTGTTGGGAGAAGTATCGGGGCAAGCCGGCGGCCGACCTCAAGTTCAAGGTCACCTGGATCGGCTTCTGGTTCCACATCCCCGGCGTCACCGCCGATCCCACCCAGGTCTCCCAGGACTTCATCAACGCCGGCTACGATGTGATCATCTCGGGCATCGATACGACGGAGGCGCTGCGGGAGGCGGCCAAGGCCACCCAGGCTGGCAAGAAGGTCTGGGCCATCCCCTACGATTACATCGGCGCCTGTGAGGAGGCCCCCGACGTCTGCCTGGGCGTGCCCTACTTCAACTGGGGCCCCTCCTACCTGAAGCACATCAAGGCCGTCTTGGAGGGCACATGGAAGCCCTCCTGGGATTGGGTGGGGCCCGACTGGAAGGAAATCAACAACCCCGACACCAGCCACGTGGGGTTCGTGAAGGGCAAGGCCCTCAGCCCGGAGGCCGCCGCCCGGGTGGATGAGTTCATCAAGGGCTTGGGGGACGGCGCGATCCAGCTCTGGAAGGGGCCCATCCGGCTCCAGGACGTGACGCTCTACGTCGAGGAGGGCAAGGTGGCCACCGACCAGCAGATCTGGTATCTGCCCCAGCTCCTCGAGGGCATGGAGGGCCAGAGCGTCCCCACGAAGTAACTGGGCCCCGCCGTGGCGCGTCCTCGGTCCCTCGTTCTAAATAAAATAGAAGGGGCGGCCGGAGCCGCCCCTTCTCTCCATATCTGGTGGGCGGATCCTTCGGCGAACAGGCAACGTTTCAATGAAAATCGAACTCCGCCATATCTATAAATCCTTCGGCCCGGTCCGGGCCCTCCAGGACGTCAGCCTGACGGTGGAGGCGGGATCGATCCACGGTCTCCTGGGGGAGAACGGGGCCGGCAAGACCACTTTGATGAAGATCCTCTCCGGGTATCTGCGGCCGGACCGGGGGGAGATCTTCCTCGACGGGCGGCGGGTTCGGCTGGCGTCCCCGGCGGAAGGCCTGCAGCATGGCATCGGGATGCTGCACCAGGACCCGATGGATTTCCCGGGCCTCTCGGTGCTGGACAACTTCATGCTGGGGCACGAGGGGGGCTTGTGGCTCGACCGGCGGGGGGCGCGCCGCGCCCTGCGTGAACTGGCTGAGCAGTTCGGCTTCGAACTGGATCCCGAGGCCCGGGTGGACAGCCTGACGGTGGGAGAGCGCCAGCAACTAGAACTGTTGCGTCTGCTGTGGCGAGGGGTGCGGGTGTTGATCCTGGACGAACCGACCACGGGGATCAGCGCCCCTCAGAAAGTTCGGCTGTTCGCCGCCCTCCGCCGTCTGGCGGAGGAGGGGAAGGCGGTGATCTTCGTCACCCACAAACTGGAGGAGGTGGAGGAGCTCTGCCATCGGGTGACGGTGCTCCGCCAGGGCCGGCTGGCCGGGGAGGTCGCACCCCCCTATGCCCCCCAGCGGCTGGTCGAATTGATGTTCGGCCGTCCCATCCCTGCCCCTGCGCGCGAGCGGATCTCCCCGGGCGACCCGGTCATACAACTGGAAGGCCTGGAGGTGGGGGACCATCGGCTCCGCATGGGCCCAGTGACCCTCACCGTGCGGGCCGGCGAGGTGATCGGGCTGGCGGGCATGGAGGGGAGCGGACAGCAACTCTTTATGCGGGCCTGCGCGGGCCTGGTGCGCCCGTGGGCGGGCGCCATCCGGGTGGGGGGACGGGATCTGACAGGGAAGCCCTACTGGGCCTTCCTGGAGGCCGGGGTGCTGTTCGTGCCGGCGAACCGGCTGGAGGAGGGCCTGATCCCCGGCCTCACCCTTACTGAGCACTTCCAGTTGATCTACCCCAACGGCCGGTTCTTGATCGACTGGGAGCGGGCCCGGGCGGCCGCCCAACAGCGGATCCGGGAGTTCAGCATCCGGGGGCGGCCGGAGACCCCGGTGGAGGCCCTCTCCGGGGGGAACCAGCAGCGGACGTTGCTGGCCCTCATTCGGACCCCGGTTCGCCTGCTGCTGCTGGAACACCCGACCCGCGGCCTGGACGTGGAATCCAGCCTCTGGGTCTGGGGGCGCCTGAAGGAGCGGGCCCGGGCGGGGGCGGCCCTGATGGTGATCTCCTCGGATCTCCAGGAGCTCCTCCAGTATTGCGATCGGATCATGGTGTTCTTCAGCGGGCGTGTCTCCGAGCCGCTGCCGGTGGAAGCGCTGACCTTGGATCGGCTGGGCCATCTGATCGCCGGCCGGGGCTGGTGAGCCGGCGGGGATTCGATTTCTGAGGAGCGCGGGCGAGTTGCGATGAAAGAGATCCTGTTGCTGCGCGGGCGTCCCTCCCGCTGGCTGGAGTATGGGTTCCAGGGCCTTTCCATCCTGATGGCCCTGTTGTTCACCACGCTGGTGCTGCTGGTGGCCGGGGCGCCTCCTCTAGAGGCCTATCGCCAGGTGCTAGCGGGGGCCTTCGGCTCCCTCCGGCGCGCGGCCGACATCCTGGTGGCCTGGGTGCCCCTGATGCTGACCACCGCCGGCCTGCTGCTCACCTTCACCGCCGGGCTGTGGAACATCGGGGTCGAGGGCCAGATCATGCTAGGGGCCATCGCCACCACCGGCCTCCTGCGGGCCCTTCAGCCCACCGATCTGCCCCCCGCCCTCATCCTGGTTTTGGCGATGGCCGCGGGGATGGCCGGCGGGGCCATCTGGGCCGCCTGGGTGGGCCTCTTGAAGATCTACGGCGGGGTCCACGAGATCTTCGGAGGGCTGGGGCTGAACTTCGTGGCCACCACGCTGATCCTCTGGCTGATCTTCGGCCCCTGGAAGCGGCCGGGGATCGGCTCCATGAGCGGGACGGAGCCTTTCCCGGAGGCCCTTTGGCTGCCCACCTGGCCGGACCTGCGGCTGAGCCCCTGGGCGCTGGCGCTGGCCTTGTTGAGCGTCATCTTGGTTTACGTGCTGTTGCGCAACACCTATTTCGGCCTTCGCTTGAAAGCCATCGGGAAGAACCCGCGGGCGGCCCATCTGCTGGGGGTGCCGACGGCCCGGTATCTGTTCCTGGCGCTGATGGGCTGCGGGGCCCTGGCCGGCCTGGCGGGGGCTGTCCAGGTCACGGCCGTCTACCACCGCCTGATCCCGCCGATCTCCAGCGGCTACGGCTACCTGGGGTTGCTGGTGGCGATGCTGGCCAACTATCGGGTGACCTGGTCGGTGCCGGTGGCGTTCTTCTTCGCCGCCCTGAACATCGGCAGCATCCAGTTGCCCATCACCCTCAAACTGGACTCCACCCTCTCCGGGGTGATGCAAGGGGCGCTGGTCCTCTTCGTGTTGCTCATGCAGGGCGCCCGCGCGCGCTGGCAACCCAAACGGACCGCGGAGCCTGGCGATGACGCCTGAGTGGGTCTTCGGCTTGGCGGGTGTGCTGGCCGCCGCCGCTCCTCTGACGATCGCGGTCATCGGCGAGACTTTCTCGGAGCGGGCCGGCGTGGTGAACCTCTCGGTCAACGGCGCGATGCTGCTGGCGGCCATGGCCGCCTTCGCCGTCGCCGTGCAGACAGGAAGCCTGGTCTCCGGATTCCTGGTCGGCGCGTTGATCGGGGCGGTGATGGCCCTCGTGGTCGCCTTCGCCAGCCTGACCCTGCGGCAATCCCAGGTGGCCGTGGGCCTGGTGCTGGCCCTCCTGGGACGGGATCTGGCTTATTTCCTGGGGAACCCCTTCATGGGCGTGCCGGGGCCCCGGGTGGGCCACATCCCGATCCCCTGGCTGGCAGAGCTGCCCGTGTTGGGCCCGCTGTTCTTCCAGCAGAGCCCCCTGGTCTACATCGCTTTCCTGACCATCCTCCTCGCCTGGGTCTGGATCTTCCGGACCCGGCCGGGGTTGGTGCTGCGGGGGGTGGGGGAGCGGCCGCCCGCTGCCTTCACTCGCGGCATCCCCGTGACCCGCGTCCGCTACCGCTACGCGGTGCTGGGCGGGGCCCTCGTGGGGCTCGCTGGGGCCGCCTACACCCTCGACCTCAAGGGCGGTTGGCAGGGGCCGATCTCGGGGATCGATGGGATCGGATGGATCGTCCTCGCGATCACCATCTTCGGTGGGTGGCACCCGGTCCGCGGGGCCTTGGGGGCTTTCCTGTTCGCTCTCCTGCAATGGCTCAGCCTGGTCCTCCAGCCCCGCCTGCCGGGGATCCCTTCCCAAGTCCTGAACGTAGCCCCATTCCCCTTGATGATCTTCACCCTGCTGCTGACCAACCTGGGCAACACCGAATGGGCCCAGACCATGCTGGCCCGGCTGCCGGCGTCCAGCCGTCGGATCGCCCTCCGGATCCTGCGCAGCCTCCAGGTCTCCCCTCCGGCTGCCCTGGGGGTGGCCTTCGAAGAGGAGTGAGCGGCCCGAAGGGGCTATCATTCTTCATGGAAGCGACCTCCCGTCCGGCCGCTCCCTTCCCACGCGGGGAGAAACCTCCGGCGGGACCGTCGCGGACGGACGCGCAAGGGATGGACGATGATGCTCTACCCGGAGGCGGTGGTCCTGGTGGGCGTGGTGCGGACCCCGCGGGATTGGGCCTGGATCCAGGCCATGGGCGCGTATCGGATCCCGGCCCGGCAAGCCCCACCGCTGGTCCCCTATGTGGATTTTTTGGCCTTCTATCACACTGCCGCCTTCGGGGCGGACCGCTGGTCGGTGCGCTTCTACGCCGCCGTGCGGGGGCACGAACTGGCACGACGCCGGGATCTCCTGCCGGAGGAGCCGGATCATCCACGGGCCGGGGAGCCCTATTATCTGTTGCAACTGGGGCCGATCCAGTCTCTCCCCCGGCCGATCCGAAGCCCTCGGGGGCGCCGCTTCACGTTCTTGCTGACCACGGGGGAGCGCCTTCTGGCGGCCTCAGACCTTTCGGAGTTGACGCTGGCGGGGGGCGAGCGCCAGGTGCTTCTGCGAGCCCTTCGGGAGGCCGGCCTGGTCGTGCTCCCCGGGGGAACGGTGGCGCCGGCAGGGCGATCGGTGCCGGTGGATCTCCGCATTGTCTGCGCCCAAGGCGTCCTGGGCCTGCGGTGGTCGGATCGCCCCTCGGAGCGGCGGCTCCGGGAAGAGGCCCCGAACCTGTGGGTGATCCCCGCGGGGGCGCTCCAAGAGGACCTGCACGGGTGCCTGCGCCGGATCCTGGAGCGGGTGGGCCGTTTGGGCGGCCCGGCCAGCCCCGGCCCGCTCGAGGACTCTTGAAGACCCCGGCGCAGGAGCCCTTTGGGGAGCGCGGGGAGCGTTCGACAGCGGCCGGGCGCTCTGCGGCGGTCTTCAGGGACCGGGGGCCACGATGGGGCCGTGGGCCCCCGGTCCCATCGAAGTGCCTCGGGAAAGGATGGTTTTATACCTTCAACCGATAAACCCCGCGCCGGACCCGCTGGAACAGATCCGGGTTCTTGCGGAAGATCAGGGTGAGACGGGCCCGCTGCATCTGCTCGTCCTTCCCCGGGACCTGCAGCCCGCGCGCCAGCAGGGCCTTGCGGATCTCCTCCAGCTCCAGGCCCTGGGGATGGTTGGTCAGCACATCCACGATGGCCATCACCAGTTCCCGGGTCCGCCGGCGGCGCGGCATCGTGGTCTGACGGAACAGGCCGATCACCCCCTCCCCCAGATCCGGATACTTCTCCATCAATTCCGCGATGTCCTGAAGCAGCCGCAACTGTGCCTCCACATGGGCCCGCCGTTGCTCCAGGTCCGCCAGTTGGGACCGCAGCACTGTGATCCGGCTTTCCAGGATCTCCTTCATGGCAAAAGCCTCCGGAAGAGATTCGGATGAGGGACTCTCCCTCATGATCTCAACAATGAGTATCACAAAAGGGAAATTTTGTCAAAACCGAGAAGAAAGCCCCCAGGGCCCCGATTTTCCAGATCCCATACGCCCTGCGAAGATGAGGCTGGAGCCCCGGGCTGAATGTCGGGGGGCGAAAAGACCCCAACAGATGCGTTGGGTTTAGATCTTTCCGAAGGATCCTTTGACCCGGGCAAACGTTCGGTTTGCATCTGAGAAGGACCCAATGTTTTCCGAAGTCGTTGCGGAGGCAGATCGTGGCCTTCGAGGGATTGGGCGGAGCCGCCGATGGCGATAAACTGGAGGCTGTGGACTCCCATGGGCACATCTTTGACGGAGGTTGGCCGTGCACATCGGCCGGGTGGTCACCGCGGAGGGTCTGCGATGGGCAGTTCTCGAAGGAGATCGGGTGTTTGCCCTGCGGGGGGATCCGTTTCAGGGGGCGGTGGAGCGGGGCGAGCCGCTGGGCCCGGCGGGAGCGGCGATCTGGCGGGCGCCGTGTGTCCCTTCGAAGATCGTGGCCGTCGGCCGCAACTACATCGCCCATGCCCGCGAGCAGAACGCCGACGTGCCGCCGGAGCCGCTGATCTTTCTGAAGCCTCCCAGCGCGGTGATCGGCCCCGGGGAGCCCATCCGGCTCCCGCCCCAATCCCAGCAGGTGGAGCACGAGGCCGAACTGGCCGTGGTGATCGGGCGGCGAGGCCATCGCATCCCGGAGGATCGGGCATGGGAATACATCCTCGGGGTGACGTGCGGGAACGATGTCACGGCGCGGGACCTCCAGCGGCGGGACGGCCAATGGACCCGGAGCAAGGGCTTTGATACGTTCTGCCCGTTGGGGCCGTGGATCGTCACCCATCTCTCTCCCCAGGAGATCGCCGATCTGGAGATCCTCTGCCGGGTGAACGGGGAGGTCCGTCAGCGAGGACGGGTCCGCGAGATGGTCTTCTCGATCCCGGCGTTGATCGCCTACATCTCCGCGATCATGACGTTGGAGCCGGGGGATGTGATCCTGACAGGGACCCCCGCAGGGGTGGGCCCGCTTCGGCCCGGGGACTGGGTGGAGGTGGAGATCCCCGGGGTTGGTGTCCTAGGAAACCCGGTGGTCCCAGCGGAATGAGCCGTGTTCTTCGTTGGAGCGGAACGATGGCTCGGAGCGTGGAGCCGGCGTTCCGACAAGCGGCACGTATCTTGAACCCGCAACTGGACAGCAATTCATCAGGAGCGGGTGGGGGACAAAACAAGGACAGAGAGATAGACGCGAGCCTCCGGCCCTGCCGCGAGGGCGGGAGCTGGTCTTCTCGGCGGTCGAGGTCACCGATCCCTTGGGGGGCGGGCCCTGAGCCCTTCGGAGATCAGCGCGCTCTGCACGGCCGGGCTGGGGGGGCAGCCCAAGGGTTGGCTCCCAGGTGTAGAGGCGGCTGGGCGGGGGCGCCAGGGCCGGATATAGTGGTCCTTGCGCCCGCGGCCGGGGGCGGCCGGCGCGAGGGAGGGGGTCCGGATGCGGTGGATCATCGGGCTGACGGTGCGGGAGGCGCTGCGGCGCCGCCTGGTGGTGACAGCCTTCGGGTTGGGGGCGGCCTTCTTGGCCCTTTACGGCCTCGCCCTCGGGTGGATCCACCGGGAGATAGTCCGCCATGGGACGCCGGACCCTCGGATGGGGGTCGAACTGGTCGGCTTCTTCGCGCTGGCCGCCCTGTATGTGGTCCATCTGATGAGCGTGATGGCGGCAGCGGTGGGGACAGTGAACACGCTGTCGGGGGAGATCGCCTCGGGGGTGATCCTGGCGGTGGCTGCCCGGCCCCTGGCCCGCTGGCAGATCCTGCTGGGGAAGGGGATCGGCCACGCCCTTTGGTTGCTGCTGTACACCCTCGGGCTCGGCGGTGGCGTCCTGGGCCTGACGACGGCGATCACCGGGTGGGCCCCGGCGGGATGGGCGCGGGGGCTGGCCCTGCTGGCCCTGGGGGCGCTGGTCCCCCTGGCGCTCTCGCTGTGGGGCGGCGCTGGACTCTCCACCCTCGCCAACGGCGCGCTGGTGCTGGGCCTGTATGGGGTGGCTTTCGTCGGCGGCTGGGCGGAGCAGATCGGAGGGCTGGCCGGGGCGCCGGCGGTGGTGGACCTGGGGATCCTGGCCTCGCTGCTGATGCCGGCCGAGGCGATGTGGCGCCGCGCGGCTTACGAGCTGCAAAGCCCCATGGCCCGGCTGAGCGGGCTCACGCCTTTCACGGCCTCCAGCATCCCCAACGACCGCATGATCCTCTACGCCATCGCCTACATTGCCATCCTGCTCCTGGCCGCCGTCCGCCGTTTTGAGCGACGGGATCTGTGAGGAGCTCTCACGACCAGCACGGCCCGATGTGGAGTTCGACCTCCAGGGGGACAGCGAGGGGGTAGGCCGTCCGCATGGCCTCGGCCACCAGCCCCTGCACCGTGTTCACTTCCTCTTCCGGCACCTCGAAGACCAGCTCGTCGTGGACCTGCATGATCATACGGGTCCGCAGCCCTTGTTCCTGCAGGGCCCGGTCGATGCGGATCATGGCCAGTTTGAGGATGTCGGCGGCGCTGCCTTGGATGGGGGCGTTGATGGCCTCGCGCTCGGCGGCCCGGCGCACGGCCTCCGGCACCCGGCGCGGCAGCCCCTCCCCGCCGGCCGGCTTCAGCTCGGGGAAGTAGCGGCGGCGCCCGAGCAGGGTCTCCACATAGCCCTGGCGGGCCGCCCGGGCCTTGATGGCCTCGATGTAGGCCCGCACCCGCGGGAAGGCGGTGAAATATTGCGCGATGAACCGCTCCGCCTCGCGGCGAGAGATCCCCAGTTGCTGGGCCAGGCCGTGGGCGCTCATGCCGTAGATCAGTCCGTAGTTGATGCGCTTGGCGAAGTTCCGCTGTTCCTCCGTCACCTGCTCGGGGGGGATCCCGAAGGCCCGGGCGGCGGTGGCCCGATGGATGTCCTCCCCGGCCTGGAAGGCGGCGATCAGCCCGGGGTCCCGGGTGATGTGGGCCAGGATGCGCAGTTCGATCTGGGAGTAGTCGGCGGAGAGGAGGAACGACCCCGGCGGGGCGATGAAGGCCCGGCGGATCTGTTTGCCCAGCTCGGTGCGGATGGGGATGTTCTGGATGTTGGGGTCGCTGGCCGAGATACGCCCGGTCACCGTCCCCGTCTGATGATAGGTGGGGTGGATGCGCCCGGTGGCGGGGTGGATCATGCGCGGGAGGGCGTCGATATAGGTGCTCTTCAGTTTGGCCAGTTGCCGGTATTCCAGGATGAGGTCGATCACCGGGTGGGCGCCCCGCAACCCCTCCAGCACCTCGCTGGCGGTGGAGTACATCCCCGTCCCGGTCCGCGGCACGTTGGCCCGGGGCAACTGTAGTTTGCCGAACAGGGCATCCGAGAGTTGGCGCGGGGAATCCAGATTGAAGGCGTAGCCCACCCACCGGTAGATCTCCTGGGCCAGGGCCTGGATGCGCTGTTCGAACTCCTTCGACATCTGCTGGAGCAGTGCCACATCGATGAGGATGCCGGCCAGCTCCATGCGGACCAGCACGGGGATGAGGGGGATCTCCACCTGGGCGAAGAGGTCCCACAGGCCCTGGCGGCGCAGTTCCTCCTCCTGAGCGCGGGCGATGCGCAGGGTGAGGTCGGCATCGGCGGCGGCATAGGGGGCCGCGGCGGAGATCGGGACGTCGGCGAAGGAGCGTTGGCCCTTGCCTTTCCCGATCAACTGCTCGATGGTGGTCATCTCCACCCCCAGCCGCAGCCAGGCCAGGTGCTTGAGGCTCAGGCCGTGGGCGGTGGGGTTCAACAGCCACTCGGCCACCATGGTGTCGAAGGCCAGGCCCTGCACCATCACCCCATGGCGGGCCAGGACCAGCATGTCGTATTTGGCGTGGTGGGCGACCTTGGGGCGCCCGGGATCGGCGAGGAAGGGTCGGAGGGCGTCCAGGACCCGGGGGAGGGGCAGTTGCGGGGAGCCGTCCCGATGGCCCACCGGGACGTAGTAGCCGCGCCCGTCCTCGATGGCGAAGGCAAGCCCCACCGGGTTGGCCCACATCGGGGCCAGGGTGTCTGTCTCCACGTCGAAGGCAAAGCGGGGGGCCCGGGCCAGGGCCTCCTGCAGGGCAGCCAGGCCGGCCTCGTCGGTCACCACCGTGGCCTCGGTGGGGCGGGGCAGGCCCTCGGCGCGCAGGGGCGGCATCGCGATGGGCCGGGTCACCGCCGGCCCCAAGGGCGCCGGGAAGAGCATCGGCTGGCTC
>NZ_PSLG01000030.1:0-25747 GCF_040289485.1 Thermoflexus sp.
TGGCGCCGAGGGCGCCGGCCAGCGCCTGGGCGCGGGCCTTCGCGTCCTCCACGGCCAGCCGCCGGGCCTCCATGGCCCGGCGATCGGCGTCGCCCACCTGGAAGGCGACCTGGTCCACCCGGTTGGCCCCGGCCGCCACTGCGGCGTCCACCCCCGCCCCCACGCGGTCGAGATCCCGGAAGAGGGCCCGATATACGTGCGTGACATGGTAAATCGGCGGGCCGAGACGGCGCCCGGTCTGGGGATCCCGCGGCTCTTCGATCCGGATCTGGAAGGCGGCTGTCTGGAGATCGGCCTCCGCCACCCCGTGCGCCTGGAGCGCCTCGCGGACGGCGGCGGCCCGCCGGTTGTTCTCCGCCAAGGCCGTGGCCAGTTGCTCGCCGCTGGTCTCCACCCCCAGGACCACCACCGCCTGGTCCGGGCGGGCCCGCACCATCCCCACCCCGGAGACGGTCAGGCCGCTGCCCTCCCCACCGGTCGTCCGGGCAGCGCTCCCCCGCATCCCCAGGGCCCTGGCCTCTGGGCCCGGGACAGCCGGCGCCGAGGCAGGGCGGCATGCCCCGGCCAGAAGGCCCCAGGCCCCGGCGAGCAGCAACGTCCATCGCAGGGCGTTCATCTTCCCCCTCCGGTGCGCGAGATTTCCGAATTACAGGACGTTGGGCGGCGCCCCTCGGTTCCCCCCTCCCCGGCGGCACGGGAGAGGCCCGAAGGGATGGCGCTGGGGCCGGCGAACCCGGCTAAAATGAGGTCCGAGGGACCATATGCCATCCCGAGGACCGGAGGCCCTTCCAATGGAGCCGGCGTTTTTGTTCGGGACGGTGGGCAACCCCCTTTCCACCCCGCCGAAGCCCGGGGGGACGATCGGCGGCATCCAGCGGATCCGGGAACTGGGCCTGGAGGCCCTGGAACTGGCCTGGGTGCGCAGCGTTCGGGTCTCCGAGGCGACGTGCCGTCAGATCCGGGAGGCCGCCGCCGCCGCTGGGGTGGCCCTGAGCGTCCACGCGCCCTATTTCATCAACCTGAACGCCCAGGATCGGGCAGGATACCAGGCCAGCAAGGACCGGCTGATGGCGGCGGCCCGGGCTGGCTATCAGGCGGGGGCTCCGGACATCGTGTTCCACCCGGGGGCCTATCAGGGGGCGCGGCCGGAGCGGGCCTATGAAACGGTGCGCCGGCGTCTTCAGGAGATTGTGGAGGAACTCCGCGCGGAGGGGGTGGCGGTGACCCTGCGGCCGGAGACGATGGGCAAATCCGCCCTCTTCGGGACCCTGGAGGAGGTGATCCAGTTGGCCCGGGACGTGCCGGGGGTGCTGCCGTGCCTCGACTTCGCCCACCTGCATGCCCGGGCAGGAAATGGTTCCTTCAATTCTTATGAGGAATTCGCCAGGGCGCTGCAGCAAGTGGCGGCCGGGCTGGGGCCCCGCGGGCTGGAGACCCTACACATCCACCTCTCCGGCATCGCCTACACCCGCAAAGGGGAGCGCCACCATCTGGTCCTCCAGGAGGCCGACCTCCGCTACGAGGAACTGCTCCAGGCCCTCATCGACCTGGGCGGCCGCGGCCGGATCCTCTGCGAGAGCCCGAACCTTGAGGAGGACGCCCTGCTCCTGCAGGCCACTTACCGGCGCCTGCTGGAACGCCGGGCGCCCGCCCCCCGTCCCTAAAAAAAGCCCTCCCCCCCGCGCTCTCGGGCGCGCAGGGGGAGGGCCCCCTTTGAACGCCGCCCCTTCACTTCTGGGTCATCAGGAAAGCGATCAGATCCGCCAGGTCCTGAGCCGACATGAGGTTGCCCAGGTTGGCCGGCATCTTGGAGACCCCTGGGGAGGCGGCGTATTTATCCGGCTCGACGATATAGGCGTTGGGCTGCTGGATCGACTCGCGGATGTATTCCTCCGGCGTCTTCGCCTGCCCTTTGTAATCCGGGGCCTTGATGCGCTCAGCCGCCCGCGTGGCGATGCCCGCCAGGGAGGGGCCGACAAGGACCTCGCCGGGCTTCAGGCTGTGACAAGCCTTGCACGAGGCGGCGGCGCCGCTGGCCTGCTTGACCTCCTGGTTCCACAGGGCTGCGCCCCGTTGCGGATCCCCCGGCGGCAGCGGCTTGGTCAGATCGGAGCCGACCGCCTCGAAGGCGGGCGTCGGCGCGGGGGCCGGGCCGGCCGCCTGCCAGTTCAGGATGAACTCCACCAAGTTTTCGATCTGGTCCGGCCGCAACGGCCCCCCGAAGTCCTGGGACCAGGTGGGCATGGCCTCGGCGTAGGTCTCCTCGGGGCGATAGGTGGTGCGGATGGGACGGCCGGCGGCGATGGTCAGTTTGATGAAGTTGCGCAGGGAGTTGGCGTAGCCCTGGGCCTTGAGGGCCTCATAATGCTGGAAGACGCCCGGGTTCAGGCTCGGCCCCTTGCCGGGCACCCCTTCCCCCCCAGGGCCGTGGCAGATGGAGCAGTATTGCTCATAGAGGAGGGCCCCGTTCTCGATGGCCTTGGCCTTGTGCATGGCCTCGAAACGAGCCATCTGCTGCTCCTCCGTCAGCCAGACCGTCCCGATGGTGATAACCGTGGCCAACATCAAAACCGTCGCGCCGATGATGCGGCGGGTCACCAGATCGAACATCGGATCCCTCCGAGGATCAGTTGCCGTTCGCCCAGATCGAAGGGCCGGCCCTTCACTCGCCACCGTATCCGCCGTCCCGGTGGAGGTAGATGGCCTGCTTGGTCTCCTGGAAGACCGGCTTGCCGTCTGGGCCCAGGACCGGCTGGTGCCGCTCGTCCAACTTCAGGAAGTAGATGGCCAACTCGAAGCGCTTGAGCCCGGGCTGGACCTCGCTGATGCGCACGATGGCATAGCCCTGGGGGAGGTGCGGGTCCCGCTCGATGCGCGCCTTCAGATCCTCCAGCACCCGGGCCAGACGCGGGGCGCCTGTCGGCAACTGAAGATCCCGCGTGTCGTAAGTGCCTGGGACCAGTTGCCCATATGGGATGGTGCGCACCTTGCCCTCGCCGAAGAGCGGATCCGGGTTCAGGGGCATGAACTCCTGGATCACCTCGACGTCCGCCGAGGAGGTGACGGCGAAGGCAGGGGTGCCCATATAGGTCAGCAGCGTCCAGGCGGCCACCCCTACCAGGCCGGCCACCAGGGCCTTACGCCGGTGGCTGTAACGGCGGCTGATGTTGAAATCAAGATAAGGCATGATCAACAGGAACAGCAGGATCAGCCCGGGGAGGATCACCCCCATGATCGTCTTGCTGTTGTAGATGGAGGCCGGCGGCCGAGGCAACCCCAGCCGGTCCAGCGCCAGCAGGAAGGGGTCCTTCAGCAGGCCCTGGAGCCACAGGAAATACCAGGGCGCCGTGGTGTGCAAGGGCGTGTTCAGGGGATCGGCATGCTGTTCGAGGGGAGCATCGTAGAAGAAGGCGGCCCCGATGACCAAGAAGGCGATCAGGGCGATCCCCCAAAGGGCCTCCTGAATGGCGATGTCGGGGATATAAGGCACCCGCTTCTCCGGCGGGACCTTGCGGGCGGTGTCGTCGCCCACCGCCTCCATCTCCGGCGGCAGGGAAAGGCCGTGGCGCACCACTTTGTAGTAATGCACGAAGAAGACGAAGAAGAGCAGCAGCGGCAGGAAGATCACGTGGAGCAGATAGAAGCGCAACAGGCCGGCGGCCCCGATATCGGGCGCCCCGCGCAGGATCAAGTTGACGACGCGGCCCAGGGCGGGGGGCGGCGTCGCCTCCGCCATGCTGGTCCCGATGGTCACCGCCCAATAGGAGAGCTGATCCCAGGGCAGCAGATACCCGCTGAAGGACAGGAAAAGGGTAAAGACAAGCAGGATCACCCCCGTAGCCCAAGTGAACTGGCGGGGCCGCTTGTAGGAGGCGGTGAAGAAGGTGCGCAGCATGTGCAGCATCACCGCCACCACCATCGCCTCCGCCCCCAGCCGGTGGATGTCCCGCATCAGCTGCCCGAAGGGGACGTTGTTCAGGATGCGCAGCATGTTCTCATAGGCGACCAGGGGCGACGGCGTGTAAAAGATCATCAGGAAGATCCCGGTGATGGTTTCAATCAAGAAGAGGTAGAAACTCAGGAGGCCGAGACGGAAGGTGGGGTAAAGCCGCGTCACCGCCTCGTGGTAGAACGAGGGCTTGATGTGCAGGATGAAGCCTTCGGTGTGCGGCTTCACCCGCGGGTTAGGTCGGGGCGGGGGCTCACCCCGGATGATGTTGCGCACCTCGGTCAGCGGGATCCCCGCCGTGACCCGGGTGACCAGTTCGTCCAGGTGCATGAAGATCACCCGGCGCCACCCGTATTGCTGCACCTCTTTCTGCAAGGTGGGGATGGGCTCCGGCCAACGCAACGCCATCGCTCCTCCTCCTCAGGGGGTCACGCCTGCTTCCGCTGGGCGGGCTTGCCCAGGATCTTCTTCCCCGTGTCCACCTCGACGGTCAGGTTGGGATCCGGCACCGGCAGCGGGTTCCCCTCCGCATCCGTCTGGGCCACCACCCGCCCGCTGGCGTCCTTGAGGTAGATCACAAAGCGGTCCAGGTTGCGGGGCGCCGGCCCCTCGATGTAGGTGCCGTCGATCTGGAACTTGGAGCCGTGGCACGGGCACTCGAACCGGAAGTTGCTCGGCACCCATTTATACAGGCAGCCCAGGTGGGTGCACACCTTGTAGATGGCGAGGATCCCCTTCTCTGTGTTCACCAGCCAGATCTTGGCCTCGGGGTATTCCTTGGGGCCCTCGCCGACCTTGGGCAACACCTCCCCCGCCCGGCCGAAGGGGAAGATCCCGCCGAACTCGCCCACCTTGAACCGGGGCAGGGCGAACAGCACGCTCACCCCGCCCAACTCGGCCATGAAGAGGGCCATGGAGGCAGCCCAGACGTAGGTGAGGAACTCCCGACGGGTGATCCCCGGTGCCATCGCTCCGCTGACCGCCTGCGCCTCCGCCATCGTCCACCTCCTTCCCGAAAATCCCCCTGGGCTGGACAGAGAAGAGGAGCCCGGGCGCCCACCCAATCCAGAAACAGGGGCGCCCGGCTCCCCAAGGATCGTGTCCACTATAACATATGGGAGCGGGGCTGGTCAACGGCAGCGGGATCAAAATCCGAAACCCGTCTCCAATATGGGACGATCCATCCGGGCGGCGAGGGCTTTCAACAGCAGGGTGCCATAGGCCCCGGGCGGCAACTCGAACCGCAGGAGCGCCCAGGGGCCCTCCGAATCCCGGCCTTCCGCGAGCAGGGTCAGCCCTCGGGGCTGACACCAAACCCGCCGCCGGGTGGGAGCCGGCGCGATCTCCAGCAGGGGACCCCTGCGAAAGCGCTCCAAGGGAAGACCCTCCTCAGCCAGCACCTCAGCCATCGCCGCCGCCCACGGGGGCCCATAGCGCGCCCGCCGGTGCGGCAGCGGCACCTCGTCCGCCGCCTCCGGCGGGCGGGCTTCGGGCAAGGGGAACGGCTCCCCCCGGATCGTCACATCCTGATGGGGATAGCGGACGAACACGCGGGCGACCGCCAGGTTCCACAACCAGGAGCGATAGGCATCCACCCACAGAATCCGTAGGCGCCTCGGGATCCGGCGCACTGCCTGGCGGAACGCGGCAGGGTGATCCTTGAGGAAGGTCAGCAGGCTCCGGTAGGTGGACGGACGAGGCGCGCACGTGAACATCGCTGCCCAATCGCCCCACAGGGAGCGCGCCCGCGCCTTGAAGGCCCGCACCGCGGAAGAGTCTGCCCGCGTCGGAACGGTGAGATACCGGCGCAGGACCTCCTCCGCCTGGCCGAGGAGGAGGAAACGCCCGAGGAATCCTCCCTCCGGGCTCCAGGACCCGAACCGTTGATCATCGAAGTAGTTCGGGAAGCCCTCCTCCGCCAAGCGCTTCAGATCCCGGGGGAGCCGCTCCTGCTCCGCCTCGGTCAACGCCCGCAGCCGGACCGTGAACCGGTTCCCCCGCAGATCGTGCGGGCCCGGCGGCCGGTCCGCCTCCCCCACCCGGACGGCCTCGAAGCCGGGCCCGCGCAGGCGGTCGGGCCCGCGCCCGCGCACCCCGGCCATCTGGACGGCGAGGGCCATCCGGTCTTTCAGGGCGGGAAAGATCACCGCCCGCTGGGGCACCCCCAGCCGGGCCGCCAGTTCTGCCTGGACCTCCAGCGTGGTCCGCCCCCATTTCCGCACCCGGTAGAGCGTATACGGCCCCCCGGGGCGCAGGGGGATCTCCATGAGTTCCTCGACGACGAAATCTTTCGGACGGACCTTCCACCGCACGCGGCGATCGCCCGGAGGAGGATCAGGGGCTGCTGCGCACGATCCACACCGTCAGGCCGAGGGCGACGATCCAGAGCAGGGTCTGGGCAGGGAGACGGCGGGCGAGGCGCTCTTCCATCAACGCCAGGCCGATGAGGGCCAGCCCATAGGCCCCCGGCCCGTGCCCCAGCGCCACCGCCCACGCCACCCAGGCGGCCCAGGCCGGCCCGCGCAGGACCGGGCACTGGAATCCGGCCCAGGCCAGTCCAAGGGGGAGGCCGGCGAGGAAGGCCGAGGGCGTGGGAAGGCCGACCGCGATCCCCAGCCACCAGGGAAAGGTTCCCAACGCCAGCCCCTCGAGGAGGGCCCGCACCATCGGCCGGGGGATCCGGCGGGCCAGCCCCAGGGCGGCCCCTGCCCCCAGGGTCAGCACCCCCCCGATCGGCCCCACCAGCAGGATCCCCACTCCCAGGGCCAGCAGCGCTGTCACCAGCGCTCCGATCCGGTCGGGGGCCCACCGAGCGCAGGCCCGTAACCATGCGTACAAAGCCTGGCCCTCCCGGAGCCCACGGTCCGCCAGGCTGCCGGGCTGCAGATAGGGCAGCGAAAGCCCCCGGGGTGTAGCCGCTGCTGGCCGTGTCGGAGCCTGTTCCCATGGGGCCTCCAGCGCCAGCCAGCGGAGGGCCTGCCAGCCTCCCTCGGCCACCAGGAGCGCCCCGAGGGCCGGAGCCGGATGGGCAAGCCCGGAGCCCGCGGCCAGGGCGGCCATCCCGGCCAGCAGGGCCTCGCCTCGGCCGAAGACCCAGAACAGGGGCTGGGGTGCACGCGCCACAGGGGGTTGCCCAGGAGGGCCCATCGTGCGGAACGCCCGTCTATATGGAGATTCTGGGGCCTTCGCCGTCTCCCGCCCGCAGGCGGTCGCCCCCCAGGGCCCGCAGGACTGTCTGCATGCGCTCGAAGTGGGAGCCGGGCCAGTAGATCCGGCCGCACTGGGGGCAGCGGTGGAACCGCTCATGGTGCTGCCAGATGAAGGCCGGGACGCACAGAGCCACCGCTTCCTTGGGGACGACCAGGAGGCGGGCGTTGCAAACCGGGCAGCGGGAGAATGGCGCATCCAGGGGCTCTCCGAAGCGCTGGCGGATGGCCTGGAGCTGGTCGATGAGGTCATCGCGGTCGATCAGGAACGCCTGGGGACCGCCCCGCCGGGCCAGCGCGTGATCCCGGGTGAGGAGGATCCGATCCTCCGCCCAGGCGATCCGGAGCAAGGCGTCGTCATCGAGGGACGGGTCGTAGTGGGTGTCGTAGCCCAGGATACGCAGCCATTTCGCCAGGCGGCCGAGCATCGTGTCGGCCACAAAGCGGGCGGAACGCGGGTTCGGCGGCCGATCCATACGAACCCCCTATGCCCAGCGGGAGGTTCGACCGGCGGGCGGCGGCATGGATCTCACTCCCCATCGGGGCCGGCCCCCGGGCCGGCCGCCAGTTCCTCCAGTTCGGCCTCGTCGAGGCGGCGCTCCCGGGGCCGCAGGTGGGGGAAGAGGATGACCTCGCGGATCGAGCGGCGATCGGTGAAGAGCATGGTCAAACGGTCGATCCCCAGGCCCAGCCCTCCGTTCGGCGGCATGCCGTAGCGCATGGCGTCCAAGTAATCCTCGTCCATCGGATGGGCCTCCTCGTCGCCGGCCTCCCGGGCCCGCCCCTGCTCCAAAAAGCGCTGCTCCTGATCCAGGGGGTCGTTCAGTTCAGTGAAGGCGTTGCAGATCTCCATCCCCCCGATGAACCCCTCGAACCGCTCCACCGTGTCCGGGTCCCCCGGCCGGGCCTTGGCCAGGGGAGAGATCTCCCGGGGATAATCGTAAACAAAGGTCGGCTGGATGAGGTTGGGCTCCACGAACTTGGAGATCAGATCGTCGATCAGCTTCCCCCGGCTGGCCCGGGGGTCGACCTCCAGGCCGCGGGCGGCTATGGCTGCCGCCAGGGACTCGCAGGTGGGATGCTGATCGATGTCGATCCCGGCGAACTCCAGGACGGCCTCGCGCAGGGGGATGCGGCGCCAGGGCAGGGAGAGGTCGATCTCGTGGCCCTGGTAAGTCAGCGTGCGCCGGCCCAGGACCCGATCGGCCACGAAGGCGACCAGCTCCTCGGTGAGGCGCATCATGTCCTGATAGTCGGCGTAGGCCATATAACATTCCATCTGGGTGAACTCGGGGTTGTGTTTGAAGGAGACGCCCTCGTTGCGGAAATCCCGGCCGATCTCGTAGACCCGCTCGAACATCCCCACCAGCAGGCGCTTGAGGTAGAGCTCGAAACTGATGCGCAGGTAGAGCGTCTGCTTCAGTTCATTGTGGTAAGTGACGAAGGGGCGGGCCGAGGCCCCGCCGTAGATCGGCTGCAGGATCGGCGTCTCCACTTCGATGAAGCCGTGGGCGTCCAGGAAGGCCCGGATGGCCTGGATCAGGGCCGCTCGGGTGCGGAAGACCTCCCGAACCCCCGGGTTCATCATCAGGTCGAGATAGCGCCGCCGGTAGCGGGTCTCGACGTCCTTGAGGCCGTGCCAGCGGGAGGGCGGAGGATAGATGGCCTTGGCCAACATCCGGAAATCCCGCACCCGAAGGGAGACCTCTCCCGTCCGGGTGCGCATCATGGTCCCCTCGGCCTCCAGGAAATCCCCCAGGTCGAACATCTCCTGGAAGAAGCGGTAACGCTCCTCCCCCAGGTCGTCATAGCGCAGGAAAAGCTGCAGCCGCCCGGTCCCGTCCTGGAGGTCCGCGAAAGTGACCTTCCCCATGGTCCGCACGGCCGTCAGGCGGCCTGCCACCACGGCCTCCACCGCCCCGTCGCGGTCCTCCATCTCCAGGAAGGCCTGGATGGCCTGGGCGTTGGTGTGGGTACGCCGGGAACGGGAGGGATAAGGATCGATGCCCTGGGCCCGCAACCGGGCCACCTTCTCCAGACGACGGCGGACGATCTCCCGGAAGAGCGCCATGGCCTCATTCGATCTGGAGGATGCGGAAGCGAAAGACCCCGTCCGGCGCGCTTACAGTGACCACCTCGCCAACGCGGCGGCCGAGCAGCGCCTGCCCCAGGGGGGACTCGTTGGAGATCCGCCCGTGGGCCGGATCCGCCTCGGCGGATCCGACTACCTGATACCGCTCCGGGGTCGGGCTCCCTTCCTCCTGAATGGTCACCCAACTTCCCAGGGTCACCATGGTCTTGGGGCCCGCTGTCTCCTCGATGATGATGGCCCGCCGGAGCATGGACTCCAGGGTGAGAATGCGGCCTTCCACAAACGCTTGCTCGATCTTGGCCGCCTCATATTCCGCGTTCTCGTCGTAGTTCCCCTCATCCATCGCCAGGTTCAGCCGCCTGGCCACCTCTTGACGCCGAACGGTGCGGAGATATTCCAGTTCCTCCAGCAACTTCTGATAACCTTCTCGGGTCAAATAGATCGGCTGCTCGCTCATAGGACCTCGCTTCCGAAAATTCGGTGTTGGATACAACACGGGGATCACCCACAGAGGCCTAGCACGGGGCCCCCGCCCTTCCGTTGAAAAATAGGATGTTTGCGCCCCTCCAGAGGGGCACAAACATCCCGATCGACCGGCTGAAGACCGGATCCTTCATAACCCCTGACCGGTTCCGATGTCCCAAGGGCCGTCGGCCCGCCGTCCGCGGGGGCGCCGTTCGGGCGTTTCCATTATAACACGGATGGGGAGGCGGGACCAAGCCGCCCCCCTCCCCTGGCTCAGGCGGCCACCGTCTCGCGGACGAAGCACTCCAGGATGTCGCCCACGGCGAAGTCGTGGAAGCCCTCCACGCCCACACCGCACTCGTAGCCGGCCCGCACCTCCGTCACATCGTCCTTGTAGCGCTTGAGGGAGGCGATGCGGCCCTCGTAGAGCCGCTGGCCGCCCCGCAGGACCCGGACCATGGCGTTCCGCCGGATCTCGCCGTCCCGGACGTAGCATCCGGCCACCTGTCCGCCCTTCACCTTGAAGACCTGGCGCACCTCGGCGTGGCCGAGGACCCGCTCCTGGACGGTGGGGGCCAGCATGCCCTTGAGGGCCTTCTCCAGGTCCTCCTCGATGTGATAGATCACGTTGTAAAGCCGCAGGTCCACCCCCTCGCTCTCGGCCAGCCGCCTGGCCGCCGGGTCGACGGGGACGTTGAACCCGATGATGATGGCCTCTGAGGCCGCCGCCAGGATGACGTCCGAGACGCTGATCTCCCCGGCGTCGGCATGGAGGACGTTCAGTTGCAACTGGCCCTGGGCGTGCTTCTCCACCAACCGCTGGAGCAAGCCGATGATGGGCTCGATGGAGCCCTGGACGTCCGTCTTGACGATGACGTTGAACTCCCGGACCTTGCCGGCCTGCATGCGGCGGTAGAGGTCCTCCAGGCTCAGGCGCCGAGTCTGGCGCTGGCGCTGGCGCTCCGCCGCCCGCCGCTCCGCCCGCTCGCGGGCCTCCCGCTCGCTCTCCACCACCTCAAAAAGATCCCCGGCCTCGGGGACGTCGGAGAGCCCCAGCACCTCCACCGGCGTGGAGGGCGGCGCCTTCTTCAGGGGCCGGCCCCGATCGTCGAACATCGCCCGGACCCGGCCGTAGACCGCGCCGGCCACCACGATATCCCCCTGCTTGAGAGTGCCGTTCTGCACCAGGAGGGTGGCCACCGGTCCCCGCCGGTCCACCCGAGCATCGATCACCGTCCCCACCGCAGGGCGATCCGGGTTGGCCTTGATCTCGCGGCCCTCGGCCACCAGCAAGATGGCCTCCAGCAGGTCTTCGATCCCGATGCGTTGCTTGGCCGAGACCTTGACCACAATGGTGTCGCCCCCGTATTCCTGGGGCACCAGGCCGAGGTCGGCCAACTGGCTCATCACCCGCTCGACGTTGGCCGTCGGCTTATCGATCTTGTTCAGGGCCACGATGACGGGGAGGCGGGCCGCCCGGGCGTGGGCGAGGGCCTCTCGGGTCTGGGGCATAACCCCGTCGTCCGCCGCCACCACCAGGACAGCGATGTCGGTGACCTGGGCGCCGCGGGCCCGCATCTGGGTGAAGGCCTCATGGCCAGGGGTGTCCAGGAAGGTGATCTTGCGGCCGTTGTATTCGACCTGATAGGCCCCGATCCGCTGGGTGATCTGCCCCACCTCCTGGGCGGCCACGTTGGTCCGGCGGATGGCATCCAGCAGGGTGGTCTTCCCGTGGTCCACATGGCCCAGGACCACCACCACGGGCGGCCGGGGCTTCATCTTGGCGGGGTCTTCCCCAGCGTAAAGCCGCTCCCAGAGCAGTGAGGGGCCCTCCTCCTCCACCGCCTCCGGGGGCCGCTGCTCCCGCGGCTCGAAGCCGAACTCGTGGGCCACCAGGGCCGCCGTCTCATAATCGATGCGCTGGTTGATGCTGGCCATGATGCCGTTGTGCATCAGCACCTTGATCACATCGATGGGACTGACCGACATCAGCGCGGCCAGCTCGCGCACCGTGATGGTCGCCGGGATCTCGATCTCTTTCCGCCCGTTCTGCCGCATCCGCCACCTCCTTGGGAAGATCGGGTCTCCGCGCGGGGCTGCCACCCCTCGCAGGAACCCCCATGCAAAAACGCCGGCACGGTGGCCAGGGCCGACCGTGCCGGCGGATCCCTCTGCGCGTCGGCCGGAGGGCCTCTCCTCGCAGGAGACGCCATCAGGCCTCATCCTCCGGCAGGGTCGCCGCGTAGGCCACCAGCGCCATCCGGTCCTCCTCCGGCAACGCCTCGATCCGCAGGGCGTGTTCCAAACGCCCGTCCTTCAGGGCCCGCTCCCAGCAGGAGCGGCGGGGATGGAGGTAGGCCCCCCGGCCCGACTTCTTCCCGGTCGGATCGATCAGCACACGGCCCTCAGGGGTGCGGACGATCCGGATCAGTTCCCGTTTCGCCCGCACCTGCCGGCAGCCGACGCAGGTGCGCTGCGGGATGTGCCTGCGCGCCATAGCCCTCCCATCCGATCGGCCCGCGGGGGACCGCCCTCCGCCTCACTCGTCCAGCCAATCCTGGACGCGGCCCCCTCGCATGCGCCGCAGCCACGTTTCATCCTCGAAGTCGATCTCATAGCGGACCCGCCGGCGCTCCTTCGGCTTGCCCGCCTTCTTGCGCCGGCGCAATTCCTCCTCGTCCTCATCCGTTTCATCGACGTCCACCCCCAGCGGCACCGGCTCCGACGGCGGCAGCAGGCCCTCTGCAGGCATCTCCGCCGGCTCCAGCAGCGCCTCCACCGCCTCGGCCTCCGACGGGCCCTCGCCCTCCGGGCGGCCTTCGATCGGCTCCAGGACAGCTGGCGTCGGGGTTGCCTCCGGCGGCACGTCGGAGGTCGCCGGCGCAGGGCTCCAGGTCTCCTCGGGCGCGACCGCGACCGGGATCTCCTCTTCCGGCGGCCGCTCCGTCGGGGCCTCCGCCGGCTCCAGCCCCTCGGACGGCACAGCAGCCGTCTCGGTCGCAGCGACCTTCTGGGCCTTCCGGCGGGCCCGCTCCGCCTCCCGATGCGCCAGGTAGGCCTGATAGGCCGCCTCCAGGAAGGCCCGGGCATCCCGCAGTTCGTCAGCGGACCAGGGCAGGTGCGGCTGGGATTTGTGCCGAGCCAGGGCCTCCTCCATGGCCGGGATCAGGCGGGCGGCTTCCCCCATCCAAGCCTGCAGGTTCAGGTCGCGCACCCGAGGCAGCCACTGCTCCAGGGCCTCGGTCAGGCTGTGAATGTCGATCCGCCAGCCGGTCAGCCGGGCCGCCAGCCGGGCGTTGAGCCCCTCCCGCCCGATGGCCAGGGAGAGCTGATCGTCCGGGACGATCACCTGGGCAGTCCGCTCGGAGCGTTTCTCCTCGAACAAGTGCACCGTGAGCACTCGGGCCGGGCTGAGGGCCTTGGCGATGAAGACCGCGGGGTCCGGATGCCATTCGATCACGTCGATCTTCTCGCCGCCCAGTTCGTGGACCAGGCTCTGGATGCGCATGCCGCGCTGGCCGATGCACGCGCCCACCGGGTCGATGTTGGGCTGGGTGGCCACCACCGCCACCTTGGTCCGCTGACCCGGCTCCCGCGCGATGGCCTTGATCTCGACCAGGCCGTTGTAGATCTCCGGCACCTCGGTCTCCAGCAGGCGCCGGACCATGTTCTTGTGCGTCCGCGAGAGGATGATCTGGGGCCCCCGCGGGGTCTGCCGCACCTCCGCCAGATAAGCCCGGATGCGCTGGTGGGGCTGCAGCCGCTCGCCTGGCACCATCTGGTTGCGCGGCAGGATCGCCTCGGCCCGCCCCTGGGCGAGGAGCACCGTGGCCCCCTGCGGGGTGACCGCCTGGACCACCCCGTGGACGATCTCCCCTTCCTGCTCGGAGAAGTAACGATAGAGATGCTCCCGCTCGGCCTCCCGGATCCGCTGCAGGATGATCTGCCGGACGTTCTGGGCAGCGACCCGCTGCATGAAGTTGGCCGGCGTCACGTCCACCCGCAACGTGTCCCCCACGCGGACGTCGGGGCGGATCCGCCGCGCCTCCGCCAGGGCGATCTCCGCCCGAGGGTCCCGGACCTCCTCCACCACCGTCTTCTGGGTGAAGACCCGCACCCGGCCGCTCTCCAAGTCGATCTCCACATCCACCGCCTGGGCGTTCGACGTGTCGGTCATGCGGCGGAAGACGGTGGCCAACGCCCCCTTGAGGACGTCCAGGACGATCTCGCGGGGGAGGTTCCGCTCGGACGCGATCTGATTGACCGCCAACAACAGTTCGCTCTTGGCCATCCGGTGCGCTCCCTCTCTACGGGCTCCGCGCGCTGTCGATGCCCACCCCGCTCCCCGGCCTCCCGGACCCCGAAAGGCCGGCGTCCACCGGCCTATTAACAACACAGGGGCGCTTCCTGCGCCCCTGGCCGGATGGGCCTCGTCTCATCAGATTTCAACTACATTTTAACACAGCCCAACAGAACGTCAAGAGGAACCCCCGCGGCGGGAGGCGAGGGATTGCCCCTGCCCCTGTTCCCCTCCATAATGGGGTGAAAGGGCCCGGCGTGCCGGGCCCTTCTCCATCCCAAACCCGGAGGCAGCCGGCCATGGCGGACCGACCGCGCATCGCTGTCCTCGGCGGAACGGGGAAGGAGGGTTCAGGCCTGGCCCTCCGCTGGGCCCGAGCAGGGTTCCCGGTGGCGATCGGCTCCCGGGATCTGGAGCGGGCACGGGCGGCGGTGGAGCGCCTGCGCCCCCTGGCCTCTGCGGCCTCGCTCTACGGCCTCACGAACGCGGAGGCGGCGGCCTGGGGCGAGGTGGTCGTGATCGCCGTCCCCTACGAGGGCCACGGGCCGTTGTTGGAGGCCCTCCGAGAGACCTTGCGTGGCAAACGCGTCATCGACGTGGTGGTCCCCCTGGATCCCCAAAACCCGCGCCGCTATGCGCCCCCTCCGGAGGGCTCGGCCACGGCGGAGGCCCAGCGGATCCTGGGGCCGGAGACGCCGGTGGTGGGGGCCTTCCACAACATTTCTCACCACCTCCTCCACGACCCAGAGGGAACCCCGGACTGCGATGTGCTGGTGGTCGGCGATCATCGGGAGGCGAAGGCGGAGGCCATCGCCCTGGCCGAGGCCATCGGGCTCACGGCCTACGACGCCGGACCCCTGGCCAACGCCTCCATCGTGGAGGGCCTGACCGCGGTGCTCATCGGCCTCAACATGCGCTATAAAACGCGGGGGGCTGGCATTCGCATCACCGGGATCCCCAAACGCCGATCCTCGTGAGGGCCGGCCGGATGGAGCCTGTGGTGCTGTTACCCTTGGAGGGTTTGCCCCTGGTCCGTCCGGGCGACGACCTGGTGGCGCTGCTGGGGGAGGCCCTGGCGCGCATCGGCGGCCCCCGGCCGGGGGACATCCTGGTGGTGGCCCAGAAGATCGTGTCCAAGGCGGAAGGGCGCTTCGTGCGCCTGGCCGACGTGGTCCCCTCCCCCCAGGCGGTGGAACTGGCGCAGCTCACCGGCAAAGACCCCCGCTTGGTGGAAGTGATCCTCTGGGACACGGCGGAGGTCCTGCGGGCACGGCCCGGGTTGATCATCGTCGAGCACCGCCTGGGGTTCGTCTGCGCCAACGCCGGGGTGGATCGCTCGAACGTGGCCCCGGAGGGGGAGGAGGTGGTGCTGCGGCTCCCCGCCGATCCGGACGCGTCGGCGCGGCGCCTCCGGGAGGGGCTGGCCCAGCGGTTCGGGGTGGACCTAGGGGTGGTGATCGCCGACAGCCACGGCCGCGCCCACCGCAAAGGGGTGATCGGCGTGGCCATCGGGGTGAGCGGCCTGCCAGCCCTAGAGGACTGGCGAGGGCGCCGGGATCTGTTCGGCTACACCCTGCAACACACCGAGGTGGCCCTGGGGGATCTGCTGGCCTCGGCGGCAACGCTGCTGCTGGGCCAGGCTGCCGAGGGCGTCCCGGCCGTGCTGATCCGCGGGGTCCCCTTCACGCCGCGGGAGGGCTCGGCCCGGGAACTGATCCGGGAGCGGATCCACGACCTTTTCCGGTGAGGGGGATGGGATGCTGCTCGCAGGGATCCGAGTGCTGGATCTGACCCGGCTGCTGCCGGGCCCCTTCGCCACCCAATGGCTGGCGGCGATGGGGGCGGAGGTGATCCGCATCGAACCTCCTTCGGGGGGGGACTGGCTCCGGGAGATGCCGCCGATGTCTGAGGGCATGGGGGCCTGGTTCACCGCGGTGAACCGGGGCAAGAAGAGCGTGGCCATCCATCTGAAGGACCCTCGAGGCCGCGCCCTGTTCCTCCGCCTGGTCCGCTCGGCCGACGTGGTGGTGGAGGGTTTCCGGCCCGGGGTGATGGACCGACTGGGCCTGGGGCCGGAGGTCCTGCTCGCCCAACAGCCCCGCCTGGTCTACGCGGCCCTGCGGGGCTACGGCCCTGGTAGCCGCTGGCGGGAGCGGGCCGGCCACGACCTCAACTACCTGGCGCTGGCTGGCTTTGTCGGGTTGAACGCTCCCCGGGAGGAGCCCCCGATCCCGCCGCCGGTCCCGGTGGCCGACTTCGGAGGGGCGATGGCCCTGGCCCTCGCCGTGGCGGCCGGCCTCTTCCACCGGGAGCGGACGGGGCGGGGCGTGGTCCTCGACGCCGCGATGTTCGAGGTGGTGGCCTCCTGGATGCACCCCTTCTGGCTGGCCCACCGGGCGGGGATGCCCGCGGCCCGCGAGGGGATGCCGCTGAACGGCGCCTTCCCGTGCTACCGGGTTTATCGCACCGCCGACGGCGGCGCCATGGCCCTGGCCGCCCTGGAGCCCGCCTTCTGGCAGGCCTTCTGCGAGGCGGTGGGGCGGCCGGAATGGATCCCGCGGGCTTTCGACCCCACCCTGATCCCAGAGGTGGCGGCCCTGTTCGGCCAGCGGACCCGAAAGGCGTGGGAGGCGCTGGCCGCCTCCCTCGACGTCTGCCTGGAGCCGGTCCTGGAGCCGGAGGAGGCCATCGGGGCCCTCCCGGAACTGGCACCGGCCTTCGCCCTTGAGCGGGGGACAGCAGCCCTACCCTTCACCGTGGACGGCCGCCGGCTAGAGGCCCAGGGAAGCCCTCCCCGCCTCGGGGAACACACCCTGGAGGTCCTCGAGGCCCTGGGAGAAGATCCGGAGGTCCTGCGGGATCTCGCCCGCCAGGGGGTGCTGGGGATCCCGGCCGATCGCCCGGGATGAGCGCGCCCCGGCTACGGTCGGGTCCCCAGCGGGACGGAGAACGAGCGTTCCTGGCCGTCGCGGATCACCGTAAGGGTGACCGTCTCGCCGGGGCGCCGGCTCCGGAGCCGGTCCGGTAGGGGATGGGCGGCGTCCACCGGCTCCCCATCCAGGCGGACGATGCGGTCCCCGGGCTGCAGACCCGCTCGCTGCGCGGGGCTGTTCGGGAGCACGGCCACGATCACCGCGCCGTCCTCCCGATGCACTACCACCGCGCCTAAGAAAGGAGACGAAGCGGCCCCGGCGCCCGATCGGCCGGCCAGGTAGCCGAGCAAGCCGCCCACGGCCAGCCCGACGCACCCACAGGCCAGGCCGACGAGAACCACCAGGGCGATCCACAGGGCGGTCCCCGATCGGTTCCCGCGCATGGCTGGGCTCCGTCTTCCCTGGCGGGACGGCCCGGCGCCCTCACCGTTCCACCCGCTCGATGGCCGCCCCCAGGGTCCGCAGTTTCCCGTCCAGGTCCTCGTAGCCCCGATCGATCTGGACGATGTTGCGGATGACGCTGGTCCCCTCTGCACACAGGGCAGCGATCACCAAAGCCATCCCCGCCCGGATGTCCGGGCTCTCCAGCCGCTCCCCGTGGAGAGGGGAGGGGCCGTACACCAGACAACGATGGGGATCACACAGGACGATCCGTGCCCCCATGGCGATGAGTTTATCCACGAAATAGAGACGGCTCTCGAACATCTTCTCGTGGAAGAGCACTGGGCCGGCGGCCTGCGTGGCCACCACGATGGCGATGCTCATTAGATCGGCCGGGAAGCCCGGCCACGGGGCGTCCTCGATCTTGGGGATGTGCCCTCCGATGTCCGGCACCACCCGCAGGGGCTGGTCGGGAGGCACGAAGAGGTCTTCCCCGTGGCACTTGAAGTGAACTCCCAACCGTCGGTAGACCATCTGGATCATGCGCAGGTGATGGGGAACAGCCCGGCGGATCCAGACGCCGTCTCCCACCAGGGCGGCCAGCCCGATGAAGGAGCCCACCTCGATGTGGTCCGACTCGATCTCCCACTCCCCTCCCCCCAGCCGGTCCACCCCCTGGATCACCAGGGTGTTGGAGCCGATCCCCTCGATGCGAGCGCCGAGGCGATTCAGGAACTGGCAGAGGGACTGGACATGGGGCTCGGAGGCGGCGTTACGGATCACGGTGGTGCCCCGGGCCAGAACCGCCGCCATCACCGCGTTCTCTGTGGCCGTCACGCTGGTCTCGTCCAGGAGGATGTCCTGCCCCGAGAGGCGCCCCCGCGCCCGCAGGCGGAAGACCCGGTTGACCTCATAGCCGGCCCCCAGGGCCTCGAAGGCCAGGAAGTGGGTATCCAGCCGCCGCCGTCCGATCACGTCCCCGCCCGGGGGAGGCATCTCCACCTCGCCGAAGCGGGCCAGCAGCGGGCCGGCCAACAGGATGCTGGCCCGGATGTCCCGACACAGTTCGGGGTTGAGGGGGCGGGGCCGCACCCTCCGCGTGTTGATGCGCAGGGTATGGGGATCCAGTTCCTCAATGGTCGCCCCCAGATCGTCCAGCAGCTGCAACATCGTGCGGACATCGCGGATGCGCGGGACGTTGCGCAGGATCACCGGCTCATCGGCCAGCAGGCTGGCGGCGATCAGCGGGAGGGCGGCGTTCTTGTTGCCGCTGGGCCGCACCTCGCCGGCCAGCCGGCGCCCGCCTTGGATGACGAAATACGCCTCCCGGGCCATCGGCTCCCCCTCACTCCAGCGCCAGCAAACGAACCCGCACCACCACCGGATCGCCCCGGCGGGCCTCCAGGGCCGCGGCGGCGCAGCCGTTAACCAGGCCGATCTCCAGGAAGCCGGAACTGCCGGGGTAGGCGATCAGATCCCCCGGCCGCCCCTCCGCGAAGGTGTGCACGATCCCGGACAGCACCCGGTCGCCGATCTCCACCCGGGCTTCCCCGGCCCGGAACTGCACGGGGAAGCGCCAGGCCAACGGCCCGAAGGCCGGCTGGAGGACCAGCGTGGCCCCCTGCCAGCGCAGCCGGCCGATGCTGGTCACCAGGTTCCCGAACCGATCGGCGTGGAGCACTTCCCCGACGATCCGTTCTTCCTCCAATTCGAGGCGCGGGGGCGGCAGGCGGACAGGGTCGGGCACCGGCGGCCCGAAGGCCTGGGGAGGAACCCCGCGGGCCAGGTGGGCCGCCGCGGGGGCGAAGACATCACGGCCGTGGAACGTGAAACTGACCCGGGGCAGCCGGTAGGCCGGCTCCTGGATGGCGTAGCATCGGGCCTCCGGATGGTTCTCTAGGACGAAACTGAACACCCCGTTGTCCGGCCCAACGAACAGCGCCTCCCCGGCCTCCACCACCAGCGCCCGACGGCCGCTGCCCACCCCGGGATCGACCACCACCACGTGGATGGTGCCCGGCGGGAAATAGGGCGCCGCCTCGGCCACCACAAAGGCCGCCCGCCGGATGTCCTGCGGCGGGATATGATGGCTGAGGTCCACCAGGCGCACCTCCGGGGCGATGCCCAGGATCACCCCTTTCATCGTCCCCACATAACCGTCCTCGTCCCCGAAATCCGTGGTCAGCGTGATCACCCGCATCGGCATTCACCTCCTATCCCGAACGAAGAAAGGGGCGCACCGTTGTACGCCCCTTCCCCTCCCGAACGACGCTGGCCAGCGCCCACGCCCCGGATGGGTATTATATCCACGGGCCGGTCCGCGGTGGAACCGTTCACCTGATGGCCGGTGAGGTTGAAAGTCCGCGGATAAGACATCGCAACCTTGCTCCTTCCGCTGCCTGGAGCGACGGCGGCGGTGTCGCGCTGCCTTCCCGACCGAGCCGGCCGAATAAGAGGCGGTCCTCCGAAGCCTGAGTGGGCCTCTCTGGCGCGCCCGGCCCTGGAGGTCCTCGGAGGGACGGGCCCGCTGCGCTTCCGGCCGCCGATGAAGACCAGGTCGAGGCGCGCCCTCACGGGCCGCCCCACCCGCCGACGGCATCGCCGTTGAGGTCCAGGAGGGCTCCCCGCAAGAGCCGACGCCGCAGCCGCTCCGCCAGCGGCCGCCAGCGCTCGGGGAACGGCTGGGCCTCGATCCGCTCCAGGGCGATGCCCGCCCAGCGGACGGCCTCGCGGAGATCTCCGACCGTCCGCTCGTAGTAGTGGGCCAGGCGGGCCGCCGGCAGCACATCCTCGGGGACGGCGAGGGCCCACCGTCGCCAGACGGCGGCGGCCTCGTGGATCCGCCCCTGCCGATGGAGCAGCGTCCCCAGGGCCTGTCCGGCGGCCCGGAGGAGCCCCGGGTCGCCCGCCGCCTCCTCCAGCGCCCGGCGCAAGGCCCGCTCCGCGGCCTCCCAGCGCCCGCTCTCCAGATACCACCGGCCCAACTGCACCCAGTCCCCGCCCTGGACGGCAGGATCGGCCTCCGGGGCCTCGAAGAGATGCGCCATCCGGGCCGCCAGGACGACCATGGAGAGCACGTCCTGACGGTTGTGGAGGAAGACGCCCTCCAGGAGCCCCGGATCCCGCTGTTCCAGATACGACCAATAGCGGGCGGGGATCTCGTGGCCCGGCACGTCCTCCGGGGAGCGCGCCAGTCCCAGGACAGCCTCCTCTAGGGCCATCAGCGCCCGGGAGGCCAGGCGACGCCGCCACAGCCGTCGGGCCGTGGGCAACAGATCCCAGTGGGGGACCTCCAGGCCGGGCCAGCGGAGCCGGTGCAGTCCCAGGCGCATCTCGATCAAGGGCAGATCGAACCCGCGGCCGTTGAAGGTCACCAGGCCCTGGACCCCCGCCGTTCCGGCGATGAAGGCCGACCAGAAGGCAGGCTCTGCCGCTGGGTCGGCCAGGAAGATCTGTCGGAAGACCAGCGATTCCCCCTCGATCCGGGCCAGGCCGACCAGGAAGATCAGGGTCCCCGCCCCGCCCACCAGGCCCGTCGTCTCCGTGTCCAGGAAAAGCACCCGATCCGCCGGCACGTCCAGCCAGTCGGGATGGCCCGCCAGGGTGGCCACCGCAGCCGGCGGGGCCGTCCGCCACGCCTCGAACGGAAGCTCCCCATGCCATTCGGTCAGGGGCAGGACCTCCTCCCGCAGCCAGGCGCCGCGCGTCCCTGCGCCGACAGAGGAGAAGCGTGGGACAGCGGATCCGCGCAGCCGCTGCCAGCGGGCCTCCAGGGAACCGGGGTCCATGGGACGCTCCCTCCGGCTATTTCGCCCCGCGCAGGACCTCCACCCCCAGATAGGGGCGCAGGACCTCAGGGACGACGATGCTGCCATCCCGCTGCTGGTAGTTCTCCAGGATGGCGATCACCGTGCGAGGCAGCCCCAGGCCTGAGCCGTTGAGGGTGTGGACGTAGCGAGGCCGGGCGCCGGGGCGGGGGCGGTAGCGCAGGTTCGCCCGCCGGGCCTGGAAATCCTCCGTGTTGCTGACCGAACTGACCTCCAGCCACTCCCCGCAGCCGGCCGCATAGACCTCCACGTCATACGTCTTGGCCGCCGCGAACCCCAGATCCCCGGTGCAGATCTCCACCACGCGGGTCGGCAGGCCCAGGCGGCGGCAGGTGTCCACCACGTCCTCCACCATCTTCTCCAGTTCGAGGTAGGAGGTCTCCGGGGTGGTGAACGTATACAGTTCCACCTTGTCGAACTGATGCCCCCGCTTGATCCCCCGCACGTCCCGCCCGGCCGACATCCGCTCGCGGCGGAAACAGGGGGTGTAGGCGACGTAGTAAAGGGGGAGCTGGTCCGCGTCCAGGATCTCGTCACGGTGGAGGTTGGTGAGGGGCACCTCGGCAGTGGGGACCAGCCACAGGTCATCCTCGACGTCGTGGTAGAGGTTGTCCTCGAACTTGGGCAACTGGCCCGCTCCCACCAGGGCCTCGCGCTTGACCACGAAGGGCACGTAGACCTCAGTGTAACCGTGGACCTGGGTGTGCAAATCCAGGAGCCAGGAGATGAGGGCCCGCTCCAAGCGGGCCCCCAGCCCCCAGAGCACGTAGAAGCGGCTCCCCGCCAGTTTCACGCCGCGCTCGAAGTCGATGAGGCCCAGGCGGGGGCCCAGTTCCCAGTGGGGGAGCGGGGTGAAATCGAACTCAGGGAGGGCCCCCTCCACGCGCACTACCCGGTTGGCGGATTCGTCGGGGCCCACGGGGACGCTGGGGTGGGGGAGGTTGGGGAACTGCAGCAGCAGCGCCTCCCGCTGCGCCTCCAGGTCCCGGAGCCGCGCCTCCTCCGCGGCCAGGCGCTCGCCCAGCGCCCGCATCTCGGCGATGCGGGCCTCACGGTCCGGGCCCGGGGGCATCTTCGCAATGTCCCGGGAGACCCGATTGCGCACCGCCCGCAGCCGCTCCACCTCCCGCAACGTCGATCGGTAGGCCTCGTCCACCTCCAGGAAACGGTCCACCAGATCGGGCGGCTCCCCGCGATGGCGAAGCCCCGCCCGGACCTCCTCCGGGTTGCTTCGGATGCGCTCCACATCGAGCATGGGGTTCACCCCTCCGGGCGCGCTTGGGATGGCCAATGGGGGCCGGATATAACCATAAATCTGCTGTGGGGCCCCCGTCAACCAGGGGGCCTCGGAGATCTCACGGGAGGGAGCCCTGCAGAGCCGCCCGGGCCAACGCCCGGAAAAACTCGGGGATCCCTGCACCCGTGAGGCACGAGGTTTCGAAATAAGGGGTGCCCCATGCACGGGCGAGGGTTTCCGCCTCCAGGCGGGAGACCTCTCGCGGGAGGTCGGCCTTGTTCCCCACCAGAAACAGGGGGATGCCGCCCGCGTGGTCCCGCAGCTCCCGCCACCAGCCCAGGAGCTGGTAGAAGGAGAGGCGGTTGCTGAGGTCAAAGACCAACGCCCCGGCCGCCGCGCCCCGATAGAAGAGATCCCGCACGGCGGCGAAGCGCCGCTGCCCGCCCACGTCCCACACCACCAGACGCACGGCGACGTCATCGACCTCCACCGGGCAGACATGGATGTCTACCCCGACGGTCATCCGACGGCGGGGGTCGAAGACGCGCTGCAGGTAATACATAGCCAGGGAAGTTTTGCCCACCGCCGCCTCCCCCGCCAGCAGCACCTTGCGCACCGGGATCTCCCGTTTCGGTTCCGCGGGCCCACCCCGGAGCAGGGCCTCCAGATCCGACCACGGGCAGGAGGCGGGGGGGATCCAATCCCATGGCCCCTCGGCGGGTTGGCCGACCGCAACGGCCCGCTCGCTCAACCGGATGAGCAACGGGCGCGCCCCTGCCGGGCCCCAGCGGGCCGGCCATCCCTCCGGGATCTCCTCGCCCGCGACCAGGATCGCGTCCAGGGGCTCCTCCGCCACGGGCAGGGCGCGGGCCTCGTGGGGCGCCAGGGCCATGATCTCCCAATCCGACGACGCCGATTCCAGAAGGCCCGTGTAGCGGGCGAGATCCGCTGGGTCGACGATCAAGAGGATCCGCCGTCGCAAAGCCCCCATCTCCTCGCCCCTAAAACAGCATGTCCGTGAGGTCCCGCTCGCGGAGGAGGCGCCGACGCCAGGCATGGATCTGGGGCACGATAAAGGGAAGCAGCCGCAGGCCGTAATACGGGGGGATGATGGGGATCCCGACCAGATCCCCGAAGGTGATCAGCAGGAAAAGGTGCTCCATGGCCCCTCTCTGGCGCAGGTTCGCCCGCACCATATCGTGCAGGGCCATCCCGTAAAGGATCTCCCCAACGACCCTCCCCAGACGGCGGATCCCCTCGAGCCCCATCGGCCCTCTCCCCTCGCGGCGAGCGAGGAAACGCCCAGCGCCCCGCGCTACCCAATGGCCAGATCCGGGCGGGGCCCCTCCGCCACCCGGATCGGGGTCTGATACCAGCGCACCGCCTCCCCCACGCGGGCCCGCACCTGCCAGCCGAGGCTTTTGGGGGCAGCCTCGATGGCCTGGCGCAGCCGCCCCAGGCGCTCGCGGACCCGGGATCGCTCCGGATCCTCCCACCCCGCGACCAGCCGGTCCACGCGCTCCAGGTTCATCGTGACCGTCCGATACCATCCCCAATCCTCCGCGCACAGCCCGGCGATCACCCCCAGGTCCACGGCCTCCGGCTGTTCCCCCTCCTTCACCTCATGGTCGAGCAGCAGGACCGCCATCTCCACCAGGTCGGCCTCCCGGGCCTCCACCACCTGCAGGCGGGAGAGCAACAACCACGTGGGCGGCAGGGTCACGTCCTCGCGGGTCAGGACGGCGGCGAACGCCACCCGGTGATACATCTCATACACGTCCAAGAACACATCCACCGGCCAGCCGGCCGGAGGCTTCCGGAAATGGAGCCGTCGGGTTCCGTAGAAGGCGTTGAACCGAGAGAACGGCTCGTAGCCTTGTCCCTCCAGGAAGGCCGCGATGGCCTTCCCCTGGGCGGCGGGGGCCGCCAGCACGAGTCCTGGATCGGCGGGCTCCGCCAGATAACGGGAAGCGGAAGGCGCGTGATAGACGACGCCGGCGCTGCCCAGCAGCCGGAGGGTCAACCCCGCCGCCCGGGCCGCCTCCACCAGACGCCGCCCCTCGTCCACCAGATCCTGCGCCCACGTCGAAAGCCGCGGAGCAGCGGAGCGGGGCCGGCGGGAGGCCGGCGGGCGCTCCTTCAACGCCGCAGCCAGGGACCGGATCACCGGGTTGAGCCCCAGGTCCAGCAACGGCCGGTTGATGGATGGCGCGCAACTGACCCCCAGGAACCCCCCAGGGATCCGACGGAGGATCCAACGCCGCTCGGTGAACGCCAGTTCGATCTCCTGGATCCGCCGGCGGGAGCCCTCCAGGGCCCCAAAGGCCCGGGCGACCATCCGAACCGCCGCAGCCAGACCCTCCGGCGGGAAGCGCTCCGGCATGGTGCTGGCCTGGAGGCTCCCTTCCTCGTTGAACAGGAACCCCCCCTCCACACCAGGGATGGTATGGACCTCGCGGAGCAGCGCTTCCAAGTCCATGCGGACCTTCCCTCCTCCAAGGATCAAGAGAGGCGGGCCATCGCCTCCGAGCGCACCAGGGCCGGCGAGGCCTGGGGAGAGAGCCACAGCCCGACGATGAAGGGGGGAAGGGAGAGGACCAGAAGACGTCCCTGGGGCTCACTGACCAGGACGTATTCGAAGGAGCCCATGGGGAGAAGATCGGCGATGGCGTTCGCGGCCGCCGCGAGATACACCGCGATCGCCCCTTCCACCTCCCCTTTGCCTTCCGGCATCTCCGCCGCCATGACCACGCCGTCCGGGCCGCAGACCACCACGCCGAGGACCCCCTCGATGGGACGGAGCCGGGCGATCAACCCAGCGGGCGTGCGGGGCAAGGGGCCAGGGGCCTCCGACTCTTGGACGGCCCGTTGCATGCCCTCTAAGAGCAACACCTGCCACGGGCGGTGGAGAGTGCGCTCCGGGCTCGGGACCTCATCCTCGAGGGTGAACCACCCATCGCTCCATTCCAGCAACCGCCACAGCGCAGGCTCCCCCTTTATATCCCCACAGACGGCGTGGACGATCTCCCCGTCGGCGAAGTAGATCTCCCCTTCCCAGTCCCCGTGTCGGAGCCGCAAGCGTGCGGAAGCCCGCGATCGGCAACTCGTCTCGATCAGCGCGGCCAAAGGGATCTCCCGCAAGCTCCCGGTGGTCGCCATCACCCACCCCCTCTGGACGGCCCCTGCGGCCGCGGAGCGCCCCGGCCAGGCCCACCCATTCGGTGGTCTTTCTGATTTTAAAACCGTTTTTGCCAAAAGGGAAGGAACGGTTTGAAAATCAGCCCCTGGATCGAGACTGCCAGCGCCGGGACCAAGAGGACCCCAGCCCGCCCAACGCCAAGGCATTCAATAACACAA
>NZ_PSLG01000030.1:25847-27207 GCF_040289485.1 Thermoflexus sp.
ATGGGATCCAGGCCTATCAGGGGAACTACTTCGACATCCCGGTGGTGACCGACTTCGCCCGCCAGCAGGGATGGCTCCCCGCTTGATCCCACGGTGAGGGACCACCATCGCGGCGGCGGGCGAGCGGAGGCCCTCTCCGGCTCGGAACGGCTAGGAACGAGGCGGGAGGGCCTCTTCCGCAGATCGTGGGGAGGCCTCGGGGGGCGCTTGGCGCAGGACCCACAGGAGCAGGGTGGCCAGCAGGACCAGGGCCAGCGCCTTGTAGAGGGCGGAAGGGATCACCAGGGCGATCCCCCCGGCCGCGGCGGCGAAGGCGTAATACGTCCCCACCACCCGTCGGGGGGACCACCCGGCGTCCAGGAGGCGGAAGTGGAGATGGTCCCGCCCACCCTGGGTGGGGGACCGGCCCCGGCGCCACCGATAGGCGATGAGCCAGGCAACGTCGGCGATGGGCAGCGCCATCGCCATGACCACCGTGGCCACCTTGGCCCCCCCCACGATGGCCAGGGCCCCTAGGGTGTAGCCGAGGAAAAGGGCTCCCGAGGACCCCATGAACAGCCGGGCGGGCGGCCAGTTCCAGGGCAGGAACCCCAGACAAGCCCCTGCCAGGGCCGCCGGCAACAGGGCCACGCTGTGCTGCGGGGGATTCAGCCGGTAGCCGGCGTGGACAAAGAGAACGGCCGCCACGATGGCCACCACCCCCGCCGCCAGCCCATCCACCCCGTCCAGCCAGTTGACGGTGTTCATCATCCCCACCAGCCAGAAGAGGGTCAGGCCCCACACCAGGAGGGTGGGAAAGTAGAGGGGACGGCCGGTCAACGGGTTATTGACGTATTCGATGAAGATCAGGAAGGGGATGGCCGAGCTGGCGATGAGGGCCTGCCCCACCAACTGGAGGCCGGCCGGCAGTTCCCACCGGTCGTCCAGGAGGCCCAGCAGGACGCTGAAGGTGCCCCCCACCAGCAGGCCGGTCAACCGGATGCCCTCTTTGGGGTCGAAACGGGGGATGGGCAGGACCTGGGCCAGGAGGACGGCCCCGGTGAAGGCCAGCCAAAGGGCCAGGCCGCCGCTGCGGGGGATCTCTCCCCGATGCCGCCGACGGCCGCCGGGCCGGGCCACCAGACCCCAGCGGCGGCCCAGGCGTTTGGCCACCTCCGCCCCTCCCGCCGAGAGGGCGAAGGCCACCGCGAACACCCCCAGCGCTGCCACGGGGAAGGCCATCGCCCCTCCGTTCAGGCCACTGCGGCCCGCGTCACCTTCTCGGCGATCCGGCGCAGTTGCTGGAAAGCCTCCCGGGCCTCCAGCCGCCGGTCCGGCGGGAACCCCACGTGGACCTGGAGGTGATGCGGCTCCCCCCCCC
>NZ_PSLG01000031.1:0-25103 GCF_040289485.1 Thermoflexus sp.
TCCCGCCTGTCCCTCCGACTGGGAGCCCCGGTTTACCAGCCCTATGCCGCCGAGCCGCCGGACCTGCCCCTGCGCCGGCTCCGCCGGCCGGAGATCGAGGCCTTCCTGGCCGGCCCCTGGATCGCCCGGCTGATCTGCCTGCGGGCCGACGGCCGGCCCCATGGCGTGCCGGTGTGGTATCTATGGGAGCCGCCCGCCCTCTGGATCCCAGCCTTCCCGGGATCGCGATGGCCGGACTACGTGCGGGCGAACCCCCGGGTCCTCCTGCTGGTGGACGAACCGTGGCCGCCCCTCCGTCGGGTCCGCCTAGAAGGTGAGGCGGTCCCAGCGCCTTTCCCGGAGGGCCTGCCGGCGCTGGTCGAGCGCCTGGCCGGGCGCTATCGGATCGGGGCGCCACCCCTCGAGCCGCCCGGAGAGGTCTTCCGGATGATCCCCCGCCAGGTCCAGGGCTACCGCGGCCTGATTCCCCGCTAAGGGTTATCCGCCGATGGAGATCCGGATCGAAGGGCTGTTCCACGGTTTCCGAGGGCCGGAGGGCTTCCTCCCGGTCCTGGAAGGGATCTCGCTGCAGATCCCCTCCGGGGCCTTGGTGGGGATCGTGGGGCCGAGCGGCTGCGGGAAATCGACCCTTCTGCGCCTGGTGGCCGGGCTCCTCCAACCCATCGCCGGGCGCATCACGCTGGACGGCCTTTCGCCGGAGGCGGCGCGGGCCGCCCGGCGGATCGGGTGGATGGGACAGCAGCCGGCCCTGCTCCCATGGCGCACCGTTGCAGAGAACATCCGGCTGGCCCTGGAGGTGAACCCGCGCCCGCTGCGTCCTTCTCTCTCTGTGGAGGCCCTCATCGATCTGGTGGGGTTGCGGGGCTTCGAGGGCACCTACCCCTGGAGCCTCTCGGGGGGGATGCAGCAGCGCGTCGCCCTGGCCCGCACCCTGGCCCCCAACCCCTCGGTCTGGCTGATGGACGAGCCCTTCGCCGCCCTCGACGCCCTGACCCGCGGGCAACTGCTCGCCGAGGTGGAACGCCTGTGGCTGCGGTTCCGCCCCACCGTCCTCTGGGTCACCCACGACCTCTACGAGGCCGCCCGCCTGGCGGATTGGGTCCTGGTATTGAGCGGCCGCCCGGCCCGGGTGCGGGCCGTCCTCGCCATCCCGGAGCCCCGCCCCCGGCGGGAGGAGCGCCGCGTGGGGGAGTGGGCCCAGCGGTTGCGAGAAGCCCTGGAGGAGAGCGCCTCATGAAAGAGGCCGCGCTTCGATCCCCTGCCCTGGCCGGCCGCCGGCCCTGGGCCCGGGTCCGCGCCGGGCTCCCCTGGCTGAGCCTCCCCCTGACCCTCGTGGCCTGGGAAGCCGGGGTGCGGGCCGCGCATGTGCCCCCTTATCTGGTCCCCCCGCCCTCCGCCGTCCTGACCATCCTGTGGCAGGAACGCGGGCTCTACCTGGCAGCGGCGGGGGCCACGCTTTCCGAAGCCCTGTTCGGGCTGGCCCTCGGGCTGGGGATCGCCCTCGCCCTGGCGATGGCGATGACCTTCTGGCCACCGCTGGAGCGGGCGGTGATGCCCCTGGTGCTCCTGGTGAAGGCCATCCCCCTGGTGGCCATCGCGCCCATCCTCACCCTCTGGTTCGGCTTCGGGCCCATGCCCAAGATCCTCATGACGGCCCTGCTGACCTTCTATCCGGCCCTGGTGACCATGGCCAACGGGCTGCGGGCCGTCGACCCGGCCGTGGAGGAACTGTTCCGCTCCTGGGCGGCCTCGAAATGGGAGATCTTCCGCCATCTGCGCTGGCCGGCGGCGTGGCCCTACACCTTCGCGGCGGTGAAAACCGCCGTCCCGCTGGCGCTGATCGGCGCGGTCGTGGCGGAATGGACGGGCGCCTCGGCCGGGCTGGGGCGGGCCATGTGGCTGGCCCAGAACAACCTGGATATGCCGCGCCTGTTCGCGGCCGCCTTCCTTCTGGCCGGGATGAGCCTGGCCGGCTACCGCCTGGCCGCCGCCCTGGAGCGACGGACCCTCTGGTGGGATGCGGCGGCGCGGGAGCCCGGAGGGCCGCTGCGCTGAGAACCCCGCGGCGCGCGGTCATCGGCCCAGCGCGCTGCTCTATCCTTGATACGGAGGCGACCAATGGCGCGATCGACCCTGATCCGACGGCTGTTGGTCCTGCTGGCCCTGGTCCTCGGGGCCTGCACTACGCCGGCCCCGCCCGCCACGCCGACCGCTCCGCTGAAACGGATGGTGTTCATGGCGGGTTACAAGCCCCAGGCCAACCTGCCCTTCGTGGGGGTTTACGTCGCCAAAGAGAAAGGCTATTTCCTCCAGGAGGGGCTGGAGGTGGAAGTCCAGCATTCGAGCGGCCGGGGGGAACACCTGCAGTTGCTGATGGCCGGCGCCGTCCAGGTGACCACCCAGGATGCGGCGGTGCTGCTGCAGCGGCGGGCGGACCCTGGACTTCCCCTGGTCTCCATCGCCCTCATCGGCCAGCGGGGCCAGCAGGCCTTCGCCGCCCTGAAGTCCTCCGGGATGCGCACGCCCAAGGACTGGGAGGGAAAGAAGGTGGGCTACAAGGGAACCCCGCCGCCGGACCTCTTCGCCATCATGGAGGCCGCCGGGGTGGATCGGAGCCGCGTGGAACTGGTCAACGTCGGCTTCGATCCGCGGGTCTTGGTCCAGGGCCTGGTGGACGTCTACCCGCTCTTTAAATCCAACGAGCCCTATCTGCTGCGCCAGATGGGCTACGAACTGGTGATCTGGGACGCGGCGGATTTCGGGGTGCCCACCCTGGGGCTGTGCTATGTGACCAGCGAGGAGCAAATCCGCAAAGATCCGGATCTGCTGGTCCGCTTCCTGCGGGCGGCGCTGCGGGGCATCGAAAGCGCCTGGGAGGACCCGGAGGGGGCTGTGGAGATCGTGCTGAAGTATGCCCCCCAGGCCGACCGGGGCCACATGCGCTTTATGCTGGAGACGGAGCTCCGGGACGCCGAATCCCCGGTCACCCGGGAGCATGGCCTGGGATGGCAGACGCGGGAGCAGTGGCAGGCCCTTTATGAGGTGCTGCGGCGCTACAACGCCATCGCCAAGCCGGTGGAGATCGATGCGGTTTTCACCACGGCGCTGCTGGAGCAAGCCCGGCGGCGCTGACCGCCCCGGGCGGGGTGGGGAGAAGACGCTCATCCCGCTCCCCACCCCGCTTTCTCACCGCCCCTCAGCTTCCTCACCGTTGCCCGCGCGGGCGCCCATACAGCCACCAAAACCGGTCCTGTGGGAAGGCCGCCTGCAGCGCCTCTTCCCAAAGGAAAGGCCCTGGGATCCAGTGAAGGCGCAGGGTTTGATCCAGCTCCTGCAGGCGCCGACGAAGGGGGGCGACCGCCAGGCCCAGCCCTTCCGCCTCCTCCAGCAGCAACGCGATCTTCAGGCGGATGTGGACCTGGGCCGGGAAACTGGCGGCCCCTTCTTCAGGGCCTCGTTCGTAATCCTCCAGAAACCACGCCCAAGCGTCCAGCCGGCTGTGCAGTTCCCGTTCGACTTTATGGGCATAACGGCCCGCGTAACGCTGGCGGGCCTGCTCCAACCCTTCCCGCGCCCGCCGGAGGATCTCGCGGCCCTCCGGAGAGAGTCGGTCGGCCAGGGCCTCCAGCCGGCGCAGGCTCTCCAGCAGCCCCCCGATGCTGAAGGCCGGGAGGGTGGCGGAGAAGGGGCGCAAGGGCCAGTAGATGGGATCGGCGTTGAGGTAATCCTCCAGCGCCGCCATCCCCTCCTGCACATAGGTGAGTTCCGTGCGCAGATCCACGGTCGGCTTCCTCCTACGGACAGGTTCGATCTCCTTCCCCGGGCCGGGCGCCGCTGGGACAGGCTCCGGCGAGGGGGCCGCCGGGGAAGACACGGGCCTGGAGGATCGCCTCCAGGATCCGGGGCAGGAGGGCTTCCAGATCCTGGGAGGTGTCTACCTCCAGATACGGCCGGCCGATGGGCTCGACCCGCCGCTGCATCCGCTCGTAGACCGGCCAGGTCGCCTCGCTGGCGTCCTGAGGATCCCGCTGTCGGGCCCGGCCCTCCAGCCGGCCCCGGACCACCTCCGGCGGGGCGGTGATCAGGAGGATGACCAGGGGGATGCGGAGGCGGTCGGCGATCTGGTAGATCAGCGCCCGGTGGGCTTCGATGAGATTCGTAGCGTCGAAGATGACCGAGGAGCCCCGTCGCAACAGGTCCTCGATCAGCACCCGACACACCTGGTGCACCCGACGGCTCTCGTTCAAGGAGTGACGGGGCCACTTGAACAACACGCGCCGCACCCGGTCCGATTCGACGACGGGCGCCGGGAGGAGGGCCGCCAGCCGCCGCGCCAGGGTGGATTTCCCGGTCCCGGGCAGGCCGACCATCAGGATCAGGCGCGGATGCGGCGTGGGAATCGGCCGCAGGTCCAGGGCCTGGGCGGCCCGGCGCGCCAGCGCCTCGGCCTCCGCCCGGGTCAGGGGATACGGGGAGGGGCCGATGGTCGAGGGGGGCTCCGGCCGGGCCCCTTTCTCTCCCCCGGCTTCCAGGGGCGGACGCTCGGTTCCCGCCATGGGCATCACCCCGCCGCTTGTTTGCCGGCCCTTCCCATTATAGGCCGATCCGCCGCGTCGGCCGTCCCGCGATCTTCACCCCCGCTTCCCCGGCGGATCGTGTATACTGGCCCGCGCGGCGGCCTCGATCGAAGGTCCTCCGGGGCCTCCGCTGCGGGAAGCAAGGCCACCGGCCCGCCGCATCCAGACCCACAACCGGGAGGCGCATCTCGTGTCCGAAGCCGACAAGCCGCTCCTTCCTCCGCCGCTGGTGCTGCTGGTGGGCATCCTAGCGGTCTCCATGGCCTCCATCCTCATCCGGCTCGCTCAGCGGGAGGCCTCCTCCCTGGTCATCGCCGCCTATCGCCTGAGCCTGGCCACCCTGGTCGTCCTGCCGGTGGCGCTGGGGCGTTACCGGCACGAATGGGCGGCCCTCCCCCGCCGCGACATGCTGGGGATGTTCCTCGCTGGGGTGTTCTTGGCCCTCCACTTCGTGGCCTGGATCACCTCCCTGGAATACACAACGGTGGCCAGTTCGGTGGTTCTGGTCTCCCTTTCCCCGGTCTTCGTGGCCCTCGCCGCACCTATCCTCCTGCGGGAGACCATCACCGCCCGCGCGGGGCTGGGGATCGCCATCGCTCTGATCGGGAGCGGGCTTGTGGGCCTGAGCGACGCGTGCGCCGGGCTTCCTCTGCGGTGCTCCCTGGGCGGGAGCGGGCGCATGCCGTTGATCGGGAACGCCCTGGCCCTGGCGGGGGCCGTGACCGTAGCCGGCTATTTCCTGATCGGCCGCCGCGTCCGGGGGCGCCTCTCCCTGCCCACCTACATCACCACCGTTTACGGGACGGCGGCCGTCGTGTGCTTGCTGATCGTGGCGGCCCGGGGCCTCCCCCTGGTGGGCTACCGCCCGGAGACCTATCTGTGGTTGACCCTAGTGGCCATGGTCCCCCAATTGATCGGCCATTCCTCGTTCAACTGGGCCCTGCGCTACCTGCCGACGGCGGTGGTCACCGTGACCACCTTGGGCGAGCCCATCGGCTCCACCATCCTGGCCTACCTGCTCCTGGGGGAGGCGCCGACGGCCCTCAAACTGGTGGGAGGCGGTTTCATCCTCTTCGGCATCACCCTGGTGGCCCAGGAGCGTGGAGGATCCTGAGGGAAGGAGGTTGTCCAATGGGAGGCCATCCGTTGGAGCCGTTCCGCATCAAGATGGTCGAGCCGTTGCGGATGCTCTCCCGGGAGGAACGCCGGGCGCGCCTCCAGGAGGCGGGCTACAACCTGTTCCGCCTGCGAGCGGAGGACGTGTTCATCGATCTGCTGACCGACTCGGGGACGGGGGCGATGAGCGACCGCCAGTGGTCGGCGATGATGCAGGGGGATGAGTCCTACGCCGGGGCTCGCAGCTTCTATCGGTTCCGGGAGGTAATCCAGGAGATCACCGGCTACCCCTACGTCGTCCCCGTCCATCAAGGTCGGGCGGCCGAACACCTCTTCTTCGCCGTCGCCGTCCGCCCCGGGCAGCGGGTTCCCAGCAACAGCCACTTCGACACCACCCGGGCCAACCTGCTGGCCCGCCCCGCCGAGCCGGTGGACCTGGCCATCGATGCGGCCTACGATCCGACGCTGGACCATCCCTTCAAGGGAAACATGGATCCGGCCAAACTGGAGGCCTTCTTCCAGCAGGTCGGCCCCGAGAACATCCCCTTCGTGATGCTCACCCTCACCAACAACACGGTGGGCGGGCAGCCGGTCTCTCTGGAGAACGTCCGCACCGTGGCAGCCATCGCCCGCCGATACGGCAAGGGCCTGTATCTGGACGCCGCCCGCTACGCGGAGAACGTCTACTTCATCAAACTGCGGGAGCCGGGATACGCCGACCGCCCGGTGCGGGAGATCGCCCGGGAGCTGTTCGGGTATGCCGACGGGTGCCTGATGAGCGCCAAGAAGGATGGCCTGGTCAACATCGGCGGCTTCATCGCCCTACGGGATGCGGGGCTTTACGAGGAACTCTGTGCCCAACTGGTCCTCCGAGAGGGCTTCCCAACCTATGGCGGGCTGGCCGGGCGGGATCTGGAGGCCATCGCCGTTGGGCTGCAGGAGGCCCTGGACGAGACCTACCTGGCCTATCGCGTTGGCCAGGTCCGCTACCTGGCAGAGGGCCTGCAGCAGGCCGGCGTCCCGATCGTCGTGCCGCCGGGCGGGCATGCCGTCTACCTGGACGCCCGGCGCTTTCTCCCGCACCTCCCCCCCTCGGTCTACCCCGGCCACGCCCTGGCCGTCCACCTTTATCTGGAGGGAGGGATCCGCGGGGTGGAGATCGGGAGCCTCATGCTGGCCCGGGAGGATCCGGAGACCGGCGAGGTGATCCACCCGCCGATGGAGTTGGTCCGCCTGGCCCTGCCCCGGCGGGTCTACACTCAAAGCCATCTGGATTACGTGGTGGAGGTCTGCGCCCGCCTCTACGCCCGACGGGATCAGATCGGGGGCTTCCGGATCGTCGAGGCCCCACGGCTGTTGCGCCATTTCCTGGCCCACCTCGAGCCCTTGGGGGAACTGCCGTGATCGGCTCACCGGGGAGGGGGCGTCCGCCCGATCTAGAACGTGCCGCCGAGGCCCTCGCCGCGGGCGATGTGATCCAGAGCGTGCTCCAGCCCGTCCCCAGGGGTCTCCGGGCCGTCCCGAATCCACAACCGGTGCACGGCCACGCGGGCAGACCTCAGCGTCCCCTGGACGGCGCGGGCCAGGGCGAGGAGGCCGGCTTTGGCCGCCGCGTAGGCGGCGTGGAACCGTTCCGTGGCGCATCGTCATCCCTTTCACCTTGCGAGGCGAAAATGTCAGCTGTTGTCAACCCCACGCCCGCCCAAACGTCCGCGGGGACGATGAAGACGAAACCGCCACCCCCTCGTTCGATCATCCGGGGGGCAGCGGCCTGCAGCAGATGGAAGGCTCCCTTCAGGATCACAGCCACGGTCCGGTCCCATTCGTACTCCCCCATCTCCAGCAGGGACTCCAGCAGGGAGCGATGAGGGTGGACCTCGGCGTGGTGGACCACCAGGTCCAGCCGCCCCAGGCGCGCAACGATCTCCTCCACCATGGCGCCGACCGCGACGCGGTTGGCGACGTCGGCGTGGAAAGGCTCCCCGGCGCCGCCGGCGGCCCGCAAGGCCTCCGCCGTCCGCTCGGCGGCCGCTGGGTTGATGTCGTTGGCCACCACGTAGAACCGCCGGCGGGCCAGCCCGTGGGCGATGGCCGCGCCGAGGCCCTGCCCGGCCCCGGTCACCAGGGCCACCGGGCGCTCCACAGCAACCCCCTCATCCATGGAAACGGAAGTGGAGCACATCGCCGTCCTGGACCTCGTAATCGCGCCCTTCGATGCGCCACAGGCCCTGCTCCCGGGCCGCCTGGGGGGAGCCGGCCGCGACCAGGCGATCCCATGGGATGACCTCGGCCCGGATGAACCCCCGTTCCATGTCGGAATGAACCCGTCCCGCGGCCTGCGGCGCGCGGGTTCCCCGCGGGATCGACCAGGCGCGGACCTCGTGGCCGCCGGTGATGGTGAAGAAAGTGATCCGATCCAGCAACCGATAGGCGGCCTGGATCAGGCGGTCCAGAGCGGAGCCGGACAACCCCAGGCTCTCGCGGTAGGTCCGGGCCTCCGCCGGCGGCCACTCGTTCAAGGCGGCCTCCAGTTCCGCGCAGACCACCAGGAAGGGGCTGCCCTCGACGCCAGCGCGGCGCGCCAGTTCCGCCGCGGCCGGCCCGCCCTCGGGAAGATCCTCCTCCGCGACGTTCAGGACGATCACCCGGGGCTTGTCTGTCAGCAGGAAGAGTTCCCGCAGAAGAGGTCGCCAAGGGGCCCGCCCGGGCCAGGTGCGGGCGGGGCGGCCGGCCTGGAGATGGGCGGCCAGGTCCTCCAGCGCGGCGATGGTCTCGGCAAAGGCGTGGGGGTCGGCCTTGGCCGCTCGGCGGGTCTTCTCCAGGCGCCGCTGCACTGTCTCCAGGTCCGCCAGGGCCAGTTCCAGATCCAGCACCTCCAGTTCAGCCACCGGATCCACCTCCCCCAGGCCGGGCGGGATGGTGGGGGCCGCGAAGCCCCGTAAGACCATCGCGATGGCATCCACCTCGCGGATGTGGGCCAGGAACTGGTTCCCCAACCCCTCCCCACGATGGGCGTTGCGGACCAGCCCCGCGATATCCACCACGGTCAGGGTGGCCGGCACCACCCGCTCGGGCCGGACCACCCGGGCCAGGGCCTCCAGCCGGGGGTCCGGGACGGCGACGACGCCCCGGTGGGGCTCGATGGTCGTGAAGGGATAAGGGGCGATGGGCACCGGATGCCGCGTCAGCGCCACGAAGAGCGTGGATTTGCCGGCGTTGGGCATGCCGACCAGGCCGATCTCCATAAAAGCCTCAACGGACAAGGGTCCACGGGGATTTTAACCCTGGGCCTGGGGGGTCTCCAGGGCCCGGGCCGCCTCCAGGGCGGCCAGGGCCACTTCCAGCATCCCCTCGTCGGGCTCCCGCGTGGTGAGCCGCTGCAGCCACAGGTTCGGAGCGGAAAGCCAGGCGACGGGGCGCACGGAGGCGAAGCGGGCGCTGAACAGGAGGAACTCATAGGCGAGGGCGGCCAGCGCCGGCAACAGGGCCAGGCGCACAGCCACCCGGGCGAGGAGAGGGAGGCCGGGCAGGAAGGCGAAAAGGACGATGGCGATCAGGATCACAGTGAGCAGGAAGGCGGTCCCACAACGGGGATGGGCGGTGGGGAACGGGCGTGCCCCTGCGACGGTGAGGGGGGCACCGGCCTCCAGCGCATGCACCACCTTGTGCTCCGCGCCGTGGTAGGCGAAGACCCGCCGGACCTCCGGCCGGCGCCCGATGGCGCCCAGATAACTGATCACCAGCCCCAGCCGCAACAGTCCCTCCAGGGCCGAACGGGCGCCCGGGGGCCACCCGAGGAAACGGGCCATCGCCTCCGCCAGGGCGGCCGGGAGCACGATGAAGAGAGCGATCCCCAAGGCCAAGGGGAACAACAACAAGAGCCAGGCCCCCCAGCCCTCTGGGCGTTCCGCCGGCTCCCCCGCCGCGACCGCCGCGGAGAACCAGAGGGCCTCGATCCCCCATCGCAGCGTCTCCCACAGGGCCACCCCTCCACGCAGGAGCGGCCAGCGGCGCCAGCCCCGCCGTGGGGCCAACGGGACGGCGCGGCACACGATCCGTCCATCGGGAGCGCGCACGGCCACCGCGAGGCCGGCCGGTCCCCGGATCATCACCCCTTCCAAGACGGCCTGGCCCCCATAGCGGGCAAAGGGCTGCTCGGAAGCCGGGGCGCGGGCCATGTCTCCCCCTCAGACCACCCGTTGCAGGCGGCTTCCCGCCGGGGTCTTGCGGACCTCGATGCGGATCGGGAAGGCGTCCTGGAACTCCTCCAGATGGGAAATCACCAGGATCGTAGAGAACTCCTCCTTCACCGCGTTGAGGGCCTCGATCAGCCGCTCCCGCCCCGCCTGGTCCTGTGAGCCGAACCCCTCATCGACCACCAGCAAGCGCAGCGGCGTCCCCGAGCGCCGGGCCAGGACGCGGGAGAGGGCGAGGCGGATGGCGAAATCCACCCGGAACCGCTCGCCGCCGGAGAAATTCTCGTAGGGCCGCTCCTCTCCCTCGTCGGAGATCAGGATGTCCAGGGTCTCCTGGACCTCGCCCTCTTTGGTCTCCCGCTGGGTGCGGAAGCGGACGGTGAGGCGCCCGTCGGTCAGTCGGTGGAGGAGGCGGTTGGCCTCTTCCTCGATCTCCGGCAGGACAGCCTCGATGATCATCGCTGGCACCCCGTTGCGTCCGAAGGCCCGGCGCAGTTCCTCGTAATCCTCTTTCTCCTCCGCCAGACGCCGTTGCTCTTCCCGCAGGCGCTCCAGTTCTCTGGCCAACTGGTCGCAGACGCGGAGCCGCTGTTCGGCGGCGATGACGGCCTCCCGGGCCTTCCGCTCGGCCTCCCGGGCGGCATCCAGACGACGGAGCAGATCCGGCAACACGGCCAGGCGTTCCTCCAGGGCGGCCTTCTCCTGCTCTAGGCGCTGCCGTTCCTCCTGCAGAGCGCCCAGGCGCTCCGCGTCGCTCCGCTGCGCCGCCTCCAGATGGGCGAGGGCCTCCTCGGCCTGGGGGAGCCAACGCTCCGCCTCGGCCAGCAGAGGCCAGTCCCGGGCTTGCTCCTCCAGCGTCCGGATACGCTGGCGGAGGGCCCGGTGGGCCTCCCCATCGTAGCCCAGGTCGGCTAGGGCGGCCTCCACGGCCGCTAAGGCCGCCTGATCCTCAGGGGCGACCCGGTCCTCCCGGAGTCGGGCCTCCAGTTCCGCCAGTTCCTGGCGCTTGTGCGGGAGATGCTGGGCGGCCTCCTGGGCGGCCTCCCGGGCGGCCTCCACCTGCTCCAGGCGGACCGCGGCGGCGAGCAGGGCCTCCCGCTCCTGCCGGAGCTCCTGCAGACGGGCCTCCAGATCCCGCTGCTCCTGCTCCAGGACTTGGAGCCGGGCCTGGTTCTCTCGATAGCGATCGCCACGGCGGCGTCCCTCTTCCTCCCACTCCTTCTGGAGCCGGAGCCGCTCCGCCTCCGGGAGCGGACGCCGGCAGGTCGGGCACTCCGCGCCGATCTGGGCCAGGGCCTGCAGACGGGCCTTCAGGTCCTTCATTTCTTGCTGGAGCCGTCGGTTCTCACCCTGGATCTCGGTCCGCTCCTGCTGCAGGGCCTGAAGGCGGGCCTCAAGGGCCTGGATCTCCGCTTCCAGAGATGCCCGCCGGCGCTGCGCCTCCTGAAGGGATTGGATCTCGGCCTCCAGTTGCGGCAGCCGCGCCGCCCGGGCCTCCAGGTCGGCCTGTTCGGCCCGCAGGCGCTCGATCTGCGCCTGGAGCCGCCCCCGGGCCTCCGCGATCCGGCTTTCCAGCAACCCCCGCCGCCCCCGCAGGGTCTCTGCCTGCTGCAGGCGCGCCTCCATCTGCTCTAACTCGCGGCGGGCGTGCTGGAGGGCCTCATGGGCAGCCGTGAGTTCCGCCCGGCGGTTCAGCAGGGTCCGCCAGCGGTCGATGGCTTCACGCTGACGCTGGATCTCGACGGCGCGGCGGGCCTGCTCGCGCTCGATGGCCTGGGCCTGCTCCGCGATATGGCGCAACCGTTCCCGGATCGCCTCCGCCTGCTTCTCGGCCTCCCGCAGCGCCTCGCGCTCCGCCTCCAGGGCCTCCCGCTGCTGCAGCCGGGCGATGTGCTCCCCATGGGCCCGCCGGTATTCCGCTTCGTATTCCGGCCGCCGTTGCAGCTCCCTCTCGGTTTCCTCGATCCGCCAGCGCACGTTGCTCAGTTCCTGCTCAAGGGCCTGGATCCGTTTCTTCGCCTGCTCCTCCCATTCCCCCCAGCGATCCAGTTGAAGGATCTCTGCCAGGATCCGCTTGCGCTCGGCCGGCGTCTTGGTGGTGAACTCGTCGGCGCGCCCCTGGCGGATGAAGGAGGCGTTCACGAAGGTCTCGAAGTCGATCTGGAGGACCTGATCGATCGCCCGCTGGGTCTCCCGGATGCCTGTCCCCGAGAGGGAACGATGGCGGGGCTCCAGCATCTGGAAGTCCAGGGTGTGGCCTTTGCCCCGGCGGCGGACGCGGGTGACCTGGTAGAGGGCCTCCCCCAGCCGGAACCGGAGGGTCACGCGGGCCTCCTTCTCGCCCCGATGGACCAACCCGTCGGGGTCCTTGTCGGAACGGGAGGTGCGCCCCCACAGGGCCCAGGTGATGGCATCCAGCAGGCTGCTCTTGCCCGCCCCGTTGGGGCCCACCAGGGCAGCCATGCGGAGCCCGGTGAAATCCAGCGTCTCCTCCCGATAACTCAAGAAGTTCTTTAATTCAAGGCGCACCAGTTCCATCAGTGATCCTCCCCCGGGCCCTCAGCCTTCGGTCTCCGCCACGATCCGCCGGGCCCGCTCGATCAGCCGGGCCCGACGCTCCGGACCTATGTTGCGGGACTCCAGATAGCGCTCCAGTAACTCCAGCGGCGTCAGGCGCTCCACCTCCCCCAGGTGCAACCGCAGGCGGGCGGTCTCCTCTTTTTCGACCTGGAGGCCGGAGACGTAGAAGGCCCCGGCCCGCTCCAGTTCCTCCCGCAGCCGGGCCTCCCGGAGGATCTCGGCCTGTTCGGGACGGATGCGGATCCGCGCCCGCACCACCGCCTCGCGGATCTCCGCCGCCGCGCGGCGGATCCGGCCGATGGCCGCCATCTCAGGATCGGAGGCCTCCCGCAGATCGAGGGTCAGAGTGACAAAGGGTCGGGCCGGGCGCGCGACGAACTGCCAGCGGGCCTCCCCCCGCCGCACCTCCACCCAGCAAAACCCTTTCGGCTCCCCCTCCTCACTGAAGTCCACCCGCTCCAGGCTCCCGCTGTAGACGATGGGAGGCGCCCCGTCGCCGAGGCTTTGGTGTTTGTGGATATGGCCCATGGCCACGTAATCGATGGCCCGATGGCGAAACATCGAGGGGGGCAGGACCACATCGTAGCCGATCATGACCTGACGCTCGGAGCCATAGGTCGCCCCGTCCAGGGAGAAGTGCCCGGCCACCACCGTGGGGATCTGGGGATCGATCTCCTCCTCCAGCATCCGCTGGAGATTGGCGGCGATCGCGTCCCGCAACTGGCCCTCCAGTTCCTCCAGGGGGAGCGTTCTCCATTGCTCGTCCTTTAGCAGACGCGTCCGCGCTGGGAACGGCATGGCGACGATCTGGAGAGGTCCCCGGCGGGTGGTGACGCGGTGCACGGCCTCCCGCCGGCCCACCATCAAGCGGTCGCCCTCCCGCAGCAGCGGGCGGATGACTTCGAAGAGGTCCAAGGGGGTGGCCCGCTTCTCCATGCCCGGCAGATCGTGGTTGCCCACCAGCAAGAAGGTAGGGATCCCAGCCTCCAGGAGGCGCCGGAGGCGGGCGGCGAACTCCCGCAGGTAGGTGGGGGAAGGATCCCGGTTCTTGAAGGCATCCCCGCAGAACAGGACGAGGTCGGCTTCGTTTTCAAGGGCGTAATCCACCACGTCATCGAAGGCCTTCAGGAAATCCACCACGCGGCGGTTCAGGCCGGTGGCGGGATCGATCTGACCGTAGGCCTCCATCCCGATATGCAGATCGGCGAAATGGAGGATCCGAATGGGCGCTGGGGTCATCGCCACCTCCTCGGGGATCGCCTTCTGGCTATCAATTATAGTGGAGCACGTTCTCTGCGTCCGGAGCGCCCGGCCCGGACCCCGACGGCGATCACGAATTCACTTCAGGCGCGGAGCGTGGTAAAATTCAAACCGTAAGGAGGGAACCGATGGGCTTTACCGTCCAGGATTTCCACGACCTGATCCGGCTCTTGGAGGAGCGAGAGGACTGGCGGCGGGAATTGCGGCGGCTCCTGCTCACCGAGGACCTGCTGGAGGTCCCCCAGCGCCTCCAGGAGCACCGGGCGGCGGCCGAGGCCTTCTACGCCGCCACGGAGGCGCATTTCCGGCAGACGGATGCCCAAATCGCGGCCCTGGCGGAGGCGCAGCGCCAAACGGAGCAGGTGCTCCAAACCCTCGCCCAACAGATCCAGGCCCTGGCCCTCCAGAACCAGCGGCTGGCCCAGCATATCGATACCCTCACCCAGCGCGTGGACGCCCTGGCCCAACGGGTGGATGACCTGGCCCAGCAAATGGTCACCCTCACCCGCCGCGTCGACGACCTCACCCAGCGCGTGGACGCCCTGGCCCAACGGGTGGACGACCTGGCCCAGCAAATGATCACCCTCACCAGCCGCGTCGACGACCTCACCCAGCGCGTGGACGCCCTGACCCAACGGGTGGATGATCTGGCCCAGCAAATGGTCACCCTCACCCGCCGCGTCGACGACCTCACCCAGCGCGTGGACGCCCTGGCCCAACGGGTGGACGACCTGGCCCAGCAAATGATCACCCTCACCCGCCGTGTCGACGACCTCACCCAGCAAGTTGCCCGGCTCACAGGACAGGCCCAACAGATCGTCCAGCGACAGGATCAGATGCAAAAGACCCTCGACCGATTGGGATCCCTCCTGGGCCCTGCCGTAGAGGATCGAATGGTCCAGGCCCTGCGCCTCTGGCTGGAGGACCGAGGGTGGAGGCTACAGGTTCCCGTGTTCTCTCTGACCGTCAACGGGATCGGAGAACTCGACGGGCTGGTCCGAGCCTACACCCCGGAGGGAGCGGAGGTCTGGCTGCTGGTCTCGGTGAAATCGAAGGTCTGGCCACGGGACATCCTGAATTTCGTGGGGTTCCTCCAGGCGCCGGAGACGGCCGCGGCCCTCGCAGCGGAGGGCCAGCCCCAGGCGATGTTCCCCGTGGTTTTCGGGCTGGCCGTGGATCGCCGGGCGCTGGAGCAGGCGAAGCAGTTGGGAGTGGGGTTGCTCATCGGCGCCCAGGGGATGGTGGTCCCCCCCGCGCGGTGGTCCCTGCAGGCCGACCGTCTCCTCCGCGTCGACACCTCTGCCTAGGGGCGCTGTCCCGGGGCGGGGATCTGCCCTGTGCGCTGTCCGGAACCCGCGCCCTCACGGCTCGGGCTGACGACGGCGGGACAACCGCCGCCATCCCCAGCGCAACAGCAACACCCCGCCCCACGCCCCAAAGAGCATGAAGGTCCAGCGGACCCCTGTGAAGAAGGCCCCGACCAGGTCCCCCCACCCCAAGGTCGGCCCTCCCGTCGTCCGCCGGAGAACGGGCCGCGGGGTGAGGGAAGGGCCCGGCGTGGCCGTGGGGGGGAGTTCGATCTCCACGCTGGGGGTGAGAACCACCGTGCCGGTCGGTTCCGGCGCGATGGTGGGCTCCACGATGGTCGTCGGTGTCGGAGTGGGCTGGGCGTTGGCCACCCGATACGGCCCGAACAGAAAATCCTGGTGGCCACCCCCCTGGTCCCAGATCCGGATCAGGATGACATACTCCCCATCCGGGAAGACGGTCGTGTTCCACGTGGCCAGGACCATGGGGACCTCGGCACGGGTGGGGCGCCCCTGCACCAGCCACCGCCACTCCTTGGTGAAATCGTGGGCGTCCAGGATGGCCACATCGTAGCGGGCGAAGTTGGGATGGGTGGCGGTCCCGACGATATCCACCGTGCCCCACACCGGCTGGTCCCGGGGCGGGGAGACTACCTGGGCCTGCGCCCCTCCCTGGGCCCGGGCCGCCGGCAGCCCCAGGAACAGCCCCACGCCGAGAAGCCCCAGCCCGACGCAAGCCCTTCCCAGCCCGAGGGGAAGCCCCGGACGCCTCATCCGTGCAGCCCGCATGTGGAACAGGTGTGAGAAGCGCAAGCCGCGCAGCCGGAGGAGCCAGCCACCACCTTCCCATCGCTGATCGCGGCGAAGAGGGAAAGCAGGCGCCCGGTCCGCAGGCTGCCGCATTGCGCGCACGGGGCCGGGTCATCGGCCTGGGCCATGGCGCGCAGCAGTTCGAACTTCGTCCCGCAATCCCGGCAGAGATACTCGTAGAGGGGCATCCCGGCACGCTCCTGAAAGATGTGGGCTTCTTCGATTTTACCCGATGAGCCGGCGCGGCTATGACCCTGGGGAGGGCGCCGGCTCCTCCACGTGGGCGGTGGAGGGGTTGATCAAGCTCAGGGCTCGGCCCACCCGCTCGAAGATCTCCAGGCCGCGCTCGAGTTGCTCATCGGTGTGGGTGGCCATATAAGAGGTGCGCAACAACTGCTTGCCGGGGGGCACCGCCGGGCCCACCACGCAGTTCACGTAGACCCCCTCCTCGAACAGGGCCTTCCACGCCAGGGCGGTCCGGATGTCATCCCCGATGATGATGGGCACGATGGGGGTCTGGCTGGGGCCGATGTCGAAGCCCAGGCGTTTGAGTTCGTAGCGCATGCGCGCGCCGATATCGTTCACCCGCTGGATGCGCTCTGGCTCCTCCAGCATGATCTCCAGGGCGGCCAGCACCGCTGCCACGTTAGGGGCCGGCAGGCTGGCGCTGAAGATCAGGGAGCGGGCGTGGTGCTGGATGTAATGAATCACCGCCTCGTCGCCGGCGATGAACCCGCCGATGGAAGCGAAGGACTTGCTGAAGGTGCCCATGATCAGGTCCACCTGGTCGGTGAGCCCAAAGTGGGCAGCCGTCCCCCGCCCGTTGGGCCCCAGGACCCCGAGGGAATGGGCGTCGTCCACCATCAGCCGGGCGCCGTGTTTGCGGCACACCTCCACCAGTTGCGGCAAGGGGGCGATGTCCCCGCCCATGGAATACACCCCGTCCACCACCACCAGTTTGCCGGCCTCCGGGGGGAGGGAGGCCAACTGCCGTTCCAGGGCGGCGATGTCGTTGTGGGAGAACCGCTTGGTCACCCCCATGGACATGCGGGCGCCGTCCACGATGCTGGCGTGGTCCTCCTTGTCGAGGATCACGTAATCTCCCCGCCCCACCAGCGCGGAGATGGTCCCCAGGTTGGTCTGGTAGCCGGTGGAGAAAACCAGGGCCGCCTCTTTGCCGACGAAGGCCGCCAGCCGCTCCTCCAGTTCCCGGTGCAGGCGCAGCGTCCCATTGAGGAACCGGGACCCGGTGCACGAGGTGCCGTATCGCTTCAGGGCCTCGATGGCCGCCGCCTTCACCTTGGGATGGGTGGTCAAGCCCAGGTAGTTGTTGGATCCGAACATCAGGATCCGGCGCCCCTGGTAGACCACCTCCGTCCCCTCTGTGTCGTCGAGGGGGATGAAATACGGATAGAAGCCCGCGGCCATCGCCTCTTTCGCCGCGGTAAACCCGTAGCACTTGGCGAAGATATCCATCGCTCCCTCCCGCCACGCGGTTGGCGCTCCGAGGATCCCCTCCCCAGGGCGGATGCACCCCCATTATACCCGCGAGCCGAAGGAGGGGGATTGCCCGTCGAGGCCGGTGGGCCTAGGATAAGAGGGCATCAGGTCTGCGCGGCCCGAAGCAGACATGACGTCCTCTCGCCGAGGAGGGATAGGATGCGCCGATGGGTGCCGCTGGGAGGCGATCTGCTGTTGTTCCTGGTGTTCGCCGCGCTCGGGCGGGCCAGCCACGGCCTGCTGGGGGATGGGAATCCGATCGGGGGGGTGCTCCGGGCGGCCGCCCCCTTTGCCGTCGCATGGCTGGCCCTGGCGCCCTTCTTCCACGGACACCGGCTCGAGCCGGAGGCCGGGGCGCGCACGGTGGTCCTGCGCACCGGCGGGGCCTGGCTGGCCGCCGGGCTCCTGGGGCTGATCCTCCGCAGCCTCGCCCTGGGCCGGCCCGCCCCGCTGCCGTTCGCCCTGATCACCCTCTTCGGGAACGGGGCGCTGCTGATCGCCTGGCGTCTGGCCCTCACCCTCTGGCTCCGACATCGAGCCCCCGCAGGAGCGCGCCTATGAGCGAGCCGGAAGCCCTCGCCCGCATCCAGGAGGTGAAACGCCGGTGGGAGAGCGCGCTGCTGCGCAAAGCCAACGTGGTGGCGGTGGGGATCGGCTACCGACAGCGGGGCGGACGCCTCACCGATGAACTGTGCCTGGTGATCTCCGTGCGCCGCAAAGTCCCCCCGGACGAACTGGCGCCGGAGGATCGGATCCCTGCCGAGATCGAAGGCGTCCCTGTGGACGTCCAGGAAGTCGGCCCTCTCCGAGCCCTGACCTGACCCGATGGGTTCCTGGCTGCTCCTGCTGGGCGTGGGGCTGGGGCTGCTGTCGGCCATGCTGGCCCTCCTGAGCGTTTGGCTCCGCCGGTCCACGGGCCTCCCGGCCGGGCCCGTGGTTTACACCGATCTGCCCGGGGAACGGGGAAGGCCACCCCTGAGGGCGCCCCGGTATCGGTTGATCGGCCGGCCCGACCTCCTCCTGTATCGGGACGAGGGGGTGATCCCCGTGGAGGTGAAAGGGTCGCCGGCGCCGGAGCGGCCCCATCCTTCCCACGTGCTGCAACTGATGGCTTATTGCCTGCTGGTGGAGGAAGCCCTCGGCGTCCGCCCGCCGTATGGGCTGCTCCGCTATCGCGACCGGACCTTCGTCCTGGAGTACACGGAGGCGCAGCGGGAGGCCCTCCTGCAGGTGCTGGAAGCGATGCAACAGAACCTGACACGGGGGGAGGCCCACCGGCAGCATCGAAGCGCCGCCCGGTGCCGGGCTTGCGGGTTCCGGGAGATCTGCGAGGAGGCCTTGGGGTAATCCGAGGCCGCGGCGCCTCAGCGTTTGAGGAAGCGGTCCATGGCCGCCCAGTGGGCGGGGGCCGCCCATAGGTGGGCGAAGCGCTCCTGCTCCGCCGCCAGAGCCGCCTCAAAGGGCAGCCGATCCCCATCCCGGATCAGGGCCTTGACGGCCCTCACCGCCTCCGCGTCCCAGCCGAGGATCTGGCGGGCCAACGCCGTCGCCTCGGCCAGGGCCTGGCCGGCCGGGGCCACCCGTTCCACCAGCCCCAGCCGAAGCGCTTCCTCCGCCGACAGACGCCGGGCGGTGAGCAGCAGCTCCAGCGCCCGGCCGGACCCCACCCGCCGGCGCAACCGCTGGCCCCCGCCCCAGCCGGGCGTCAGCGCCCAGGTGATCTGCACGAAGGCCAGGTCGGCGTCCTCGGCCATCACCCGCAGATCGCAGGCCAGCGCCACCTCCACCCCTCCGCCTCGGGCGGGGCCGTTGATGGCCGCGATGCTGATCCAGGGGGCTTCCTCCAGCCGGCGCAGCGCCTCGCCCATGAGCGTCGCCAGCCGGCGGCCATCCGCCTCCGAGCGATAGGCGGACATCTCATACAGGTCCGCCCCGGAGAGGAACGCCCCTGCCGCCCCGGTGAGGATCACCACCCGCAGCCGGGGGTCCCCCGCGGCCTCCTGCACGGCTTTGGCGAAGGCCTCCATCGTGGCCCAGTCCAGGGCGTTCCGCCGGTGCGGGCGGTCGAACACCCAGATCGCCAGTCCCTCCGTCCGCTCGATGCGCAGCATCGGGCACCTGCCTCACGGGGAAGGGGTGGGCGCGGGCCAGGTCTCGACCACATAGATGGGCAGCCCGCCGATCATGCAACGGCCGCCCAGGCGATGCTGACAGCGGGCCGGGGGAAGCGTCAGGCGATACCGCGACGCGGACACCTGGATCTCCACCGGACGCCCCAGCCCGTCGAAGGCCGCCTGGAACACGCCACGGCGGATCAGGGTGAGGGGCTGGGGGCGATCCTCCCGCGACCACGCGATCAGCGTCCGGCGGTCCCCCTGGCGCACCTCCACCAGGGCCAGCGTGCTGCGCTCCACCAGACGGGCGGAGCGGAAGCCGGCCAGGGCTCGGATGGCTGTCTGATAGGCCAGGAACGCCGGCCGCAACGAGCCGTCCTCCCGGACCAGGCCGAAGGGCTCGGGGTTAGCGAAACGATCCACGGCGTTGTCGATCAATTTATAGATCGAGATCCGCTCCGCACCGGCGGCGAGGGCCAGGGCGGTTGCCTGCCCGATGAAGGCGGCCTGCTCCTCCAGGTCGATCCGGAACATGGCCGAGGGCACCGGCCAGGCGGGATCGTCGGAGGGGGCCGCGTTGGTCTCGGTGATCCAAAGGGGTTTGCGGCCCCAGCCGTAGGCCTGGAGCCGGGCCTGATGCCAGCGGACCAGATCGTAGAGCGTGTCGGGGTTGAAGTAGAGGTTGAGGCAGAGGCCGTCGAAGTAGCCGTTGAAGCGCCGCGCCTCCGGATCGCGGGCCAGGGCGGCCAGGAAGCGCTCAAAGTAAGGGCGACGGCCGTAGGCGGCGTCCCACCAGTAAGAGAAGGCCCCCAACAACACCCGGTCGGTGGGGCTGAGGCCCTTGAGGGTGCGATAGGAAACCCGCAGCAGGCGCACGAAGTCGGCCTCGCTGCCGCCCCAGTTGTAACCGGGATAATTCGGATCCCAGATGTCCGGCTCGTTCCAGATGATCCACGTGCGGATGAACGGATAGGTGGTCTTCAGGCGGCGCAGGAAAACGGCCCACAGGTTCCCGGGATCCGCTTCGTCCCGGTCCAGGCCCCTGGGGATCCCGGGGATCTGGGGGTCGGCCCGCGCCCAGAAGGGGGTGCCCAGCACCAGAGCCACGACCTCCCGTCCGGCCTGGCGCTCGGCCTCCAGCCGCTCCGTCGGCCAGGGCGGGTTCCAGTCCTCCGGCCCGTGGGGCTGGATCTCGTGCCATGCGAAGCGCACCCGCGTCCATCCTGCCCCCAGCACCTCCGCCAGGGGAGGCGCCTCCACCGACTCCACCACCCCGAAACGCGGGTCCGGCGGCGCAGCGGCCATCCCGACGATCCCCATGAGAAAGAGCAGCGCCTGGCCCGTTGGTTTACAACACATCGGTCACCTCGTAAAGCCGTCGGTATTCCTCCAGGGCGAAGCGGTCCGTCATCCCCGCGATGTAATCGCAAACCACCCGATGGAGATCCCCCTCCTCCCGGATGCGGTCCTGGACCCAGTAGGGCAACTGGGCGGGCTCTGCCAGGTAAGCCCGGAAGAGCCCCTCCAGGATGCGCTCGGCCTTGGATTGCATGCGCACCACATGGGGGTGGCGGTACAGCCGCCGGTAGAGGAATTCCTTCAACTCGCGGATCTGGCCGGCCATCTCCTCGGAGAACCGGACCAGCGGCTCCGGGTGGTCCCGGATGTCATCGGGGGATTGGGGGCGGATGGCGGCCAGGGCCCGGTCGGTGGCCGTCAGGACGTCGGTGACCATGAGGCCGATGAGCCGGCGCACCAGGCGGTAGCGGATCAGGTCGCTGAACCCCCGCCCGTCCCAACCGATGGCCGCCTGCAGGGTCCGCCAGATGGCCAGGCCCTCCAAGTCCTCGGGGCGGAGGAGGCCGGCGCGCAGGCCGTCATCCAGGTCGTGGGCGGTGTAGGCCAGTTCGTCGGCCAGGTTAGCGATCTGGCCCTCCAGGGTGGGCCGCCGGTGGGGTTCGAAGTCACGGATCAGCGGGTGGTCGTATTCGGTCTCGTGCTTGACCAGGCCCTCCAGGACCTCGTAGGTCAGGTTGAGCCCCGGAAACTCCGGGTAACGACGCTCCAGATGGGTGACGATCCGGTAGGACTGGGCGTTGTGCTCGAAGCCGCCGTGGCCCTGCATCAGGCGGTTCAACGTCTGCTCCCCCGCGTGGCCGAAAGGGGGATGCCCCAGGTCGTGGGCCAGGCAGATCGCCTCCACCAGGTCCTCGTTGACCCCCAGGGCACGGGCGATGGTCCGCCCGATCTGGGCCACCTCCAGGGTGTGGGTGAGGCGGGTGCGGTAGTAGTCCCCTTCGGTGATGATGAAGACCTGGGTCTTGTGCTTGAGGCGGCGGAAGGCGGTGGTGTGCAGGATGCGATCCCGGTCCCGTTGGAAGGCCGTGCGATAGGCGTGCTCCGGCTCGGGATAGCGCCGGCCCCGGCTCCAGCGACTGCGCTGGCCGTAGGGGGCCAGGATCTGATCCTCCAGGGCCTCCAGGTCCTGCCGCGTCCGCATGGGCGTCCTCCATCACAGCCCGCGGCGGGTCCGGACGGCCTCCAGGGCCCGATTCCGGAAGGCCTCCAGATCCATGGCACCCAGGTCCTCCCCAGTGCGCAGGCGCACCGCCACCGTCCCCGCCGCCTGCTCCCGGTCCCCCACGATCAGCATGTAGGGGACCTTCTGCAGCTGCGCGTCGCGGATCTTGGCCTGCATGCGCTCGCTCCGGTCGTCCACCTCCACCCGCAGGCCGGCGGCCCGGAGTTTCGCGCCGACCTCCTGGGCATACGGGATGTGGCGGTCGGTGATGGGGATGACCACGACCTGGACCGGCGCCAGCCAGACCGGGAAGGCACCCGCGTAATGCTCGGTGAGGATGCCGATGAAGCGCTCGAAGGAGCCGAAGATGGCTCGGTGGATCATCACCGGACGCTTCGGGAGCCCATCGCGGTCCATATATTCCAAACCGAAGCGCTCCGGCATCTGGAAATCCAGTTGGACGGTGGCCAGTTGCCAGTCGCGCCCGATGGCGTCCTTAACCTGGACGTCGATCTTGGGCCCATAGAAGGCCCCTTCCCCTTCCTTCAGGCCGTATTCGATGCCGCGGCGCTCCAGGGCCTGGCGCAAGGCTTCCTCGGCGATCTCCCACAGTTGGGGATCCCCCATCGCCTTGGGGGGCTTGGTGCTCAGGAAGAACTCGGGCTGGAAATCGAAGATGCTGTAGAAACTGTAGATCAGATCCAGCACCCCGTCGATCTCCTCCAGGATCTGGTCCGGCCGGCAGTAGATGTGGGCGTCGTCCATGGTGATCTGCCGCACCCGGAGCATGCCGTGGAGGGTGCCGGAGCGCTCGAAGCGGTGCAGCCGACCGATCTCGTTCAGCCGCAACGGCAGATCGCGATAGGAGCGCAGCCGCGAACTGTAGATGATGGTGGACTCGGGGCAGTTCATGGGCTTGAGGGAGAACTCCTGCCCCTCCACGTCCAGGAGGAACATGTTCTCGCGGTAATGCTCCCAGTGGCCGGACTGCTCCCACAGTTTCCGGTGGACCAGGATGGGGGTGGAGATCTCCTGGTAGCCCCGTCGGTCGTGCTCCTCCCGCCACAGCCGCTCCAGTTCCCGGAAGATGATCATCCCCTTCGGATGCCAGAAGGGGGCTCCCGGGGCGATCTCGTGGAAGGAGAAGAGGTCCAGTTCGCGCCCCAGGCGCCGGTGGTCCCGCTTGCGGGCCTCCTCGAGGCGCCAGAGATACTGCTCCAGTTGCTCCGGCGTCTCCCAGGCCGTCCCATAGATCCGCTGGAGCGTCGGCCGCCGCTCGTCGCCGCGCCAGTAGGCCCCGGCCACGTGGAGCAACTTGAAGGCCCCTGGATGGATCTGGCCGGTATGCTCCACGTGCGGCCCCCGACACAGGTCCTCGAAGGTATCGTGCCGATAGGTGGTCAGAACCGGCCGCTGGCCCGGCGGGAGAGGGTTGCCGTATTCATCGGTGCCGCGCTGCAGGATGTCCTCGATCAACTCCAGTTTGTAGGGCTGGTCCCGGAACAGCGCACGGGCCTCCTCCGGCGTGACCTCGCGCCGGATGAAGGGATGGTTCCCGGCGATGATCTCCCGCATGCGGGCCTCGATCCGCGCCAGGTCCTCCGGCGTCAAAGGGCGGTGGAGATCGAAGTCATAGTAGAACCCGTCCTCGATGGGGGGGCCGATGCCCAGTTTCCCCTCCGGGAACATCTCCAGGACCGCCTGGGCCATCACGTGGGCGCACGAGTGTCGGATCCGGTAGAGCCACGTCTCCTGGTAGGGCACGATCTTCTTCTGCGGCATGGGGACCTCCGGCCAAGGCTCCTCCAGAACGAAAGGCGCCTCCCGCCCCATCGGGACGGGAGGCGCGATCTCCCGCGGTTCCACCCCATTTCGGCCGCGCCCGAGACGCGGCCGCCCTCTCGGCCGGATAACGGCGGCCCGCCCGTCCGCCCCTACGCCGGCCGGGCCGGTTCGAGGCGGCCCCTCCAGGGCGGTATCCTCAGGTCCTCCACGGCGGGCCCTCTCAGCCTATGGGGCCCGCGCTCTGTCGTGGGGCCTCCCTGAGGACATGTCCCCTTCGTCGGGTTTAGGAAGCGTCACCCGCCCGGTTTCCGGGCAGGCCCTGTGGGCGGTAGAGGACTCGAACCTCTGACCTCCGCGTTGTCAACACGGCGCTCTCACCACCTGAGCTAACCGCCCACGGCGCCTTTTATTATAGCACCCAGCGGGGCCCCTGGCAACACCCCAGAGGCCTCCCCCGGAGGCCGGTCCCTCGCTCATAAAACGTTAACGAAATGTTTATGTATCGCTCACATGGTAAGGGCTAATAAGGAAAGTGGCCGTGTCCCCCGGCCTTCCGGGTTCCGGACACCCTGGGACCGGCCAGGAGGTGAGGCCGATGCGGCGCCAGGACCTGTGGCGGATGCTGTCGCGGGGGCGGATCCCTCGCGCCCGCACGGGGATGGAGGCGCTGGCGACGGCGACCCGTCGGTGGGACCTCCTGGCCCGGTGGGGGAGGTGATCCGCGCCCCGCCCCTGTCGAGGCTCCGGATCGCCGGGGCAACGGCTCAACCCGCGAAGAGGAGGTGGAGGCGCCATGCTGCCGCTGGATCTGGGCCTGGGAATCCTTCGGGTTCTCATCGGGTTGCTCTTCGCGGGCCATGGGGCGCGCAAGTTGCTGGGCTGGTTCGGGGGCAGCGGCCTGAACGGGACGGCGGGCTGGGTGGAGGGCCTGGGCTTCCGGCCCGGCCGCCCGTGGGCGCTGGCCTTGGGCCTGGGGGAGCTCCTTGGCGGCCTGCTCCTCGCCCTCGGCCTGGCGACGCCCGTGGCGGCCCTGCCGCTGCTGGCCACTCAGCTGGTGGCCATCGTCCGGGTCCACGCGCCCAAGGGGCTGTGGATCGAGCAGGGCGGCTTTGAATACAACCTGGTCCTCATCGCTCTGAGCGGCTTCTTCGGGCTTTACGGCCCCGGGCGCTACAGCCTGGACGCGGCGCTGGGCCTGACGTGGCCGCAGCCGGCGACGTTCGCCATCGTGCTCATCGCGGCCCTCCTCATCACCGCGCTGGCCCTCATCGCCTCCGCCCGGGCGATGCGCCTGTCGGGCCGAGCGGCGTGAGCCCCACGCCCGATGGCCCCGGCGG
>NZ_PSLG01000031.1:25113-26566 GCF_040289485.1 Thermoflexus sp.
TCAGAAAAAACGGGCGGCGGCCACATAGCCGCCGCCCGTTTTTTCTGATCCCCAGCCCATGTCACCCCCGCCCCATCCCCGCATCTAAAGGGAATGAAGGGCAACGGTCCGCGCCACCAGGCCCTCGGACTGGGGAGAGCGGGGGCTGCGGATCGAAGCCCGAAGCCGAACCGGAAGGAGGTTGCTATGGCGTTGTTGGATCCCCACACCCGCGAGGAGGTCCGCCGGATGCTGGCCGATCTCGCGCATCCGGTGCGGCTGGTCGTCTTCACGCAGAACGTGGATTGCATGTATTGCCGCGAGACGCGCCAGTTGATCGAGGAGGTCGCTGGCCTCTCGAATCAGATCACAGTGGAGGTTTACAACCGGATCATCGATCGGGAGGTGGCGGAGCGCTATGGCGTTGACAAGGCCCCGGCGGTGATCATTGAAGGGGATCAGGACTACGGCATCCGCTACTTCGGCATCCCCTCCGGCTACGAGTTCGGGTCTCTGATCGAGGACATCCGGATGGTCGGCCGCCGGGACTCGGGGCTCTCGCCGTCCAGCCGCAAGCGCCTGGCGACGCTGAACGTGCCGGTCCACATCCAGGTCTTCGTCACGCCGACCTGTCCGTATTGCCCCCGGATGGTCCGGCTGGCCCATCAGGCGGCTTTTGAGAGCCCGTGGGTCCGGGCGGACATGATCGAGGCCATGGAGTTCCCCGAACTGGCCGACGCCTACGGCGTCTACGGCGTCCCCCGCACCGTGATCAACGAGGTCATCCACATCGAAGGGGCGGTGCCCGAGGGGTATTTCATCAACGAACTGATGAAGGTGATGGATCCGGAGGCGATGGCCCATGCGACCGCGGCGCGGGAGCGCTTGCGGGCGGAGTATCTCGCCATCGCCCACGCGCACTATCATCACGACGAGGACGCGGAGGAGTGAGGGGCCCTTTCTGCCTCCCAAAGGATCTTTAACGAAAGGAGGTCCGCCATGACGGTGAACATGGCCGGTTGGGATCGGATCGTCCGGGTGATCCTAGCGGTGGTCTTCATCATGGTCTCGGCCTTCGTCCTGCGCTTCAACACCCTGGGGATCATCCTGACGATCATCGGCGTGGTCTTCGTCCTCACTTCTCTGGTGGGGTGGTGCCCGCTCTACACTGCGCTCGGCTTCCGGACGAAGCGCTGAGCCCCGCCCTTCCGCCAGGGGTGCAGACGAGGCGGCCCTCCCGAGGGCCGCCTCGTTTTTTGAGGCGGTGGGATGGCCCCCGGAGCAGCCCCTTGCCCACCGACATCTCGTCGTCCCTCGCGCCTATCATTTCTTTGGAGACCCTTGCTTCTGGAGGTCCGCCATGACCCATCGGTCCCGGGTTCCCATTGGGCTCCTGGCCCTGGCCCTGCTGGGGGGCACCTGCCGCCCCGCACCTACCTCCCTGGAGGAACTGCCCACCGTCGCCGTCCCCCTC
>NZ_PSLG01000115.1:0-2817 GCF_040289485.1 Thermoflexus sp.
AACATCCGCCAAGACTTCCTGCACCAGGTGACCACGTGGCTGGCGAAAACCAAGCCGGTCATGGTGGTGGAAGACCTGGGCGTGCGGGGTCTTGGGCGGGGGAGGCTTTCCCAGTCTGTGGCCGACGCGGGCTGGGGCGCCTTCCGGCGGATGCTGGCGTACAAGACCCGGTGGTACGGATCGCAGCTCATTGTAGCGCCACGGGGCTTCCCGTCCACCCGACGCTGCGCGCGCTGCGGGCAGGTGGGCCCCAGGCTTCCCCTGTCCTGCCGGGTGTTTCGCTGCGCGGCGTGCGGGCTGGAGCTGGACCGGGACCTGAATGCGGCGCTCAATCTACGGCTTTACGGGCTGGCCACCCCAAACGGCCCTACCGGGAGTTCCCCGGGAAGGGACGCCTGTGGAGATCCCTCTGGCGGCGGAACGGCGAAGGGCCGGTCTACGCGCCACGGGTCGAGGAAGCCGGAAGGGGCCGGTCATCCGTTTCGCCGCGCAAGGTGAAAGGGATGACGATGCGCCACGGAACGGCTCCTGTTCGAGCGGAGGAGGCCTTGGATGGCGACAACAGCGCGCGGTGCGGCGACCACCTGGCCCCAATGGATCGCCCTGGGCCTTTATGGCCTGGCCCTGACCATGACCTCCAACGTTGTCGATCCCCCGTGGCTGAGCCAGAAGGCCAGCCAGTTGGCCGGCCCCGGATGGCAGAACACCCTCCTGGGCGGCGTGGCCTTCATCGGCCTGGTGTGGGCGGCTCTGGTGCAGCCCCTCTTCGGGGCATGGAGCGACCGGCTGCGCACGCCCTGGGGACGGCGCAAGCCCTTCCTCTGGCTGGGCAGCCTGGGGTTAGCCGTCGCCCTGGCGCTGCTGGTGGCGGCTCCCTCGGTGCCTATGCTGGTCCTGGCCCTGCTCCTGGTGCAGACCTTCTCCAACATGGTGCAGGCCGCCTACCAGGGGCTGATCCCGGACCATGTCCCGGAGGACCGGCGGGGACGCGCCTCCGGGGTGAAGGGGTTCATGGAGATCCCGGCGGTGGTGATCGGGCCGCTGGTGGCCGGCTACTTCCTGGGGCGGGGGCAGATCTGGGGACCCTATCCGGTGCTTCTGGCCCTTTACGCAGGGATCGGCCTGCTCACCGCTGGGGCCGTCCCCTCCCACGCCCTGGCCGAGCCCCCGGCCCGCCGTCCGGCGTGGATCTACCACGTGGACTGGGACCGGGCCCCCACCTTTGCCTTCTGGCTGGCCCATCGGTTGGTGTTCTGGTGGGCGTTGTTGACGCTGCGTACGTTCCTGATCTTCTTTCTGCGGGACACCATGTCCCTGACCCTGGAGCAGGCCCAGGCCCTCAACGGGACCCTGTCGGCGGTGCTGGGGGCGATGATCCTGATCCTGCTGATCCCGGCCGGGGCGCTGGCCGATCGCTGGGGGATCCGTCCGCTGCTGCGGGGAGCAGGGGTCCTGGCCGGGCTGGGCACCTTCGGGTTCCTGGGGGTCTCGCGGCTGGCGGGGCGGCCCGAACTGCCGGCCCTCATCGGCACGGCCATGGGGATCGGCGTCGGGGCGGCGTTGTTCGTGGCGGCCAGTTGGGCCTGGATCACGCGGATCGTGCCGGCCGACGAGGCGGCTCGGTATCTGGGCCTGGGGAACATCGCCACCGCTATGGGGAGCGCCATCGCTCGGCTGAGCGGGCCCGGGATCGACGCCCTCAACCGCAGCGCCGGCGGGCTGTTGGGCTACGATGTGTTCTACGGCCTGGCCGGCCTGCTCTTCCTGGCCAGCGTGGCCCTGGCCCGCCCGCCGGCCCCCCGCTGACCGGAGGGCGATCCGGTGCGGTGGCGGGAGTGGATGCAGGCCCTGCCCCAGCGCCTGCGAGGGCACCTGCCGCCAGGGCTGCGGGCCTTCCGCTGGCGGGCGCGGCCCTGGCTGGTCCAGGTTTACTACGGCGATCCGGCCTTTCACTATGAGGTGTGGATGCTGGGGGAGCGGCGCGGCCGGATCGAGATCGGGCTCCACTTCGAGAGCCGGGACCCGGAGCGGAACCGGGCGGCGCTGGCGGCGGTGGTCCCGTCGATCTGGGAGATCCGTGCGCGGCTGGGCCCCTTCGTGGAGGCCGAGCCGTGGGATCGGGGCTGGGCCAAGGTCTTCGAGACCCACCCACTCCCCCCGCCCGACGAGGAGAGCCTGGAGCGGTTCGCCGGGCGGCTGGCCTTGTGGATCGAGACGCTGGAGCCGCTGGTGGCGGCCCGCGGGTCGCGCCGCGGGTAGGCCCGCACGGGCTTGCGCGGAGGACAGATCGCGGCTACCATCGAGGCACCGCCGCCCCGCTCCCCGGCCCGGAACCCCGGGGCCGTTTCCGCCTTGGGCAGGCGGGGCGCCGATCTCGCTCGAGGAGGGGGCCGTGGCTTACGGCTACACCGGCCGCATCCTCCACGTCGACCTCACCGAGGGCCGCCTGTGGGTGGAGACGCCGCCGGAGACCTTCTACCGCACCTATATGGGGGGCAGCGCCATGGGGCTTTACTACATCCTGCGGGAGCTGCCCCCCGGCCTCGATCCTTTCGACCCCCGCAACGTCCTCACCCTCTTCCTGAGCCCGCTCACCGGCGCGCCCGTCTCAGGCCAGTCCCGCCTGATGGCCAATGCCAAGTCCCCGCTCACCGGGGCCATCGGCGACTCCCAGAGCGGCGGCTTCTTCCCGGCCGAACTGAAATACGCCGGCTTCGACGGCCTGGTGATCCGCGGGCAGGCCCCCCGGCCGGTCTACCTCCGGATCCACGACGGGGAGGCGGAGCTGCGGGACGCCGCCCACCTGTGGGGCCGCAC
>NZ_PSLG01000116.1:0-2726 GCF_040289485.1 Thermoflexus sp.
GAGGGATCTCCACAGGCGTCCCTTCCCGGGGAACTCCCGGTAGGGCCGTTTGGGGTGGCCAGCCCGGAGCCGGCTGGGTTTTCACCGGCTCTATCTGCATGATGGCAGAAAACCCGCGAGCCGTCCACCGGCTGTGGGAACGGGGCGCTGGCCCACCTCGAACCCACCGCCAGGCGGTGAGGGGGCGGGTTCCGTGCGGGCGTGCCCCGTCGGAAAGCTTCGTGGCTGAAATGGCTGATAATAAAAATGTCAGCTGTTGTCAACCCTTACCTGGGGGTGAAGGTCGGCTATGCCGACATCTACAACGCCCGGGCGTTGGTGGAGATCGGGCTGCGGGGGTCCCAGGGGGCGCCCGAACTCTCTTACGGCACCCATTTCTTCCGGGACCTCATCGAGGCCCAGATCTACCCGCTGGACCTCATCCCGGACGACGAAGGGGCGATCTTCCGGGCGGAGTTCTTCCTCCAGGCGCCGAACCATCTGCCCACCCTGCTGCCCGAGGAGGCCGCCTACGTGAAGGTCATCGACGTCCCGGAGGCCACCGACGGGCGCTATCTTCACCTGGTGATGGATGGCGATCACGAGGAGGCGATGGGCTACCTGGGCCCGCAGACGAGCCCATAGGCCGACGCGAGGAGACCGCCGATGTCCTCCCACGGCTTCCGGTTCACCATCGTCGCCCGAGACGGCCGGGCCCGGGCTGGGTTCCTGGATACTCCCCACGGGCGGATCCCGACGCCCTGCTTCGCCCCGGTGGGCACCCAGGGGGCGGTCAAGACGGTGCCCCCCTGGGATCTGAAGGCCCTGGGGGCCACCCTTGTGCTCGCCAATACTTATCATCTTTATCTGCGCCCGGGCGATGAGCGGATCGCCCGCCTGGGCGGCCTCCATCGATTTATGGGCTGGGACGGCCCTATCCTCACGGACAGCGGGGGGTTCCAGATCTTCAGCCTGCAGGGCCTGCGGGAGGTGGACGACGACGGGGTGACCTTCCGCTCCCACCTGGACGGCTCCCTCCATCGGTTCACGCCAGAGAAGGCCATCCGCGTCCAGGAGAACCTGGGGGCGGATCTCATCATGTGCCTAGACGAATGCCCACCGCCCCTGGACTACGCGTATAACGTGAAGGCCCTGGAACGGACCCATCGCTGGGCGGAGCGCTGCCGGGCCGCCCACCGTCGCACGGACCAGGCCCTCTTCGGCATCGTGCAGGGCGGGGTGTTCGAGGATCTGCGAACCCGCAGCGCCCGCTTCCTGGTCGCGCTGGATTTCCCCGGCTACGCCATCGGGGGGCTCTCCGTGGGGGAGCCGAAGGCCGACACCTACCGCATCCTGTCGCTGATGGACGCCCTGCTGCCTGAGGAGAAGCCCCGCTACCTGATGGGAGTGGGGACGTTGCAGGATTTCGTGGAGGCAGTGGCCCGGGGGGTGGACCTCTTCGATTGCGTGATGCCCACCCGCGTGGCTCGGCACGGAACAGCCCTCATCTGGGGCGGCCGTCTCAACCTGCGCAACGCGGCCTACGCCGAGGATCCCCGTCCCATCGATGAGACATGCGAATGCCCGACGTGCCGGCGGTTCTCCCGGGCCTACCTGCGTCACCTGTTCAACGTAGGGGAGCCCATGGCGATGTATCTGACCACCCTCCACAACCTCCACACCATGTTCCGGTTCATGGAGAGGCTGCGGCAAGCGATCCTGGAGGGACGGTTCGAGGCGTTCCGCACCGCCGTGGCCGAGGCCCTCCCGGCGGTTTCCGAACCGGAACCCTCCGACGGGTGAGGCCCTATGCGGGGACTGCGCGGGCCGCTGGCCGATATCGCCGCCGTCCTGTTCGACCTGGACGGCACCCTCTATACCGCCCAGGGACCGATCCCCGGCGCGGCGGAGGTCCTGGCTGCCCTGCGGGCCCACCGCATCCCGGTCCGCTTCGTCACCAACACCACCACCCGCAGCCGCCGCGCCCTGGCGGAGCGCCTGCGCGGGATGGGCATCGCCGCTGCCCCTGAGGAGATCTACAGCCCCCCATGGGCGGCCGGCCGTTTCCTCCGGGAACAGGGAGCGCGGGCCTACCTCCTGGTCCCGGAGGGCGCCCTGGAGGACTTCGCCGGCGTCCCCGTGGACGCAGAGGCCCCGGACGCGGTGGTGGTGGGTGACCTGGGGGAGGGCTGGACCTTCGAACGGCTGAACCGGGCGTTCCGCCTGATCCACGAACGGGGGGCACGGCTCATCGGGTTGGGACGGACCCGCTACTGGCAGGCGGCCGACGGGCTGCGGCTGGACGTGGGGCCCTTCGTGGCCGCCCTGGAGGCCGCCACCGGGCAGCCGGCCCTCATCCTGGGCAAACCCGATCCGGCCTTCTTCCGGATGGTCCTGGCGGACCTCGGGCTGCCTCCCGAGCGGGTGGCCATGGTGGGGGACGACATCGAGGTCGATGTGGGCGGGGCCCAAGCGGTCGGGATGCGGGGGATCCTCGTCCAGACCGGAAAGTTCCGCCCGGCCGATCGCCAGGGGCCGGTCCGGCCCGACGCGGTCCTGGAGTCCGTGGCCAACCTGCTTCCCTGGATCGCCGAGTGAAGGCGAGGGGGTGGGGCCAGGCCCCACCCCCCATCGGAACAGCTTACTTGTTCTTGCCGTTCCGTGGCGCATCGTCATCTCTTTCACCCTGCGCGGCGAAACGGATGACCGGCCCCTTCCGGCTTCCTCGACCCGTGGCGCGTAGACCG
>NZ_PSLG01000117.1:0-2388 GCF_040289485.1 Thermoflexus sp.
TGTTGCGCGGAGCGCGCGCTTGGGTCTGGCCAGGCATGGGGCGAAGACCTTCCGGGGCTTCTTACCCGCACGCCCACCACCGTTCCGGCTCAGACCCTCTGCTTCTCGCCGATACACCGAGTACCTGTGAAAGGCGAAGGCGCCACGGTGGTGGAACGAAGGTGTACAGGCGACGGAGCGGTCTTTTTGCCCAGGGCAACTCCCTGCTCAGCACAGCGAGGGCCTCCACGGGGAGCAGCGTTCCGCCGGGAGGGGCCAGGGGCGCCGGCCCAGAGGCCAGGAGGGATATCCCTCCGGCTATCGTCGTCCAGCGGTGTCTCGGTTGCCGCATCTCGTTTTGGGCCTCCACAGGGGTATGCGCACGGATCAGAGTCGTTCGGAGAGCTCTGGCTCCCGGCCACCGTCTCCCGGCCGGTGCCCTCCTTTTTGGATGTGGTTCTGGATGGTCATGCGGGCCTGTTCCAGGTCGCGGAGCACACGGACGAAAAACTGGTGGATGGTCATGCCGCCATGTTCCGGCCGTCGCATGGGCCCCTCCGGGTTCACCCGGTACACGTTGTGTCGGCCCTCCTTTTGGACGAGCAAGTACCCATCGCAGCGGAGGTCACGCAGAATCCCCACGACCGTGCGCTCCGCCAGGCCGAGATCATCGGCGATGCGGCGGATGGTGGCCCCCGGATGCTCCAGCAGATACAGGAGCACCGCCGCGTGGTTGGTGAAGATGGTCCACCGTTCGCCCACCGGTATCCCTGTATGAGGAAAGATAATACTGGTAATCTATTGCCGGTATTGTACCGCCGCTATTGTACCGGGTGGACCCCCGGCGTGTCAAGTCCCTGTGAGGCTGGTGGAGAACGGGCGGGGGTAGGCCGGTGAGGCCCCGATCGCGTGGGAAGGGGGAGGTATGGCCGCCCTCCCTCTGGCGCTGCTGGTCAAAATCGCGGCGGTGTTCGGCGCCCCCCATCCCCGGCCCCGGGACCACCTTCCCCTCGACCGCGCGGGCCTGGTCCCGGCCCTCTGGACCTTCACACAACGGCCTCGCCTCTCCGGGAGGCCCTCTCCTCGACCGGGAGCGGCGCCTCTTGGAGGAGCGGTGGGAGGCATGTACCCTCTGGCCGGCCCCGCCGGCCCTGGGAGGGGAGCCTTGGCAACTGGGGCGGGTGAGGGGCACCGGCATGGGGGTGCGGCGATCCGGCGCCTGCGATCCCCCGTGCAGTGAGGCGGGCCAGGGGGGAGGAGCTGTGGTTCGGGGCCGGCGCCTTGTCTGGGAGGAGCCAGCGGGTGCGGGAGCGCCTCTGGCGAGGGGGGCGCGCCCGGAGCGGCGGTGGGCGCAACGGCTGTGGCGGGCGCATCGGGAAATCTACCGGCAGCGTTCCCAGGTGGAATCGTGGATCGACATCCATCAAGGGCCTGTGTGGGCGCTCCTGTTCGGAGAGGACCTTCGCCAGGGTGATGCGGGCGGTGGGGGGCCGTCTCCTCCGCTGGAACCTGACCCTGGGCTTATGGGTGTCCCTGCACTTTCCGAACACCCTGCGCGCCGCCTCAGGCGCATGGTGTGGGTTGCTTTGCCAAGGAACAGAGCCCCACGGGCAGAGAAGGGGTGAGCGCTCACTCTCGGCGGTGGAGGCCTGTTCCACCGATGCCCCTGGCCGACCTGTCTGTCCACGTCTCCGTCCTGGTGGACGATGCCCTGCGCGCAGGCGCAGGGCCGATCCCCCGCCGCCCCGGGCCAGCCCCTGCCGACGCCGAGCGCCTCACCCACGCTCTGGTCCGCCACCTACTCCGGCGACCGAGTGAACGGGCATTCCTGGCCGCGGTCCGTCAGAACTGGGCCCACGATTTCCCGCCGGGTGCGCGGGCTCTGGGGGCGTTCGAAGCGCTGCGGCAGCACCTGGGGCAGCGACTGCCCGCCGACGCCGGCCGCAGGTCGACCCGACGGCCCTGCCGGTCACGCATCCCTGCCGGGTCCGGGGACCGGATAGCTGGCAGGGGCCAGGGGACCTGCGTGCCGGCCTTGGGCGCGATATTGCCCCCGGCGAAGGATTTTCCGGCTTCCACCTGGCCCTGCGGACGGACCTTGGCACCCGTCTGGTGCGGGCCTGGGGGAGTGTGCCGTGACGCGTCCACGTTGAAAGTAAAGGAACGGGTCTTCGGTTGAGGACCTGAGGTCTTCTTGGTGAGCCTTCTTTTAACGTTTGACCCTCCGGGCTATGTGCGTCGGCTGACCCGGCAGAGGTGAGGCAACCGCTTCCGCTCCCTCTGGGCGGCTGACCGTCGGTGCAGCTGGTGACAGGACGGTTGCGCTTAAGGGGATGGCAGCCTGTTTCCAGGATTCTTTTGGTGTGGATGGTTCACCGGCCGCGCCGGTCGTCTCCCCTTGCACTCCCA
>NZ_PSLG01000117.1:2455-2726 GCF_040289485.1 Thermoflexus sp.
TCCAACGAGGGGAGAGGGCCGTGGAGACGGTGCGTGTTTCCGCCAAAGGACAGGTGGTGATTCCGAAGCGGGTGCGGGAGCAGGCTGGCCTGTACGAAGGGACTCTCTGCGCCGTTGAGATCCGGCCCGAGGGGGTGCTCCTGCGCCCAACCCGGCCGGCGTCCGGCTGGCGCCGGTGGGAGGGGGTCCTGGCCGGGACCCCGGCCCTGCGCGATCATCTGGACGACCACCGGCGGGAGGTGGCCGGTGACCGGGATCGTCCTTGACGCCT
>NZ_PSLG01000118.1:0-2711 GCF_040289485.1 Thermoflexus sp.
CGGGCGGCCACCGCCCGCGGCCTGCTGCTGGGCCTGGCCCTCGCCGGGCTCCGGGGTCGGTTCGCCCGGGCCGCCCGGCAAGGGCCACGGTCCCCCTGAAAGAGCGCCTGTCTCGACCGGAACCCCGATCCCTACGCCGAGGTGCAGCGATGGCGGAACTGGTGTTGAACGCGAAGGTGCGGACGGTGACCGGCAAGGCGGTGAAGGCCCTCCGCCGCCAGGGGTGGATCCCGGCCGTGGTCTACGGCCGCCACCTCCCATCCACCCCGATCCAGATCGAGGGCCGCGCGCTCCAGCGGGTCCTGAGCCAGGCCCGCGGGGGCGCCCGGCTGATCACGCTGCAGGTGGACGGCCAGAGCCACTGGGTGCTCATCCGCGAGGTCCAACGGGAGCCCATCCGCCGCGAGATCCTCCACGTCGACTTCCAGGCGGTGGAGATGACCGAGAAGATCCGTGTCGAGGTCCCTGTGGTCTTCGTCGGCACCTCCCCAGCCGTGGAGCGGGGCGAGGGGATCCTGGTCCACGGGCTCACCCACGTGGAGATCGAGTGCCTGCCCCAGGACCTCATCGAGGCCATCCCCGTGGACCTGAGGGCCCTGGACCGGGTGGACGCGGCCATCCACGTGCGGGACCTGCCGGTGCCCCCCGGCGTCACCATCCTCACCGATCCGGATGAACTGATCGCCCTGGTGACCGCGCCCGCCGCGGAGGCCGTGGAGGAGGCGGCGCTGCCGGCAGAGACGCCCGAGGTGGAGGTCATCGGCAAGGGCAAGAAGGAAAAGGAAGAAGAGGAGGAGTGAGGGCAAGCCCGGGCTACGGCGGCCCGGGGCGATAGAGGGCGCGGTAGATGGCCAGGTGCTCGGTGATCCGCTCCAGATAGCGCCGGGTCTCCTCCAGGGAGATCCGCTCGTAGAAGAGATCGGGGTCGCCCCGGGCCGCCGCCCACCAGCGGGCGGCGTTCCCCGGCCCGCCGTTGTAGGCGGCCACCGCCACCCACAAGTTCCCGCCGAACCGATCCCGCTGCTGCGCCAGGTAGTAGGCCCCGAAGGCCAGGCTGACCCACGGGCGGTACAGCCAGGACTCCGGAACGGACATCCCCAGGGCGGCGGCGATGCCCCGGGCGGTCGGCGGGATGATCTGCATCAGCCCCCGAGCCTGGGCGACGGAGGTCGCCCAGGGGTCGAACAGGCTCTCCTGGCGCATCAGCGCATAGAGCAACAACGGATCTAGCCCGTAGCGCTGGGCCTCAGCCAGTACCTGCTCCCGATAGGGGGTGGGATAGGCCAAGCGGGCCAAGAACGGCGGCGCGGCCAGCGGATCCACCCCCAGCCGGGCGAGGAGTCGGGCCGCCGCCTGGACGGCCAGCGCGTCGGCCCCCCGCTCCCGGAAAGCCAGGGCCAGGCCGTAAAGGGCTACCGGGTCCCCATCCAGCCGCTGGCGCAGGGCCGTCCACAGGGCTCGGGCTTCCACCCACCATCCCATCCGCCAGGCCTCCTCCCCGGCCGCCCAGAGGGGGTCAGCGGTGAAGGCCGCCGTCCGCAGGACGACGGTGTCGGTGAGGTTCAGCCGGGCCGCCAGCCACGCCTCCGCCGCCCCCCGCCCCTCCTCGGGATCGGGGAAAGCCGGCGGGCCGCCGGCGGCGAACGGATCGATGCCCATCTGCAGGTGACGGGCCCGCTCCCCGAAGAAGCGGCCGGCGGCGCGGGCAGCTACCGCCCGCCAGGCGGCCGCGGCCTCCGCCGGATCTCCCCGCGCCTGCGCCACCTTCCCCCGCCAGAACCGAGCCGTCAGGGCCCACGACGTCTCCGGGTAACGCGCCTCCAGCGCCTCCCAGGCGGCGGCAGCCCCCGCGAGATCGCCCCGGGCGTAGCGCAGCACCCCCAGGCGATGCCAGGCCTCCGGGGCCCGGGGATGACCCGGGAACCCTGCGGCCAGACGCTGGTAAAAGGCCTCGGCCGCCGCCTCCGCCCCGTTCCGCTCCAGAAGGCGGGCCGCCTCCCACAACAGCGTGGGGGTGAAGGGATGTTCCGGATGGCGCTGGAGGAACCGTTGCCACAGGGCCACCGCATCCGCGACTGCGCCGCTCTGGATCCACAGCCTCCCCTTCTCCAGCCACGCGTCCCCCCAGCGGGCGGCGGTGGGATGGTCGCGGAGGAGGGCATCCAGATGGGCGTGCGCCGCGGCCCGGTTCCCCAGATCCCAGTAGCACCGCGCCGCTTCAAAGTGCAGATCGCCGTGGTCTGGGTGGGCGGCGATCCAGCGCTCGAAGGCCTGGACCGCCGGGAGGCATTGCCCGGCGGCCGCGTCGATCCGCCCGCGCAGGTCGTCCGGCACCGGGATCCCCGCCTCCAGCAGCCGGACCAGGGCCCGGTAGGCCGCCGGGGTCTCGGGGGCACACTGCGCCTGCCAGCGGGCGATGGCCTCCGCCGTCTGGCCCGCCTTCCAGAGGGCGAAGGCCGCCCGCTCTTCGATCTCGGCCCGGTAAGCAGGGATCTGGGCGAAGGCCAAGATGGCCGCATATTGCTCCAGGGCAGCGGGGTAGGTCTCCATCGCCTCCAGGGCCTCGGCCAGGCGCTCCCGGATCTGGGCCTCCTGCGCGCGGTCGCGGGCCAGGGGCAGGGCCGCCCGCAGGGCGGCGGCCACCCCCTCCCACCGGCCGGCCTGGGCCAGCGCCGCGGCCTGTCGCAGCCGGCTCTCCACCGTCAGCGGGG
>NZ_PSLG01000032.1:0-24966 GCF_040289485.1 Thermoflexus sp.
CCGCTGCCCCGCCGACATCGGCGGCGTGGGCCCCGGCGTCGGCCCGCGTCCCCGGCCGGCCACCGGGCCAGATCCGGGGGGCCCCCTCGGCCATCGCCGCCAAGGGATCGACCACCGCCGGCAGCGGCTCGATGTCCACCTCCACCCGGGCGGCGCCGTCCGCGGCCGCCGCCTCGCTCTCCGCCAGCACCACGGCCACCGGCTGGCCGGAGTAAACCACCCGTTCCCAGGCCAGCAAGGCCCTGGCATGGTTCTCCGGCTCCCGTCGGAACCACGGCAGGTCCGCCGCCGTCAGCACGGCGACCACCCCCGGGACGGCCCGGGCCCGCGCTGTTATGATCCCGCGGATGCGGCCATGGGCGTGGGGGCTGAGGACCAGGCGGGCATAGAGCAGGTCCGGCAGCCGCAGGTCGGCCCCGAACCGTAGGCGGCCGGTCACCTTCAGAGACCCATCCCGCATGGGGATCCGCTGGCCGATGCTCATCGCTACCTCCTCACGGACGATCTCCCCCGGGCCGGGCGCCGTCGGTTCCCCTATACACCGCCTGGCCCTCCCGGACCACGATCTTCCCCCGCTTGATCACGGTGTGCACCAGGTTCACTCCGTAGCGATAGGCGAGGTGCCGATAATCCGGCGCGTCGATCCCCACCAGGTCGGCCCATTTGCCGATCTCCACGCTCCCGATCTCGTGGCCCAGGCCGAGGGCGCAGGCGGCGTTCAGGGTGGCGGCGGCCAAAGCCTCGGCCGGGGTGAGGCCCAAATACCGGGCCGCCAGGGCCATCATCATCGGCATCGATTCGCACCATGAAGTCCCCGGGTTCAGGTCGGTGGCGATGGCCAGGGCGCCGCCTGCCTCCAGGAACCGCCGGGCCGGGGCGTAATGGCCGCTCCCCAGCCCGAAGGAGGTGCCGGGGAGCATCACCCCCACCGTCTCCGAGCGGGCCAGAAGGGCCAGGTGCTCGGGCGGCGTGCTCACCAGATGGTCGACGCTGGTTGCCCCCAGGGCCACCGCCAGGGGCGTGGCCCCGAGGGAAGGCACGAATTCGTCGGCGTGGACCTTCAGGCCGAAGCCCAGGCGGCGGGCGGCCTCCAGGATCCGCTGGGTCTGGTCGAGGTCAAAGGCCCCCCGTTCGCAGAAGACGTCGCAGAACCACGCCGCCCGCCCGTCTGTCCACGGCGCCCGCCACGGCCCCTCCACGGGATAACGTCGGGCCGCCACCGCCGGGAGCATCGCCTCGACGAGAAGCGCCACGTAGGCCTCGGGGTCTGCCCGATGCTCCTCGGGGATGGCGTGGGCGCCCAGGAAGGTCGGCACCAGGTCGAGGGGATGCGTCGCGTCCAGATCGTGGATCACATCCAGAAGGCGGAACTCGGCCTCGGGCGCCAGCCCGTAGCCGGTCTTGGCCTCCGCGGTGGTGGTGCCGTGGAGGAGCATCCGGTCCATCCGGCTTCGGGTCTCCGCCCGCAACTGCTCCACCGAGGCCTCCCGAGTCGCCCGGACCGTGGCCAGGATGCCGCCGCCGGCCTGAAGGATCTCCAGGTAGGTGGCCCCCTGAAGCCGCCGCTCGAACTCGGCGGCTCGGTCGCCCGCCCACACCAGATGGGTGTGGGGATCCACGAAGCCGGGCACCACCACCTGGCCCCGGGCCTCCAGGACCTCGGTGACCTCCCGGAGCCGGGCCTCCACCTCGGCCGTCGGGCCCACGGCGAGGATGCGGCCCTCCCGCACAGCCACCGCGCCGTCCGGGATCACTTGAAGGGACCCTAGGGCCTTCCCCCGCAACGGGCGCCGGCCCACAGGGGTCACCACCTGGGCGGCGTGGCGGATCAGCAGATCGGCCTGCATCGGCGACGCCCCGTCCTTGGGATCAGAGGGGTGGGCGGATGACGACCATGTGGATGTGGGTCATCTCCTCGATGGCGTAGCGGACCCCTTCCCGGCCCAGGCCGCTGCCTTTGACCCCGCCGTAGGGCATGTGGTCGGCCCGGAAACTGGGGGTGTCGTTGATGATGATGCCCCCGAACTGCAGCCGCCGCACCGCCTCCAGGGCCCGCCCGATGTCCCGGGTGAACACCGCCACCTGCAGCCCGTATTCGGTGGCGTTGGCTGCCTCCAGGGCTCCTTCAAAGTCCTCCGTCTCCAGCACCGAGACCACCGGCCCAAACACCTCCTCCCGCACCACCCGCATCTCCGGCCGAGCTCGGATCAGCACCGTTGGCCAGACCACCGGCCCCTCCCGCCGGCCTCCTGTGGCCACCTCAGCGCCCCCCGTCACTGCCTCCTGGATCCAGCCCTCCACCCGCAGGGCCTCCCGCTCGTCGATCAGCGGCCCGATCTCCACCCGCTCGTCCAGGGGATCCCCCACCACCATCCCCTCCGCCGCCGCCACCAGCCGCTCCACAAAGGGCTCCAACACCGCCCGATGGCTGTAGATCCGCTGCACCGAGATGCACACCTGGCCCGAGTAATAGAAGGCCCCTACCGCCAGCCGCCGCGCCACCCCTTCCAGATCCGTCACATCCGGCGCGATCACCACCGGGGTGGTGTTGCCCAGTTCCAGGATCAGCCGCTTGATCCCCACCACCCGCGTCAGCCGCTCCCCCACGGCCCGGCTCCCGGTGAAACTCACCAAATCCACCCCTGGATGGGCGGCCAGGGCCTCCCCCACCGTCCCCCCGGGGCCGAAAATCAGATTGAAGCCCCCTGCCGGCACCCCCGCTGCTTCCAGCACCCGCCCCAACGCCACCGCCGTCAGGGGTGTGCTGGAGGCCGGCTTGAGCACCACCGCGTTCCCCGCCGCCAGCGCCGGCGCCACCTTGTGGGCCACCAAGTTGAGGGGGAAGTTGAAGGGCGAGATGGCCGCCACCACTCCCACCGGCCGCCGCACGTAAAACCCAAAGGCCCCCTCCCCCGCCGGCACCGCGTCCATCGGGATCACCTCGCCCCCCACCCGCCGCGCCTCCTCCGCCGCCAGGGTGAAGGTCCAGATCGCTCGCTCCACCTCCACCCGGGCCCACTTCAACGCCTTCCCCGCCTCCGCCGCGATCAGACGGGCGAAGGCCTCCTTCTGCTCCCGCAGCGCCTCCGCCACCCGCCGCAGGATCTCCGCCCGCCGCCAGGCCGGCAGCGCCGCCATGGCCTTCGCCCCCTCTCGGGCCGCTGCCACCGCCGCTTCCACGTCCTCCGGCCGCGCCTCCGGCACCGCCCCGATCTCCTCCCCCGTGTATTTGTCCCGCACCACAATGGGAGCGCCCCCTTCTACCCAGCGCCCCCCGATCAGCATCCGACCTTCCCCAAACACCACCCGCTCCCGCGCCGTCATCGCTCACCCCCTGGCGATTTCAGCATCGGCATTTTGATCCCGTGCCGGCGGGCCACCTCGATGGCCTTTTCATAGCCGGCATCGGCGTGGCGGACCACCCCCAGGCCGGGGTCGGTCTTCAGCACCCGCTCCAGGCGCCCCTCGGCCTCCTTTGTGCCGTCGGCCACCACCACCATGCCGGCGTGCTGGCTGAACCCAATCCCCACCCCGCCGCCGTGGTGGAAAGCCACCCAGGTGGCCCCCGCCACCGCGTTCAACAGGGCGTTGAGGATCGGCCAGTCGCTGATGGCATCCGATCCGTCCCTCATCCCTTCGGTCTCGCGGTTGGGGCTGGCCACCGAGCCCGCATCCAGATGATCCCGCCCGATCACGATGGGCGCCCCCAGTTCGCCGCGGCGCACCAGTTCGTTGAAGTAAAGCCCGGCGCGATCCCGTTCCCCATAGCCCAGCCAGCAGATGCGGGCCGGCAGGCCCTGGAAGCGGATCCGCTTCTGGGCCATGGTGATCCAGCGCCGCAGGGCCTCGTTCTCCGGGAACAGCTCCAGGATCGCCTGGTCCGTCCGGTAGATGTCCTCGGGGTCCCCGGAGAGGGCCACCCAGCGGAAGGGCCCTTTCCCCTCACAGAAGAGGGGGCGGATGTAGGCCTGGACGAAGCCGGGATACGCGAAGGCGTCCTTCACCCCCATCTCGTAGGCCTGTTGGCGCAGGTTGTTGCCGTAATCGAAGACCACCGCGCCGGCCCGGTGGAAGGCCAGCATCGCCTCGACGTGGAGGGCCATGCTCTCCTTGGCCCGCCGGACATAGGTCTGCGGATCCCGGGCCCGCAGGTCCTCGGCCTCGAACACCGAGAGCCCGCGGGGCACATACATCAGCGGGTCGTGGGCAGGGGTCTGGTCGGTGACCACGTCGGGGACGATGCCGCGGCGGGCCAGTTCCGGGAACACGTCGGCGGCGTTGCTCAGCAGGCCGATGGAGCGGGCCTGCCCTTCCCGCACATAGCGCTCCACCCGCCGCAGCGCCTCGTCCAGGTCCGCCACGATCTCATCGAGGAAGCCGTGCGCGAGGCGCCGCTGGGCCCGGCGGGGGTCCACCTCCACGATGAGCCCCACGCCCTCGTTCATCGTGATGGCCAAGGGCTGGGCGCCGCCCATCTCCCCCAGGCCGGCCGTCAGCACCCACCGCCCCCGCAGGCTCCCGCCGAAGTGGGTCCGCGCGCACGCCGCCAGCGTCTCATAGGTCCCCTGCAGGATCCCCTGGGTGCCGATGTAGATCCAGGCGCCGGCCGTCATCTGGCCAAACATGATCAGCCCCTTGCGCTCCAGTTCGTCGAAGACCTCCCAGGTGGCCCAGCGGGGGACCAGGTTGCTGTTGGCGATCAGAACGCGGGGGGCCCCTTCGTGGGTGCGGAAGATGGCCACCGGCTTGCCGGATTGCACCAGCAGGGTCTCGTCGGGCTCCAGGTTGCGGAGGGACTCGAGGATGGCGTAGAAGGATTCCCAGTTCCGGGCTGCCTTGCCGCGGCCTCCGTAGACGATCAGGTTCGCCGGATCCGCCGCCACCTCGGGATCGAGGTTGTTCTGGATCATCCGGTAGGCGGCCTCGATCTGCCAGTTCTTACACGTCAACGTTCGGCCCCGGGGCGCACGGATCACCGGAGCGGCTCCGGTCGAGGTCATGGGCGCTCCCTCCGCGAGGTCTCTCCCCCATCTATTATCCCACTGCGGTGGCAGCGCGCCCATGCGGAAGAGAAGCCCCCGAACTTGTGGGATCCTCCGCGGAGGGGGATGATGGTCCTCGCGGGGCGGCGGAGCGCAGGCCCCTATCTCAGGAGGGAGGAAACCATGCGGCGCTTTCTGCTTCGCTGGCTGCTGAACACCATCGCCCTGTGGGTGGTCTCCCAGATCTACCCGGGGGTCTCCTTCCGGGCCGGCAGCGGCCTGGGGGATTTCCTGCTGGCCGGCCTGGTCCTCGGCCTGGCCAACGCCCTGATCCGGCCGCTCCTGCTCCTGCTCACCCTCCCGCTGAACTTGCTCACCCTGGGGCTCTTCACCTTCGTCGTCAACGCCCTCATCCTCTACCTGGTGGCCGCCCTGACCCCCCTCGAGGTCCACGGCCTGGGGGCGGCCCTGGTCGGCGCCGTGCTGCTGGCCGTGGTCAGTTTCGGGCTCAGCCTGCTGATGAAGGACTGAGGCCCCGAGATCAGCGGGCGCCGTCCCCCAGGGCCTGGCGGACGGCCCAGACCGTCTGGAGGAAGGCGGGGTGGGACCACCGGTCGGCGCCCCGCGGACGGGGGAGCGGGATCCGGACCTCGGCCACGACGGCCCCCGGGCGCGGGCTCATGACCAACACCCGATCCGCCAGCCAGACCGCCTCGGGCACGTCGTGGGTCACCATGAGCACCGTTTTGCGCTGCCGCTCCCACAGGGCGATCAGGACCTCGTTCAGCCGCTCGCGGGTCAGCGCGTCCAGGGTCGCGAAGGGCTCGTCCAGCAGCAGGATCTCCGGATCCGCCACCAGGGCCCGGGCCAGGGCCACCCGCTGCTGCATCCCCCCGGAGAGTTCACGAGGATACGCCTCCTCGAACCCCTGGAGCCCCACCTGCTCCAGGAGCGCCCGCGCCCGGCGATCCGCCTCCGGGCGCGGGCAGCCGTCCAGTTCCAGGGGCAGCCGCACGTTCTCCAGGGTCGTCCGCCACGGCAGCAACGCGTCCTTCTGGAACACGATCCCCACCCGCCGGTCCGGCCCTCGCAGCGGCCGATCCCCCAGCCAGACCTCCCCCCGGGTGGGCGGCAACAGGCCGGCCAGGATCCGCAGCAGCGTCGTCTTGCCGCACCCCGAGGGACCCACCACGGCGACGAACTCCCCCGGCATCAGGGCAAGGGAGACCTCCCGCAGGGCCCACAGTTCCCCACGGGCGGTGGGGTAGCAGTGGGAAAGATGGCGCGCCACCAGGGCCGGCCGAGGCATCATCGCCCTCGTTCCACCTGGGGCCAGATCTCCTCCACGAAGGCGTTGGTGTAGGCGGCATGGAGATCCAGCGGCTCCTTCAACTGGCCCATCCGCGTCAGCACCGCGGCCATCTCCTGCCAGGCCCGGGGGTCGGAACGGCCCGGCATCTCCGCCTGCCAGAGGGGGAGGGTAGCCTGCAACACCTCCCACTGGGCGGCCTCGTTCTCCCCGCTCAACCCCTCCACATACTTCTTGCTGATCTCGAAGGCCTCCTTCGGATCCCGCAGCGTATCCCGCAGGCCCCGCAGGAAGGCCCGCAGGAACCGGCGCACCAGGTCCGGCTGGTCCCGGATTGTCCGTTCGTTGGTCAGGATGCCGTTGCCGACCAAGGCGGTGTAATCAGCCACGTCCAGGACGTGGACCGGGAGGCCGGACCGCCGCAACACCAGGGGCTCGTTGTTGATGTAGCCCACGGCGGCGTCCACCTTCCCCTCCTTCACCGCCGCCACCTGGGTGAAGCCGCCCAGGTCCACCGCCTTCACCGCCTCGTCGGAAAGGCCGGCCGCGTAGAGCAGGGCCTTGAAGCCCACATAGGAGGCCCCGAAGAAGCCCGGCAGCCCCACCGTCCGCCCGCGCAGGTCCTGGGGCGTCCGGATCCCCTTCTCCGCCAGGGCGAAGACGGCGATGGGATAGCGCTGATACCACTGGGCGACCATGACCACCGGCAGCCCCTGGGCCCGGGCCAGGAGGACCTGCTCGCCGCTGACCAGGGCGAAGGGCAACTGCCCGGCGCCGACCAGTTGCACCCCGTTGGTCTCGAAACTGTAGTCGAAGGCGATCTGGAGGCCCTCCTGAGCGAAGTACCCCTTCTCCACCGCGACGTAGAAGGGGGCGAACTGGACGTTGGCGATGTAGCCCATGGGCAACCGCAAGGGGGCGGGGGTGGCCGGGGCGGCGGGCCCTGCGAAGGCCTGGCAGGCGGCCGCTAGCGCCAGCCCGAACGCCACGAGGATCCCACGTCGATCGCGCATCGGAGACCTCCGTAAAAAGGGTTTTCACCTTCGTCAGCGGCGCACCCAGCGATGCTCCAGGGCGGTGATCGCCCCATACAGCAGGAGGGCCTGGGAGGCCAGGAGCAGGATCCCCCCGAAGACCAGCGGGGTGTCATAGAGCCCCTGGCCCTGCTTGATCAAGAAGCCGATCCCCCGATCGGCACTGACCAGTTCCCCCACGAAGGCGCCGATCACCGAGAGGGTGGCCCCGATCTTCAACCCCCCGAAGATCACCGGCAGGGCCGCCGGCCATTCCAGTTTCCAGAAGGTCTGCCATCGGGTGGCCCTCAGGCTGCGGAAGAGTTCCCGCCATTCCGCGGGGATGTGGCGGAAGCCAGCGATGGCGGCGACCAGGACGGGGAAAAAGGCAATGAGGGCGCTGACCAGGACCCGGGCCAGCAGCCCGGGGCCGAACCAGATAATCAGCAAGGGGGCCACGGCCACGATGGGCACCGCCTGGGAGGCTACCAGGTAGGGGGCCACCAGCCGCTCGAAGGGCCGCCAGTGAGCCAGGGGATAGGCCAGGGCCAGCCCGACCAGCACGCCCAGCCCCAGCCCCAGGCCCACCTCCAGGGCGGTGGCCCACCAGTGGCGCCACAGCGCCCCCTCCCGGGCCAGCGCCCAGAGCCGCGCCGCCACCCGCTCCGGCCCCGGCAGGATGAAGGGAGGATAGTTCCCCAAGCGGACGAGGAGGCTCCACAGCAGCAGGAACCCCACCGCCCCGCCCAGGCGCGTCGCCCACCCGCGCAGGCCTTGGCTCGCCCATCCATGGATCCCCATCGCCTCCTCCCGGCTGGCGCCTTATCTTTCCCAAGAAAAAGCCCCGCGGCGTGTGCCACCGCGGGGCAGTGCATCCTCGCCTCCAGCGCCCATGGCCCTGGAGGCTGCACCTCCGGCGCCGCCCACGAAAAAGCCCCCGAAGATCCAACGACCCTCGGGGGCAGGAAAGACCCATCCCGCCGCGCGCCAGAACGCAAACCCCGAAGGCTGGAATGCCTTCGGGGCAGGCGGCCCGCCGCGCACGGCGCGCCGGAGGAACGCCACCTGCTCCCATCCCGACTATACGGTCGGCCCCGGACTTGCACCGGTGTCCTGCCTCGGCCGTCGGGCCTCGGCTCGCGGGCTGAGGAGGGGGAAATCCCCCTCCATCACCGCCGGTCGGGAATTGGCCGCCCGTCCCGGGCGACCTCACCCTGCCCCGCAGGTCGTGCGCATTCCGTTGTCCAGTCCAGGGGGAATCATAACCGGAGAGCCCCGGGCCGTCAAAAAGGGCCCGGGGCTTCCTTCATTGGCAACCGCACGCTTCCAACGAGGGACAATCGCAGACCTCGGCAACGGCCTCGATCTCCACGCGGGCGTCCAGCGGGAGGGCGGCCACCCCCACCGCGGAGCGGGCCGGCGGGCGCTCCGGGAAGAAGGCCGCATACACCTCGTTCACCCGCGGCCACTCCGAGAGGTCCCGAAGGAACACCGTCGTCTTGACGACATGCCGCAGGCAGGACCCCGCCGCCTCCAGGATGGCCTTCAGGTTCTCCAGGGCCTGACGGGTCTGGCTCTCGACGTCCGGCCCAGCCAGTTGGCGGGTGCCCGGGACCAGACCCAATTGCCCCGCCGTGAAGATCAGGCTCCCCACCCGGATGGCCTGGGAATACGGACCGACCGCCGCCGGCGCCTTCTCGGTCGTGATCACCTCTCGGGCCACCGCGCACCTCCGGTATCGGATCTCCTGGGGCCCCGGGATCAGGGGCGCGCCCCATACAGCACGTGTTGACGGACGGCGTGGCAGAGCAGACAGAGCGGATCGTCGCAAAGCAGCGCCATCGGATCCCGCTGGAGGAAAGCCAAGAGGATCTGGACCATCCGCTCCATCGGGAGCCCCTGGATCGCCCAATCGTCCAGATGGACCCTTCGGGTCGCCGGCTCCAGGATCGGCGCGGCCGCCCCGAACCCCCGGCGGCACCCCGGGAACCCCGGCAGTTCCACCACCCGACGGTCCATCAACGCCCACCGCGTGAAGGTCTTCCGCCCGGCCATGGCCTCCACATAATGGATGGCCACGTTCCGCGTGGGGTCGGCGCCGATGAGCACCACATCCCCGCCCTCCGCCTCCAACCACCGCATCGGCCCCCAGGGGTCCAGCAGGGACTGGGTGGCGACGGCCGCCTCCGCCTGCGGCCCGACGACCACGAAGGAGAGGACGGGATGCTCGGTGCGCTGGGCCCCCGGCAGGCGGCGGACGATCTCCGGGAAGGCGCCCCATTCGGGGTCGGCCGGCAGGTCGGGGCGGAAGAAGACGGCGCGGGCATTGCCCGCCTGAGCAGCCAAGTAGACCACCCCGTTGTCCGCCGGGCCGACCCGCGGGTAGACCATCGTGCGGAAGGTGAAGGCGGGGGTCAGCCAGGTCGCTCCCGCCATGGCCGCCTGGACGGCCCCGGCCACCGTGGCCACGCCGCCCCGCACCCGGCCCTCCACCTCGGGGGCCAAGAGGACAAGGGCCGGACCCCTGGGGTTCCAGCGCACCGCCTCCAGGGCCAGGACCAGGGTCCGGAAGCCGATCTCGCTTCCCACTGCCTTCAGCGTCCTTTCCACTCTGGCTTGCGCTTCTCGATGAACGCCCGCATGCCTTCCTTCTGATCCTCGGTGGCAAACAGGAAGTAGAACAGCCGCCGCTCGTAGGCCAGCCCCTCCTGCAGCGTGGTCTCGAAGGCCATGTTCACCGCCTCCTTCGCCAAGCGCACGGCGATGGGCGGTCGGGCGGCGATCTCCTTCGCCAGCCGGAGGGCTTCCTCCAGGTAGGTCTCCACCGGGACGACACGGGAGACCAGGCCGGCGGCCTCCGCCTCGCGGGCGCTCATGTAGCGCCCGGTGAGGATCATCTCCATGGCCTTCGACTTCCCAATGGCCCGGGTCAGGCGCTGGGTGCCCCCCGCCCCGGGCATCACGCCGATGTTGATCTCGGGCTGACCGAAGACCGCCGTCTCGGAGGCGATGATGATGTCGCACGCCATCGCCAGTTCACACCCGCCCCCTAGGCACCACCCCGAGACCGCGGCGATGATCGGCTTGCGGATGCGCCGGATCCGATCCCATCGGCTGATGTGGTCCCGGAGCAGCATGTCCACCGGGCTGGCCTCGACCATCTCCTTGATGTCGGCCCCCGCCGCGAAGGCCCGCTCGTTCCCGGTAAGAACGATGCACCGGATCCCCTCGTCCCGGTCGAAGGCCTCCAGGGCCTCCACCAGTTCCTCCATCAGGACGCTGTTGAGGGCGTTGAGTTGCTGGGGGCGGTTGAGCCGGATCAACCCCACATGGTCCACGGTCTCCACCAGAATGGATGTGTAGGGCATGGGCCTCCCCTCCTTTATCCGCGGAAGTTCAGCAGGAAGATGGCCTCCGCTGTGGCATAGAGGTTCAGGGTCATATGCATGAGGATCGGCGGCCAGAGGGAGCGGGTGCGGGCCCGCAGCCCGGTCAGCGCCAGGCCCACCAGGAAGGCCTGGGCGATCCAGAACCATGGATCAGCAGTCCCCCCGTAGGTGAGGAGATGGAGCAGGGCGAAAGACAGGGACACCAGATAGACCGCCAGCATCGGCCCCACCCGGACGGCCATGGCCGGGTAGAGCAGGCCGCGGAAGAGGACCTCTTCGGTGGGCGGGCCGACCAGAACGGTCGAGATCCCCATCGCCGCCCAGCCCAGGGGATCCCGCCCTCGGAACAGGGGCGCCAGGTTCTCGGGGATCACCGGGCGCCCCGTGGCCAGGGCCAAGGCGTCCAGGGCCACCCCCAGCCCCAGGGCCAGCAGCGGCGCCGCCCACCACGGGATGCGGGCCGGGGGCACCAGACGCAGGGCCTGGGGGAGAGGCTGCCGGACCCAGAGGCGCAGCCCGGCGAGCAGCGTGAGCAGGATGAACAGGAACGTCAGACTGTTGGCCAGCCCCATGAAGCGGGGGCTGGCGGCGGCCTGGCGGAGGGCCGCCTCCAGGGACTGCCCGGGGGCGGCGAGGACGGCATATCCCAGGAAGAGCAAGACGCCGAACATCACCTGGACCATCAGGAAGTAGGCCAGGGCGGTGAGGGCCAGGCCGATCCCCCACGGCGGGGCCGGCTCCAGCCCCTCCTCGGAACGCGGTGGGGATGGGGTGGTGGCCATCGACACGCTCCTTGCGATGGAAATGAAAAGCCGCCCGCGCCCAGAGGCGCAGGCCAGCGGCTCCTCCCCCAAGCCGGTCATCGCCCCCCCGCCCCGGCCAGGATCCCCGTCAGGTCGGGCCATCCGCTCCGGGGCGGGTTGAGCGCCTGCTCATAGACCCGGGCGAACTCCGCCTCAAACAAGGCCGCCATCGCCGGGTCCTCGACGATCAGGAAATTCTCATCGTTGTCTTGGGCAGCGTTCCGCGAGAAATTATAGGATCCGAAGATCACCGTCCGCCGATCGATGACGAAGACCTTGTGGTGCATCAGATAAGGGTTGCCATCCTTCAGCACATCCAGGCCGGCCCGCCGCAGGCGGTCGAACTGGCTGACGGGGGCATCGGCCCCCACCCGCTCGAACACCCCGTGGATCGCCACGCCGGCCCGATGTCGCCCCAGGAGGGCCTCCCCGATGGTCGGGTGGGTGAAAGCGAAGGCCATAAAGACGATGCGCTCCCGCGCGCCCCGGAGCGTCCGCACGATGGCTTCCACGGTGGGATCCTCCGGAGCGAAGTAATTTTCCACCGGGATCCCATGGATCGTCAACCGGGGAACCGTGTCCCCCGAGGCGCGGGCCGGGCCGAAGGCCCGCCGCTCGAACATGGCGGCGAACTTGGCCGCGTAGTTCCGGGCGAGATCCGGCGAGCGGATCCAGACAGCGTTGTTGTTGTTTTGATAGGCGTCGTTGTCGGTGAAGTTCATGGAGCCGGTCCAGACGCGCTCCCCGTCGACGATCATGAACTTGTTGTGCATGTAGCCCGGGCGCTCGTCGGTGACCACGGGGATGCCCCCCGCCCGCAGCCGGGCGACCGCCTTCGTGTCCGCGTTGTCCGTCTCCGTCACCACGCGGACCCGGACGCCGCGCTCGCGGGCCCGCAGGAGGGCATCGGCCACGGACATCAGCTCGATATCGTAGACGGCCACGTCCAGGGTCCGCTGCGCGCTGTCGATGGCCGCGATCAGGGCATCCACCACGCCCCCCCGATGGAAGCGGGGATCGTCCGGGAAGCGCGGGGCGGTGAAGTAGACCGTATACCACCCTGCCTCCCCGGTGGAGACCGGCGCCGGAGCCGTCGACGGCCGGTAGAGGACGTGCCAGGCCGCCCCCGCCAACAACGCCAGGAGCAACAGGATCGCCAGGCTGGAGACCACCGGCCCCTGAAGCCGTCGACGTCCCGCTCCCCCCCGGAAGCCGCGCGGGCGAGGGTCGCCCATGCTTTCCTCCTCCCCTTCTTCAGCGACGTCCACCGCCCAGATCGGCGCTTCAGGCGACCATCCGGCCAGCGCCTGGAAGGCCCAGTCCAGACGCTGGTCAACGGTCCAGGCCGCCCACTCCAACGGCACCTGGATCCCCCAGGCCGCCAGGAGGGCTACGGCCTCCTCCCGCGGCGCCTGGACAGCCTGCGCGATCCGGCGCATCGCTTGCCGCACCGCCTCCCCGGCCACCGAGGGCCCACCACCCCATCGGGCCATCCCCCAGCGCAGCAGCCGCTCCGCCTGGTCGTCCGTCAGGCCGCGGCGCCAGCCTTCATCCTCCAGGAGACGCTCCAGCCAGGCCGCTTCCATCGACTCCATGGCGCCGCTCCTCCCTCCCGAAAAGACGATGCCCCCACAGAGGCTACGGCCCCCGGGCTGCCTCCTCGACCCAGAGGGAATAGGGGGCCGGCTCGGTGGTGAACCGCGCCAGGGCTGAGAGGGCCAAGAGCACCTGGCGATCCGGCCCCGCGGCCACCTCCCCCTCGCTCTGCCCATCCGCTCCCACCGGCAGCCGCTCCACCCGGACCGTCCCATCCTCCCGGAACCGGATCACCTGCAGGGCGAACCGCACAGGGACCACCGGGGTCACGGGCGCCCAGCCCTCGGCGATCCATCCCCCCGTGCCGTCTTCGGCCCCGTCCCGAAACCCCACCTCAGGGATCTCGATGGCGTCCAGGGCGACCCCGGGGCGGTTCACCGCGTCGTCGGTCACCACCTCGAAGCGCAGCCCGATCACCTGGCCCGCGTACGGGGTCAGATCTACTTCCTCCGTGATCCAGCGGGGACCCCCCGGATCGCCGCTGCGCCCGGTGTATCCCCAACCCAGGTTGTTGTGGTTCGGATCCGCATCGGTCCCCGAGGGGGTCCGCAACAGCGTCCAGCGCCGGCCCCCGTCGGTTGACACGCTCAGGTAGGCGTAGTCCCAGCCTTCCTCCAGATCATACCAGATCCGATAGCGCAGCGTGGCCCGGGAGACCCCGCGCAGATCCACCCACCGGGTGAGGCGGGGATTGCTCTCGTCCCCCCGCACCGCATACCAAATCCGGCTCCCCTCCACGGGCGAGGCAGGGAGGAGGGGCAAAACCGGGGTCCCCTGGAAACGCAGGCGCAGCGCCCGGCGGGGCGGCAGTTCGATGTAATCCGTAGCGTAGGGGAAGACCGTGTCGCGGATGGTCTGAGGCAGGCGACGGACGACGGCCGCCGGGCGGGGCCGGGAGAGGGAGAGAGCGGCGTATTGGGGGCCCTCCCGCGGGCGGAGGTGGTCCACCGCATTCGCCACCACCCATTCCAGAAAGAACGCATCGGCGTCCATCCCGGCCCCCCGCTCCTGGAGCACCCGGTCCACGGCCGTCAGCCCGTTCTCCGGGTGGGCCACCAGCCGCCGTGTGGCCTCCTCCCCGAACCGCTCCAGGAAATAGGCCATGAACAGGAAAGCGGCCCCGTAATGGGCGGCGTTGCCCTCCTCCGAGGGAGCCCAGGTGTTCAATTGAGTGTCCGGCGCGGCCAGGAAGGCCGCCTCGAAGCCAGCGCCCCCATACCCGGCCAGAAAGGCCGCCAGTTCGGAGGCCCCCTCGTTGATCCAGGTCTCCTCGTTGCGGTCGTTGAACCAGTGGATCATGTGCTGGAACTCGTGAGCGAGGACCCCCAGATAGAACGCCGAGTTCACCCGGACAGCGTCCAGGTTGATGTAGAACATCTCCGCCTCGTTGGAATCGGGACGGACCGCCCGAGGGAACTCGTCTTTGCTGGCGTAATAGCCCGCCACCCCGCCCAGGCCGGCGGCATGCAGGACGACGAGGTGGGGATCGCAATCCACCCCCGGCGTCCATTCGCTCCCGAAGAAGGCCCGGACGGTGGGGTAGATCCGGGTTTCGAAGGCCTCCGCGGCCGCCTGCAGATCCGCCTGGGCCACCGACCGGTCTTCCTGCACCCACATCGCCAGGTGGGGGGTGCGAACCCGCAGGACCGCCGAGACCGTGAAGGCCTCGCCGGTTTCATCGTTCAGGACCCAGAAGGTCCGGCGGGCGCCTTCCCTCGCCGCTCCATCCCCGCAGGCCGTCGACGGGATGTCCGGCGGAAGCCCCCGGTAGCGCACCGCCAGATCCCGCAGGTCCCGGATTGGGACCTCGGCCTCCTGCAGCCGACGGAGCGTCTCCACCGCCCGCTCCGCGTCGACCGGCGCGGGGCGCAGCCGGCTCGCCCGGGCAGCCGCCGGCGAGGGGGTCGGCTCCTGAGGAAGGCCCCGCTCCCCCCGACATCCCAGCAGCCCCAGCCCCAGCAGGGCCACCGCCCCTACTTGTCCCATCCGCCCCATCGCTCCCCCGAAACCCGATCCGACCGCACCCTCCCGTTTATCCGCAGCCGGCCCACCACCCCTGGCCCTTTCCAGTCAACAAGAGCACGCCAAGATGGGCAAACCGGGCTTGGACCAGCGAGGTGGAGGACGCGCGGAGGCCCTCCCGCGCGGGTTCGCGCCTTTCTACCCGGTCGATGGGAGAACCACCCGCCGGTTCGGGGGATAGGCATCGGCCTGACGGCAGTCCGGGGGATCGTCGAGGCCCACCGCGGGCGCCTGGACATCCAGAGCGCTGTCGGCCGGGGACCCGGGTCACCCTGCGCCTGCCCATCGTGTTCCCAAAAGGGTAAGGCGCCGGGATCAGGGGAGGCGCAGGACCACCTTGCCGAAGACGCGGCGGGCCTCCAGATAGCGGTGGGCCTCGGCGGCCTCTTCCATAGGGAAGATCCGATCGATCACCGGGCGGAAGATCCCCTGCTCCACCCGCTCCATCACCGCCTGAAAGTCGGCGCGGGTGGCCCCGAAGGAGCCCAGGATCTCCGCTTCTTTGTAGAACACCCCCCACAGGTCGGTCTGGCCCCAGCGGCCGGTGGTGGATCCACAGAAGACCAGGCATCCCCGGAAGGCCAGGGAGGCCACGCTCTCCTTCCACGTCTCCGAGCCCACGTGCTCGAAGACGACGTCGGCCCCGCGCCCGCCGGTGGCCTCCAGGACCTGCAGGCTGAAGCGCGGGTGCTCCCGGTAGTTGATCCCCACATCGGCCCCCAGGGCCCGGGCCTTCTCCAGTTTCTCGTCGCTGCTGGCGGTGGCGATCACCCGGCATCCGAAGTGTTTGGCGATCTGGATGGCCGCCGTCCCGATGCCGCTGCCAGCCGCCAGCACCAGCACCGTCTCCCCCGGCCGGAGGCGGGCCCGGCTCACCAGCATATGCCACGCTGTCCCGAAGGCCGCTTGGACGGCGGCCGCCTCCTCGAAAGACAGGCGGGGACCCAGTCGTATCAGGTTGGCGGCCGGCGCCACCACGTACTCCGCGTAGCCGCCCCAGCGATCCACCCCCAGGATCTTCCGACGGCGGCATAGGTTGTCCATCCCGGCTTGGCAGAACTCGCACGCGCCGCACACGATGAAGGCGCCCACCAGCACCCGGTCGCCCACCCGCCAGCCCTCCACCCCCTCCCCGAGGGCCGCGATCTCCCCCGCCGGCTCCAGGCCCAGCACGTGGGGAAGCCGCGCCTTGCGCCCCTGCTCCCCCGCCCGCGTGTAAAGGTCCAGGTGGTTGAGACCACAGGCATACACCCGCACCAGGACCTCCCCGGGGCCGGGGGCGGGCGTGGGCACTTCCTCCACCTGGAGGACCTCGGGCCCTCCCCGCCGCCGCATGATCACTGCTTTCATCGCACCTCCCGATGACGCCAGAGGGTTTTCCCGGAGACACCAGGATGCGACGCCCCTACGGGGGGGCTTCGAAATGCACGCGGGGGAACGCCCATGGGTCGAGCCCGGCCAGCCCTTCCGGCCCTGCCTCCTCCAGGCGCCGCAGCCATTGGCGGGCGTCGGCCCGCAGCCGCGCCACGTCGATGCCCTGGCAGCGATCGGGGGCGCCCTCCAGATGGGCCAGGCCCCGGCGGAGCATCTTCACCGCCCCGGCGTGGTTCCCCCGCTGGATCTGGTAACAGGCCACACCGATCTGGAGGATCCCCTGGTAGATCCGGCGCACCGGCCGGGCCTCCGCCCGCCACGCCCGCTCCAGGGTTTCGTGCTGCTCGAAATATTCCCCGGCGTTAAACTGCTCCAGCCCCCGCCGGACCTCCTCCGGCAGCGGCTCCTCGCAGCACGGCCACGCCTGCCCCATCAACGCCTCCGTCCCCGGCGACAACCTGCATCTCCGGCGGGGCACCAGCACGTAGCCGCCCGCCAGATCTCCGAAGCACTCGTATCCCTCGGGGCCGTAGAACCAAACATAGCCCGCCACGTAGGCGCAGAAGGCCGCGTCCAGCAGGTCCTCCCACGCCTTCAGCGACCGCCGCGACGCCCCTCGCCATGAGGGCCGCCGCCATGCCTCCGGCCAGCGGACCGGAGGATGGGCCTGCTCCAGGGTCCACAGGCGCCGGTGCCAGCGCCGCAGGCCCTGGATCCATCGGGCCCGCCCCAGCCGTTTATACCGGATGATCCGCCGGAGGCCAAACAGGACCACCGCCGCCGGATGGGGGAACACCTCCAGAACCGCCCGGATGGGCATGCACGGCGCCGCGGGAGGTGCCAGGGTGAACCCCCAGGCGGCCAGGGCCTGGGCCAGCGCCTCCCCGCGCAGGCCCCCGAAGGGCCGGAGCCACCGGCGGTTGACGGGATATCCGCCGGCGTGGTGCCGGCCGAAGCGCGCGGCGATCATCCGGTCGCACGGCCGGGACCCGGTCTCGTTGGGCACGATGAGGGGAGCGTCGACGCCGATCACGCAGGGCCCCGCCCGGTAGGGTTCCAGGAAGGCCAGGATCTCCGCATCGGCGCCCAGGGCCTCGGCCCACGCCGCCGTCTCCCAGCCGGACCCCGCCCACCGGAGGACCACGGCGGCCGTCGGGTTCCGCGGCGACCACGCCAGATCCACGCCGATCGCCCACATCCGCTCCACCGCTGTCCTCCCCACCCTCGGGTGGCCCCGCCGCCGGATCTACACAACAATATCGAACAAACTCCTTGCGGAGGACCGCCGATGCCGACCCTGCTGTTGCGCCACGCCGACCTGCTGGTGACGATGGACGACGAGCGACGGCGCATCCCCGACGGCGGCCTGTTCGCCCGGGACGGGGTGATCGAACAGGTCGGCCCCACCGCTGACCTCCCCGCCTCCGCCGACCTGATCCTCGAGGCCCGGGGAATGGTGGTGCTCCCGGGGATGGTCAACACCCACCACCATCTGTATCAGACCCTCACCCGGGCCATCGCCCAGAACGCCAAGCTCTTCGACTGGCTGCGGACCCTCTACCCCATCTGGGCCCGCATGGACGGGGAGGCGGTCTACGTCAGCGCGCTGGTCGGGATGGCCGAGCTGCTCCACTCGGGCTGCACCACCACCAGCGACCACCTCTATCTTTTCCCCAACGGCGCACGGCTGGACGACGAGATCCAGGCAGCCCATGAGATCGGCATCCGCTTCCACGCCACCCGCGGCGCCATGTCCCTGGGGGAATCCAAGGGCGGCCTCCCGCCGGACGCCGTGGTCGAGGAGGAGGAGGCCATTCTGAAGGACATGCAGCGGGTCATCGAGGCCTATCACGACCCCAGGCCCTATGCCATGGTCCGCATCGCCCTGGCCCCCTGTTCCCCGTTCTCGGTGACCCCCGAACTGATGCGGGAGGCGGCCGCCCTGGCCCGGCACTACGGCGTGATGCTTCACACCCACCTGGCCGAGACCCGGGAGGAGGAGGCCTACTGCCTGGCGCGGTTCGGGAAGCGCCCGGTGGCCTTCGCCGCCGAACTGGGCTGGGACGGCCCCGATGTCTGGTTCGCCCATATGGTCCACCTCAACGCCGCGGAGATCGACGCCCTCGCCCGCTCCGGCGCCGGGGTCGCCCACTGCCCGAGTTCCAACATGCGGCTGGCCTCCGGGGTGGCCCCGGTGCGGGCGATGCTCGACCGCGGGGTGAAGGTGGGGTTGGGGGTGGACGGCAGCGCCAGCAACGATGCCTCGCATATGCTGGCCGAAGCCCGCCAGGCCATGCTGCTCCAGCGGGTGGCCCTGGAGCGGCCGGACGCCCTGACGGCGGAGGAGGCCCTGTGGCTGGCCACGCGGGGCGGCGCGGCGGTGCTGGGGCGGGACGATATCGGCCAGTTGGCCCCGGGCAAGGCCGCTGACTTCGCCGCGTGGCGCCTGGACCGCTTGGAGTACGCCGGCGCCCGCCACGACCCGATGGCCGCCTTGATCTTCTGCCAGCCGCGCCCCGCCGACCTGGTGGTGGTCCACGGGCGCGTCGTCGTCCAGGAGGGCCGGCTGCTCACCGTCGAGGAGGAGCGCCTGATCGAGCGGCACAACCGGATCGCCCGGCGCATCGTCCGCGGAGAGCCATGAGGCCCAGGGCCCTCACGGCCGGACGGTGAGTTCGCTGATCAGGACGCTGTTGTTCACCGCGCTGGCATAGCCCGGGTTGAGGACGATCACCCGCGCGGCCGGGTTCCCCTCCGGATACAGCCCGGTGCGCAACTGATAGGTCCCGGGGGGCGCATGGGCCGGGATGGGCAAAACCACCGGGTCCCGCACGATCTGGCCGGGCTGCCAGGCCGGGATGGGCGGGTTGGACTGGGCGTCCCGCTGGGCCACGATCTGGCCGTTCGGCCCGATGAGGTGGACGAAGATCACCAGGGGCTGCCCCACCCTCTGGAGGGACCGCCATTCGAGGGTGGCGGCCAGGGTCTCGCCCGGCCGGAAGGTCCGCTGGGGCAGATCCACCGCGTCCAGCATCACCCAGTTGGCGAAATTGGCCCCGATGTCGATACGGATCCCCGCGCTCACCGTCAGGGTGAGGGTCTGCCCCACCCCCAGCCGCGTGCCGGGAGGCGGGTTCTGGGCCAGGATGCGGCCCGCCGGCTCCGGGCTCCACACCCGCTCCACCCGCACGTCCCAGCCATAGGAGCGCAGCCCGTTGAGGATGTTCTCGTCCAGCGTGTAGCCCAGGACGCTGACCACGGGGAAGGCCGGCGCCCCGCGGTTCACCGTCGCCCGGATCGTCTCCCCGGGATGGAGGGTGGCGCCAGGAGGCGGGTCCTGGGCGATCACCACGCCGGCGGGCTGCTGCGGGTCCTCCACCTCCTGAGCGACGGAGAGGTTCAACCCCAGCCCCTGGGCCCGGGCCTGGGCCTCGGTCACCGGCAGCCCCCGCAGGTCGGGGACCTGGAGGGTGGGTACCACGGTCGGGGGCGGCGTCGGTGGGGACAGCCCGGAGGGCCCGCCCATCCAGGCCCGGTAGACCAGCAGCCAGAGGGGGATCAAGCCGAGGACGGCCAGGACGGCCAGCGCGCCCAGCAGCCAGAGCAGCCAGTCCCGCCCCTCGCGGAGGGGCGCGGGGGGCGCAGGGGGGACCGGCTGGGTGGTCGGGCTGGGGGTGGGCTCCGGGATCTCCACCGGGGTCGGCGTCGGAAGGTGCTGCAGGAGCACCCGCCCCAACTGATCCGCGTTGCGGTAGCGCCGGGCCGGCTCCTTCTCCAGACAGGTCATGACGATCTCGACCAGGGGATCGGGGAGGGTCGGATGGAAGGCCTTGGGGGAAGGAGGACGCTGGGTCAGATGGGCCTGGAGCAGTTCCGCCGCGGTGGCGGCCTCAAAGGGGAGACGCCCGGTGAGCATCTCATAGAGGATCAGGCCCAGGCTGTAGACATCAGAGGCCGGCGTCGGGGGCTGTCCAGCGGCCTGCTCCGGCGACAGATACTGGGGCGTCGCCCACACGGCGGGGTCCGTCCCCGCCGACCAGAGGGGGACGGCGATCCCGAAATCCGCCACCTTCACCTCCCCCGCCCGGCCCACCAGGATGTTCTGCGGCTTGAGGTCGCCGTGGACGACGCCATTGCGGTGGGCGTATCCGACGCCGGCGCAGGCCTGGAGGATCAGTTCCAGGGCCCGCTCGACGGCCAGGGGGGCCCCGTGCCGGATCAGGGTTTTGAGGTCCCAGCCGTCGACATATTCCATCACGAAGTAGGGCTGGCGGCCCTCCCACCCGAAATCGTAAACGGTAACCAGGTTGGGGTGGGAGAGGTTGGCCAGCAGGCGGGCTTCGGCCTCCAGCCGCCGCCGCAGGTCGGGATCCTGTAGGCGGTCCCCGCGCAAGACCTTGAGGGCGACCGGCCGCTGGAGCACGACGTCGAAGGCCCGGTAGACCACGGCGAACCCGCCCCGCCCCAGCGTCCCCAGGATGCGATAGCGTCCGGCGAACAACGTCTCGGCCATCTCTCCTCGCTCCGCTGGAGATGCGACGGCCTCAAGGGACGCCGGCTTCCTGCAGCAGCGCGGCGAGGCCCTCCAGGCCCAGCAGGTAGCTGCGCCAGCCGAAGCCCAGCACCACCCCGCGGCAGACCGGGGCGATCACCGAGGTCCGCCGCCATTCCTCGCGGGCCTGGGTGTTGGAGAGGTGCACCTCCACGGTGGGGAGGTTCACGGCGGCCAGCGCGTCCCGCAGCGCGTAACCGTAGATATGGAGGGCGCCGGGGTTGATCAGGATGCCGTGGGCCCAGGGGCGGGCCTCGTGGATGGCGTCGATCAGCGCCCCTTCGTGGTTCGACTGGACGATGCGCAGGGCGATCCCCCGCTCCGCCGCCCAGGCCTGCAGCCGCGCGTTGATCTCCTCCAGAGTCATCGTCCCGTAGATGGCGGGCTCCCGGGTGCCCAGCAGGTTCAGGTTGGGCCCGTGGAGGACCAGGATGTTCATGGCCGCCTCCGGCAAGGCAAGGTTCCTGACCGCCACCCTTACTATAGCGCAGATCGCCCGCCGGGCCGGCAGGGGCGGCATGGGTCCTTTCCTGGATAAAGTCCCGGGAAGTTGCCGGGCGGCCGGATCCTCGGTATGGTTATTTTCCGGCAGCGCGGGAGGATCGACCCGGGAGGAGGGAGCGATGGCCTGGGAGAGCTACGCGGTGATCCTGGCCGGGGGGAGCGGCACGCGACTGTGGCCCCTCAGCCGGCAGAGCCGCCCCAAGCAGATGCTCCGGCTGCTGGGGGAGCGGACGATGTTCCAACTGACGGTGGACCGGCTGCTGCCCCTTTTCCGGCCGAAGCGCATCCTGGTGGTCACCGGCCACGAGCACGCGGAGGAGCTCCGACGGCAGGCGCCGGAGATCCCGGCTGACAACTTCCTGGTGGAGCCGGTGGGCCGCAACACCGCCCCCGCCATCGGCCTGGCCGCCCTCCACCTCCGGCGCCGGTCGCCCCAGGCGATCATGGCTGTCCTGCCCGCCGACCATTACATCCGCGACGAGGCCCGGTTCCGGGCGGTGCTCCGGGCCGCCCTCCAGGTGGCTGAGAGAGGGTTCCTGGTCACCCTGGGGATCCGGCCCACCTACCCGGCCACCGGTTTCGGCTACATCGAGCGGGGCGAGCCCCTGGGCCGCTTCGGCGGGTTTATGGCCTACCGCGTCCTGGCCTTCCGAGAGAAGCCCGACCCCGCCACGGCGGAGCGCTTCGTCGCCAGCGGGCGGCACGCGTGGAACAGCGGCATGTTCATCTGGCGGGTGGATCGGATCCTGGAGGAGATCGCCCAGGCGCTGCCGGACCTGGCCGCCGGCCTGCGGGAACTGGAGGCCGCCCTGGGGACCCCGGGGGAGGCGGCGGCGTTGCGGCGCCTCTGGCCCCAGATGCCCAACATCAGCATCGACTACGGGGTGATGGAGAAGGCACAGGAGGCCGCCGTCATCCTCGCCGAGTTCGGCTGGAACGACATCGGCAGCTGGGCGGCCCTGCTGGACATCCTGGCCGCCGGCGATCAGGGCAATGTGGTCCTGGGCACAGAGCACCTGGGCCTGGACACGGCCGGCTCCCTGATCTTCGGGAACGGGCGGCTGGTGGCCACCCTGGGGATCCAGGACCTGGTCATCGTAGACACAGAGGACGTGCTCCTGATCTGCCATCGGGATCGGGCCCAGGATGTCCGCCTGCTGGTGGAGCAACTCAAGCGCGAGGGACGGCACGAGTATCTCTGAGGGGAGGCGACCTTCGATGGCCCGGCAGGAGACCCGCTTGGTGATCGTGGAATCCCCGGCCAAGGCCCGGACGGTGGGGCGCATCCTGGGGCGGGGGTTCCTCGTCAAGGCCTCCATCGGACACGTGCGGGATCTGCTCAAGTCCCAACTGGCGGTGGACATCGAGAACGGGTTCAAGCCCACCTACTGCGTGCCCAAGGAGAAGCGGGCCGTCGTCCGGGAGCTGCGGGAGACCGTCCGGCAGGCCGCTGAGGTCTACCTGGCCACCGACCCGGACCGGGAGGGCGAGGCCATCGCCTGGCATCTCACCGAGGTGGCCCGCATCCCGCCCGAGAAGCTGCGCCGCGTGGTCTTCCACGAGATCACCGAGCCGGCCATCCGCGAGGCCTTCGCCCACCCCCGCGGCATCGACATGCAACGGGTCCACGCCCAGCAGGCGCGGCGGATCCTGGACCGGCTGGTGGGCTACAAACTCAGCCCGCTGCTCTGGGAGAAGGTCCGGAGCCGCCTCTCGGCGGGCCGGGTCCAGTCGGTGGCCCTGCGCCTGATCGTCGAGCGGGAGCGGGAGATCCAAGCCTTCGTCCCCGAGGAATACTGGACCATCGCCGTGGAACTGAGCAAGGACGGCGACGAGCGGACCTTCCGGGCGCGGCTGGTCCGCTATCGGGGGGCCGAGCCGGACCTCAAGAACGAGGAACAAGTGCGCCCCCTGGTGGCCGAACTGGAGAAGGCCCTCTACGTGGTGGTGAGCGTGAAGAAGGGGGAGCGACGGCGGCGGCCCGCCGCCCCCTTCACCACCAGCACGATGCAGCAGGAAGCCTCCCGGCGGCTCGGCTTCACCGCCCGCCGCACCATGGCCGTGGCCCAACAACTCTACGAAGGGCTCCCCCTGGGGGACGAGGGGTCCGTCGGCCTGATCACCTACATGCGGACCGACTCCACGAACGTCTCCCCCCTGGCCCAGGAGGAGGCCCGTCGCTTCATCGCCCAGACCTACGGCGAGGGCCTGCTCCTGCCCGAGCCCCCGGTCTACAAGACGCGGGCCCGCATCGCCCAAGAGGCCCACGAGGCCATCCGGCCCACCTCAGTCTTCCGGACGCCGGAGTCGGTGAAGCCCTACCTGGACCGCGACCAGTATCGGCTTTACGAGTTGATCTGGAAACGCTTCGTGGCCAGCCAGATGGCCCCGGCCATCCTGGACACCATGACGGTGGAGATCGTGGCGGTGCCCCAGGCCCTGCTGGCCGATGGGGAGATCCCGGCCGAGGCGTTGGAGAACCCCCGTTACCTGTTCCGGGCCACCGGGTCGGCGATCCGCTTCCCGGGCTTCCTGGTGGTCTACGAGGAGGCCCGGGAGGAGGACGCTGCACCTTCGGAAGAGGAGGAGGGCGGCGGACTGCTGCCGCCTCTGGCGCCGCGGGAGCGCCTCCGGCTGTGGCGGGTGCTGCCCGAGCAGCACTTCACCCAGCCGCCCCCGCGCTACACCGAGGCCTCGCTGATCCAGACCCTGGAGGAATACGGCATCGGCCGGCCCAGCACCTACGCGCCCATCCTCTCCACCCTGCTACAGCGCGGCTACGTGGAGCGGGTGGACAAACGGCTGGTCCCCACCCCCCTGGGCATCACGGTGACCGACCTCCTGGTCCAGCACTTCCCGGACATCATGGACGTCCACTTCACCGCCCAGATGGAGGAGGACCTGGACCGGATCGCGGCGGGGGAGGAGGACTGGGTGGAGGTGCTGCGGCGGTTCTACGGCCCCTTCGAGCGGCGGCTGCAGGCCGCCCTGGCGGCCATCCCCAAGATCTCCCTGGATCACGAGATCCTGGAGGAACAGTGCCCGGAGTGCGGGGCGCCGCTGCAGATCCGCCACGGCCGCTTCGGGAAGTTCGTCGGCTGCACCCGCTTCCCGGAGTGCCGCTACACCCGCCCCTTCTACAACCGGCTGGGCGTCCCCTGCCCGCAGTGCGGCGGGGAGCTCCTGGAGAAGAAGACCAAGCGGGGCCGCACTTTTTACGGCTGCAGCCACTGGCCGGCGTGCCCCTTCACCACCTGGAAGCGCCCCCTCTCCGCCCGCTGCCCGCACTGCGGCGGGCTCCTGGTCCAGGACGACCGGGAGAACGCCCGCTGCCTGAAGTGCGAGGCCGTGGTGCCCCTGGCCGAACTGGAGCCGGAGGAGGCGGGCGAGGGGTAGGGCGCCGCGCGCAGCGCCCCTACCCC
>NZ_PSLG01000119.1:0-2517 GCF_040289485.1 Thermoflexus sp.
CGTCCCGGGCGGCCTCCCGGGTGGCTTCCCGTTTGCTGGAGCCCTGGCCCTCACCGACCACCTCGTCGCCGATCAAAACCTGGACCGTGAACCGGGCCGCGTGGGGCGGGCCCTCCACGGCCACCACCCGATAGATGGGGGTCTTGCCCCGCACCGACTGGCTCCAGTGCTGCAGCCGCCCCTTCGGATCCTGCCACTCCAGATCCTGGAGCGCCCCCGCGACAGCCTCGGAGAGCAACCGGTTCAACAGCGGCTCCACGGCCGCCAGCCCCCCGTCCAGATAGAGGGCGCCCACCACCGCCTCGAACGCGTCGGCCAGCACCGAGGGACGGATCCGTCCGCCGCTCTCCGCCTCCCCGCGCCCCAGGCGCAGCCAGCGCCCCAGTTCCAGCGCCTCGGCCCACGCCGCCAGCCGCTCCCGGCGGATCAGCGCGGTGCGCACCTCCGTCAGACGCCCCTCCGACCAATCCGGGAACCGCTGGAACAGCCAGGCGCTGACCAAAAGCTGCAGGACGGCGTCGCCGAGGAACTCCAGGCGCTCGTTGTCCCGGATGCCTTCCTCCGGGTGCTCATTGACATAAGAACGATGGGTGAGGGCCTCCAAGAGCCGTGCGGGGTCCCGAAAGGACCAGCCCAGCCGGGCCTCCAGGAGCGCCTGCTCCGGGACCACCTCCTTTCGGGCTTCGGCGGAGGGGACGGGTTCCCCACGAGCCGCCATGGGGCCTTCCTCTGGGACGGACAGCGGGCGGGCCTCCGACGCGCCCGTCGAAAGAAGCCAGCGCCAGATGGACGGCCAGCGCGACCACCAGGGTTTCATCTCCCGCCTTCCCCTTGAGATCCAGCCCTCCCCCCAAAAGAAAAGGGGCAGATCGGAGATCTGCCCCCCTGGAGCGGGCGACGGGATTCGAACCCGCGGCCTTTGGCTTGGGAAGCCAACGCTCTACCACCTGAGCTACGCCCGCGCTTCTATCTATGAATTTAGCGGGTCCGCCTGTCCTTGTCAAATCCGGCGGCCTCCGAGATGGCGCCCCCCCGGGTTCCGGATACAATCCCCAACGGATGGACCGCGGACGGAGGGCGCCGCCGTGCCGGCCCGGAACCTGGTCCTGACCGGCTTTATGGGCGTGGGGAAGACGACCATCGGCCGCCGCCTGGCCGCCCGGTTGGGACGGCCCTTTCTCGATTTCGACGAGGAGATCGTCCGCCGAGCCGGGCAGACGATCCCGGAGCTCTTCGCCACCGAGGGAGAGGCGGCCTTCCGCGCCTGGGAAGCGGCCCTCTGCCGGGAATGGGACCAGCCTCGGGGGTGGGTCCTGGCCACCGGCGGGGGAACGTGCCTCGATCCAACGAACCGCACGCGGCTGGAGGCGGGGGGCTATGTGTTCTTCCTGTATGCGGATTTAGAGGAACTGGCCCGACGGCTGGCGGGCGGAGGGGATCGGCCGCTGCTCCGTTTGGGCCCCGGGGAGACGCTGCTGGACCGCCTGCGGGCGTTGTGGGCCGCCCGCGAGGCGGCCTATCGGGCCATCCCGCGCTGGATCGACACCACCGGCCGTCCGCCCGAGGCCGTTGTGGAGGAGATCCTCGGCCAATACTGGACGCTGGAGGCCCAGGGGGAATGATCCGCGTCGAAGGCCTGACCAAGCGCTACAACAGCATCCTGGCCGTCGAGGGGCTCACCTTCGAGGTCCCCCCGGGGGAATGTCTGGCCCTGCTGGGGCCCAACGGCGCTGGCAAAACCACCACCCTCCGGCTGCTCTGCGGCCTGATCGCGCCCACCGCGGGACATATCTGGATCGCCGGGGAGCCGATGGGGCCGGAGCGCCACGACCTGCGGGGACGGATCGGCTACCTTCCGGAGGCCCCAGGGTTCTGGGAGCGGCTGCCGGCCGCCAAGAACTTGGAGATCTACGCCCGGCTGTATGGCCTTCCGGATCCCCGCCGGCGGGTCGCCGCGCTGTTGGAGGCCTTCGGCCTGGCGGATCGGGCGCGGGAGCCGGTGGCGGCCTTCTCCAAAGGGATGCGCCAGCGGCTGGCCCTGGCCCGGGCCCTGCTGCCGGACCCGCCGATCCTGCTTCTGGACGAGCCGACGGCAGGGCTGGACCCCGAGGCCGCGCGCGAGGTCCGCCAATGGCTCCGCGACCTGAAGGGCCAGGGACGGACCATCCTGCTTTCCACCCACCTTCTGGAGGAAGCGGAACGATTGGCAGATCGGGTGGCCCTGCTGCGGACCCGCCTGTTGGCCCTAGACGCTCCGGACCGCCTGCGGGCCCAGCTCTTCGGGACGGTGGTGATCATCGAATGCGAAGGCGACCCGGCGCCCTTCCTCCCCCTGATCCGCTCGCACCCCGGGGTGCAGAGGGTGGTCCCTTCGCCCGCGGGGCCTGTGGAAGTCACCGTGACCGACCCCCGGGCGGTCACCCCCGAGCTGATCCGCCGCCTGGTGGCGGCCGGCGCCTCCCTCCTGCAAGTTGCCCCCCGAAAGGTCCCCCTGGAGGACCTCTATCTCCAGATCCT
>NZ_PSLG01000033.1:0-23385 GCF_040289485.1 Thermoflexus sp.
TCAGAACTCCTCGGGCGACGGCGTGGTGGCGCCCTCCTTCTTCTTCTCGGGCACCTCGGTGACCAGGGCCTCGGTGGTGAGGATCATCGCCGCGACGCTGGCGGCGTTCTCCAGCGCCGTGCGGGTCACCTTGGCCGGGTCGATGATGCCCGCCTCCACCATATCCACGTATTCGCCAGTGAGCACGTTGAAGCCGATGTTCGGGTTGTTCTTCTCCTTCTGGAGGCGGCGCACCATCTCCACCACCACCGCGCCGTCCTCACCGGCGTTCTCGGCGATGCGGCGGAGCGGCTCCTCCAGGGCGCGGCGCACGATGTTGATGCCGGTCTGGACGTCGCCCTCGGCCTTCAGGTTGTCCAGGGCGCGGGCCGCGTTCAGCAGGGCCACGCCGCCGCCCGGGACGATGCCCTCCTCCACCGCCGCGCGGGTCGCCGAGAGGGCGTCCTCCACCCGGTGCTTCTTCTCCTTCAGCTCCACCTCAGTGGCCGCGCCGACGCGGATGATGGCGACCCCGCCGGCCAGCTTGGCCAGGCGCTCCTGGAGCTTCTCCCGGTCGTAATCGCTGGTGGTCTTCTCCATCTCGGCCTTGATCTGCTCGATACGGCCCTTGATGGCCTTCGGGTCGCCCCGCCCGCCGATGATGGTGGTGTCGTCCTTGGTCACCACCACCTTGTCGGCCCGGCCGAGGTCAGAGATACGGACGTTCTCCAGTTTGCGGCCCAGCTCCTCGCTGATCACCTGCCCGCCGGTGAGGATGGCGATGTCCTGGAGCATCGCCTTGCGGCGCTCGCCGAAGCCGGGGGCCTTCACCGCCACGGCGTTGAAGATGCCCCGCAGCTTGTTGAGCACCAGCGTCGCCAGGGCCTCGCCGTCCACGTCCTCGGCGATGACCAGCAGGGAGCGGGTCTCGCCCTCCTGGAGCACCCGCTCCAGGACCGGGATGATGTCGGCGGCGGCGGAGATCTTCTTATCGTGGATCAGGATGTAGGGGTTCTCCAGCACTGCCTCCATGGTCTCGGGGTTGGTCACGAAGTAGGGCGAGATGTACCCCCGATCGAACTGCATCCCCTCGACGTATTCGGTCTCGAAGGGCAAGCCGGTCTTGGACTCCTCCACCGTGATCACGCCGTCCTTGCCCACCTTGTCCATCACCTCGGCGATCAGGTTCCCGATCTCCGGGTCGGCCGAGGAGATGGATGCCACGTGGGCGATGTCGTCCTTGCTCTGGACCGGCTTGGCCATCTTCTTGATCTCCTCGACCACGGCCTTGACCGCCATCTCGATGCCCTTCTTGATGAGCATCGGGTTGGCGCCGGCGGCCACGTTCTTCATGCCCTCCGTGACCATCACGTGGGCCAGCACCGTCGCCGTGGTCGTCCCGTCGCCGGCCACGTCGTTGGTCTTGGTGGCCGCCTCCTTGAGGAGCTGCACCCCCATGTTCTCATAGGGGTCGGGGAGTTCGATCTCCTTGGCCACCGTCACCCCGTCGTGGGTGATGGTCGGCGCTCCCCATTTCTTGTCCAGGGCCACGTTGCGCCCCTTGGGACCCAGCGTGGTCCCCACCGCGTTGGCCAGGATGTCGATGCCCCGCTTCAACCGACGGCGGGCCTCCTCACCGAAGACCAGCTGCTTGGGCGCCATCTCCGATCACCTCCTTTGGGGATGGGATGGAAGGATCACTCCTCGATGATGGCCAGGATGTCGCTTTCCTTGAGGATGAGGAGCTTCTTGGTGGTGTCCACCTTGAACTCGGTGCCGGCGTATTTGGCAAAGAGGACGCGGTCGCCAACCTTGACCTCCATAGGGACCCGTTTGCCGTTCTCATCGACGCGCCCGGGTCCCACGGCGATGACGCGGCCCTCCTGCGGGCGCTCCTTGGCCGTCTCGGGGAGGATGATGCCGCTGGGGGTCATCTCCTCCCGCTCGATCGGCTCCACCACCACCCGATCCGCCAAGGGTCGAAGCTTGATCTCCGCCATCGTCCCATCCTCCCAGGGGATTGATCGGCTTGGGCTCCAGGATCACTTGACTTTCACCTGGATGGCACGGGCCTTCACCGTCTCGGCCTTAGGGAGCCGCAGGGTGAGGACGCCGTGCTCATATTCTGCGCTCGCCTTGTCGGGGACCACCTCCACCGGCAACACGAAGGACCGCGTGAAGGAACCGTAGCGGCGCTCCTGGCGAAGCCAGCTCCCCTCGCGGGCCTCCTGCTCCTCCCGGAACTCCCCCCGCAGGGTCACCGTGTTCCCGCTCACCGTCACCTCCAGGTCCTCAGGACGGATCCCCGGGACGGCCGCCTTCACCACCACCTCGTCCTTGGTCTCATAGATGTCCACCGCTGGCCATTCGGAGGGGCCGCCCAGGAGGAGCGAGGGGCGGGCGAAGGCTTCCTCCAGGAACCGATCGATGGCCCGCCGCAGGGTGTAGATCTCGTGGAACGGGTCCCACCGACGGATCTCCCCAGCCACCGCCCACCTCCGCGTTGGAATGGCAGCCTCCATCCTATGCGGGCCACGTTAGAGTCGCGCAAGAGCGAGATAAGAGTTTCGTAAGAGCCTGCCTGACCCTCACGCCGCGCGTCGGGCCGCCACCTTCACCTTCAGGTTGTTCACCACGTTGCGGACGCCCCGCACCGAGCGGGCGATCTTCTCAGCCCGCCGGCGGGCCGCCTCGTCAGGCACCCAGCCGGCCAGGGTCACATCCCCCTGGACGCTGGTGGCGATCACCCGCGCCCGGGGCGGGCTGAGATCCGGATCCGCCGCCAGGCGCAGCCCCAGGTCCGCCTCGATCTCCGGGTCGGAGATCAACTCGTTCCGCACCTCCCGCACGCCCGGGACCGCCCGGGCCAGCATCTCTGCCATGCGCTTCATCGCAGTGGAGGGTACCACCCCGGAGAGGACCACCCGCCCGTCGACGGCGTCCACTCGGATCAAGTGGAAGTTCACCCGCAGCGGGTCATAGCGATAGAGCCGCTCTTCCACTTTGGCGCGCAGGGTCGCATCGTCCATCGGCATGCCCTCCGACAGCGTGCGGGCGATGGCGGACCCGGCCCTCCTCGCCGCGCTCAATCGTTGGAGCGGCGCATCCCCATGGCCAGGAAGGCGTAGTAGGCCAGGGTGGAGAGGGCCTGGGCCAGCGCGGCCACATAGGTCAGGGCGGCGGCCTGTAGCACCTCCCGGGCCCCGGCCCGCTCCTCCGGGGTGAGCAGCAGGCCGCTCCCTTCCAGCAGGGCCAGCGCCCGGCGGCTGGCGTTGAGCTCTACCGGCAACGTGACCAGGGCGAAGACGGCAGCCGCGGAGAAGAACAGCAGGCCGGCCCAGGCCAGGCCTGGGCTACCCATCAGAAATCCGATCACGAAGAGAAGGGGCCCCAGCCACGACCCGAATTGGACCGCCGGCACCAGCGCGGCGCGGGCCCGCAGGCCCCAGTACCCCTCCGCGTCCTGTACGGCGTGACCGATCTCGTGGGCGGCCACCGCCAGGGAGGCCACCGAGGCCACCCCGGCCACGCTGGGCGAGAGGCGCAGGGTCTTGCTCTGCGGATCGTAATGGTCGGTGAGGTGGCCCGGCGTCCCCTCGATGCGCACCTCATAAAGGCCCGCCGCCTGCAGCAGGCGCCGCGCCGCCTCCAGGCCGGTCAGCCGGGCCGGCGCCCGGAGCCAGCGCTGATACGCCGCTTGCACCCGCGCCTGGGCGTAGAGGCCCAGCAGCAACGCGGGCGTCGCGAACAGGAAATAGAGGGGATCCCACCAGAACAACATCCGCACCTCCTTCCCTCACACCTGGCGGTATTCGCCCTCCACCACCTCGCCCTCGCCGGACGGGCGGGAGCTGCCCGCCCCGCCGGCCGCCGCCCGCTGGTAGATGGTCTGGCCGATGGCCAGGGCGGCCTGGCGCAGCTCCTGGGTGAGCTGCCGGATGCGGGCGGTGTTGTCCGTGCCCATCGCCTCCTTCAACTGGCGGATCAGGCCCTCCAAGCGCTCCCGGTCGGCGGGGCCCACCCGATCGCCCAGCTCCCGCAGCGAGCGCTCCACACTGTAGATCATGTTGTCCGCCTCGTTCCGAGCCTCCGCCAGTTCGCGCCGCCGGCGGTCCTCCTCCGCGTAGCGCTCGGCCTCCTTGAGCAGGCGTTCCACTTCCTCCTTGGACAGGTTGGTGGAGGCGGTGATGGTGATGCGCTGCTCTTTGCCCGTCGCCCGATCCCGGGCCGAGACGTGCAGGATGCCGTTGGCGTCGATGTCAAAGGTCACCTCGATCTGCGGCACGCCCCGCGGCGCCGGCGGGATGCCCTCCAGCCGGAACTGGCCCAGCAGGATGTTGTCGGCAGCCATCGGCCGCTCACCCTGGTAGATCTTGATGTCCACCGCCGTCTGGAAGTCCTCCGCCGTGGTGAAGACCTCCGTCTTGCGCACCGGGATGGTGGTGTTGCGCGGGATGATCACCGTCATCACCCCGCCCAGCGTCTCCACCCCCAGGGAGAGCGGCGTCACGTCCAGCAGCAGCACGTCCCGGACCTCGCCGGCCAGCACACCGGCCTGGATGGCCGCCCCCACGGCCACCACCTCGTCCGGGTTCACCCCCTTGTGGGGCTCCTTGCCGGTGAGCTCCCGGACCAGTTGCTGGACCATGGGCATGCGGGTGGCGCCGCCCACCAGGATCACCTCATCGATCTGCTCGGGCCGCAGCTTGGCGTCCCGCAGGGCCTGCTCGAAGGGGCCCTTGAGCCGCTCCGCCAGGTGCCGGGAGAGCTGCTCGAACTTGGCTCGGGTCAGGCGCATCTGGAGGTGCTTGGGACCGTCGGCCGTGGCCGTGATGAAGGGCAGGTTGATCTCCGTCTCCATCAGCGTGGAGAGCTCGATCTTGGCCTTCTCCGCCGCCTCCTTCAGGCGCTGCAGGGCCTGGCGGTCTTTCCGGAGGTCGATCCCGTGCTCCTTCATGAACTCCTCAGCCACGTAGTCGATGATCACCTGGTCCCAGTCGTCGCCGCCCAGGTGGGTGTCGCCCGCCGTGGCCTTGACCTCGATCACCCCCTCGCCGACCTCCAGGATCGACACATCGAAGGTCCCCCCGCCCAGGTCCCAGACCAGGATGATCTCGTTCTTCTTCTTGTCCATCCCGTAGGCCAGGGCCGCGGCCGTGGGCTCATTGATGATCCGCAGCACCTCCAGACCGGCGATCTTCCCCGCGTCCTTGGTGGCCTGCCGCTGGCTGTCGTTAAAGTAGGCCGGGACAGTGATCACCGCCTGGGTGACCGGCTCCCCCAGGTAGGCCTCGGCGTCCTGCTTGAGTTTGCGCAGGATCATGGCCGAGATCTCCTGGGGCGTGAACTCCTTCCCCACCGCCGGGATGAACACCCGGGCGTCCCCGTTGGGCCCCTCCACCACCTTGTAGGGGACCCGCCGGATCTCCTCCGCCACCTCGCTGACCCGTCGGCCCATGAAGCGCTTGATGGAGAAGATGGTGTTCTCCGGGTTGATGATCGCCTGGCGCTTGGCCGGCAGGCCCACCAGGCGCTCCCCGGTCTTGGTGAAGGCGACCACCGACGGGCAGAGGTTGCCACCCTCGGCGATGGGAATCACCTTGGGCTCCCCGCCCTCCATCACGGCGATCACCGAGTTGGTTGTCCCCAGATCAATCCCGACGATCCGCCCTTTCTTGGCCATCGGAGACCTCCTCCTGAGGATCGTGCGTTCCTTCGACCTCCTGATCGAACGGACCGCCTGGGAGGGCGACCGGTGCCAGAATCATCCCCATCCGCGACCCCGGCCGGTGGACCAGGGTGGCAGGGGCCTCCGGCGAAGGCAGCCGATCATAATCGCATTGGCACGGCCCGCCCCAGGCGCACCCTAGGCAGCAATATGGCTCGCGATCGACGATGACCGGCTGCCACCGGATCTCGATCCCGCAGTTCGCACATACAGGCCCCATAAACCCCCCATGCGGTCGTCGCCCTCCATTCTACGTGCCGTCTATTAGAGGAGCATTAGAGGGAGGATGGCGTTCGGTCAGCGGGCAGGGCCCGGGGCGGCCTTCGGAGGACCTTGAGACACGGGACACCCCCCAGCTGGACCCTCGCCCTCGAGACCGGTCCCCCAGCCCCTCGGTTCGGAGGATCCGATCCCCTGGTGTTACCGTTGCGGCTGCGGCTGGAGATGGGGCAGGATTTGCTGGAGCAAGCGTTCGCGGGGCTGGTAGCCGACGATGCGAGCCACCTCCCGGCCGCCTTTGAACAGGATCAGCGTGGGGATGCCCATCACCCCGTAGCGCATGGCCAGTTCGGGGTGGTCATCCACGTTGAGTTTGCCGACCTTGAGGACCTGGGCGTATTCCCGGGCGATCTGGGCCACGATCGGCTCCAGCGCCTTGCATGGCCCGCACCACTCGGCCCAGAAGTCCACCAGCACGGGTTTGTCGGACTGGAGCACCTCCTGCTCGAAGTTCTGCGTGGTGATCACCACCTCGTGCTCGCCCATCGAACGGCCTCCTGATCGGTTTGCGCTTGGCGGTTCTCAGAAAGACGGTTTGAGTGTATCCCGTGGGTGCAGGGCCGTCAACATCGGCTTCCCCGATGCCCCTACGGCGGCCCCTCGGCCAGCAGCAACGTGGAGGGCTCCTGGCTCTGCCAGCGCCAGTGGACCCCCTCGGGGAGGACGGCCAGTTCCCCGGGCCCCAGGATGCCCCTCGCCGGCTCCGGCAGCCCCAGCCCTTCCGCCATCATCTCCACCTCTCCCCGTAACAGCAGCAGGAACATCGGCCCCCGGGTCGTCCAGGTCGGCGAGGGGCCGTTCCCCTGCAGCCCATAATAGCGAACCCCGCTGGCCGTCAGGAGATGGACCCGGGTGAAGGGGGGATGGGCCCGCAGGGCCTCGTGGATGCGGGCGATCTCGGGCCGGGCCCCGGCGGGCGCGTGGGTCCGGAAGGACCCGTTCCAGCGCCCGGGCGAGAGATCCCTGCGGAAAAGCAGGACCAGCGAGGGGAGCCGGGAGCCGGAGCGGTGGGCCAACCCGGCCGGGATGCGGATCAGTTCGTCCGGCTTCAGGGTGATCTCCTCCCGGTCCGTCCAGAACGTCACCAGGCCCTCGTAGACCAGGAACACTTCATCGAACTCCAGGTGGCGGTGGCGGGCGATCTCCCCCAGGGACCGGTAGGCGTAAACCCGGATGGTCCCGAACCGGGCGATCTCCCGCACCTGGAACGGTTGCACCAGGCCCTCACGGATCTCCGGGATGGAGGCTCGGAAGATCATGGTCCGATCCCCCCATCGGGGGCTTGGAGGCCTCCGCGGCAGGCTCCACGTGGATGATGATGTGGTGGAGGTCGGGGAACTGCTGGCGCAGGCGCTGTTCCACCGCCTCCGCCCGTCGGTGGGCCTCCCCCAAGGGCATCTCCCCCGCCACGCGACATGTGACGGTCAGGTCGTGTCCCTGGGCGTGCGGATACAGGCGCACCTCCCCGCAGGTCCCCGGGCCGAACACGGCCTCCACCGCCGCCCGCGCGGCGGCCTCCAGAGCGACGGGGGGTTCGCGCTGGGCCCGCCGGGGCCCCCGGGCCCGGGGCTCGATGTGGGTGCTGATGGAGCGGAGGCGGGGGAAGGCCGCCCGGGCCCGGCGCTCCAGTTCGGTGGCGCGGGCGTGGGCCTCCTCCACCGAGAGGCCTTCGTCGACCTCCACGTGGAGCCCGATGTGGTAGCCTTCTGAGGTTTCCACCCCGTGCAGCTCGTGCACCCCGAGGCCCAGCCCGTCGGCCAGCGCCCGCAGCCGGACCGCCATCGCTTCCCATTCCGAGGGCGGCGGCGGGCGCCACGGCTCGATGTGCACCACCGCGTCCACCACGCCGGGGAGGCTCGTCTTCAGCCGCTCCTCCACCTCGGTGGCGATGGCGTGGGCCTGCTCGGTGCTCATCGCCGGGTCCACCCGGAGGTGCAGATCCACATAAGTGGCGTCGGGTGTTCCCCGGCTGCGCACCCGATGGACAGCCCGCACGCCAGGGACGGCCATGGCGATCCGCTCCACTTCTTTCGGATCGACGGCGGCGCTGTCGGTCAGCACGAGGGTGGTGGACCGCAGGATGCGCAGGCCGGCGGCGAGGATCACGCCGATCACCGCCAGGGCCACCAAGGGATCCAGCCACGGGAGGCCGGCACGGGCGGCAGCCAGGCTGGCCAGGACGGAGAGGGTGACGAAGAGGTCCGACCGCGTGTGCATGGCGTCGGCGAGGAGGATGCTGCTGTGCAGCCGCTCCCCCTGACGGGCCTCGTAGCGGGAGATCAGGAAATTGATGGGCAGGGTGGCCAGCACGAGAGCGAACATGGGCGGGCTGACCTCCGGCTGCCCGCCCACCAGCAGGCGCTCGATCACCCCGCGGATCACCTCCAGAGAGGCCATCAGGAGGAAGGTCCCCAGGATCAGGGTGGCCACGGCCTCGTATTTCTGATGGCCATAGGGATGGTTGGGGTCCGGCGGGCGGGAGGCCAGGGCGATCCCCACCAGGCCGATGATGTTGGCCGAGGCGTCCAGGCCGCTGTGGAAGGCATCGGCCAGGGCGCTGAGGGCGCTGGCCTGCAGGCCGACGAACAGTTTGATGGCGGCCACGGCCAGGTTGGCGGCCAGGACCCGCCAAAGGACCCGCTGCACCTGTCGCTGATACATCCCCCTTGCCTCCGCCCTGGGCGCGCCGGCCCTCAGCCGGCGGGCCGGCGCGCGTTGCCCAGGAAGACCTGCAGGGTGTCCACGGGGACCGGGAAGATGATGGTGGAGTTCTTCTCCATGGAGATCTCGGTCAGGGTTTGCAGGTAGCGCAACTGGAGGGCGGCGGGCTCCGAGGCGATCATGCGGGCAGCCTCCACCAGGGTCTTGGCCGCCTGGAACTCGCCTTCCGCATGGATGATCTTGGCCCGCTTCTCCCGCTCCGCCTCGGCCTGGCGGGCCATGGCCCGCTGCATGCCCTGGGGGAGCTCCACGTCCTTCACCTCTACCATCACCACCTTGATCCCCCAGGAGTCGGTGGCCTCGTCCAGGATCTGTCGCAGGTGGGCGTTGACCTTGTCCCGGTGGGCCAGCAATTCGTCCAGTTCCGACTGGCCCAGGACGCTGCGCAGGGTGGTTTGGGCCAGGTTCCAGGTGGCGGCCCGGAAATCCTCCACTTGGGTGATGGCCCGGGCGGGATCGATCACCCGGTAGAAGACCACCGCGTTCACCTTCACCGTGACGTTGTCGTGGGTGATGGCCTCCTGGGGAGGCACGTCGAAGGTCATCAGCCGCAAGTTCACCCGGATGACACGATCGATGATGGGGATGACGAAGAAGAGCCCGGGGCCTTTTGTGGCGTGGTAGCGCCCCAGGCGCAACACCACCCCCCGTTCCCACTCTGGCAGGATGCGGATGGCGGAGGAGAGAAGGACGAGGGCGGCCACCAGGATCAGAGCGCCGAAGGCGATCCATTCCATGGGAACAACCTCCTCTCGATCAGGCCTGGGAACCGGCTCGGTTTTCGGCCTGCCCTCTCATTGTAGCATGGGGCCGTCCCTCATCGGCACGAGGGGTGCGGTAGAATACAGGGCGTCAGCCTCCAACGGGGCGGTGCCGTGATCGAACTGGTCTGCAACCTGCACAGCCACACGGTTTTCTCGGATGGCGCAGGGCTCCACCGGGAGATCGTGGCAGCGGCGGCCCAGGCCGGTTTGGACGTGGTGGCGGTCACGGACCACAACGTCTGGGTGGGGGGCCTCCAGGGATACTACGGGCGGGTGCTGCTGCTGATCGGGGAGGAGGTCCACGATCCGTGTCGGCAGCCCCAGGTCAACCACGCCCTGATCCTGGGCGCCGATGCGGAACTGGCACCCCTGGCCGGCTCCCCCCAGGTGCTGATCGACGCCGCCCGAGAGCGGGGCGGCTTGGTCTTCCTGGCCCATCCGGTGGAGTTCGCGCCCCGCTGGCTGGGGGAGCCGGCCCTCCCCTGGGTGGATCGCGCAGTGGTGGGCTTCACCGGTCTGGAGTTGTGGAACACCATGAGCGAGTTCAAGGCGCGCCTGAGGACCCCGGTTCATGCCCTCTATTACGCCTTCTTCCCCCAGCGGTTTCTGCGGGGGCCCTTTCGGGAGGCCATCGCCTGGTGGGAACAGCTCTGGCTGGAAGGGGTCCCGGCCGTGGCCATCGGCGGGGCCGACGCCCATGGGCACACCTATCGGCTGGGTCCGCTCCAGCGGGTGCTGTTCCCGTATGGATGGCTCTTTCGCGCAGTGAACACCCATCTGCTGATCTCCCAACCCCTCCGCCGCCAGGTCGAGGCGGATTGGCCGGTGATCCGGGAGGCGTTGCGGAGCGGCCGGGCGTGGATCGCCAACGATGGGCTGGGGTCCTCTCGGGGCTTCCGGTTTGAGGCTCGGAGCGGCCACCGTCGGGCCACGATGGGCGAGGCATTGCCCCGGGCCGGCGCCGTCCGTTTCGAGGCCGAGGCGCCCCTGCCCGGGGCCTTCCGGCTGGTACGCTTTGGGACCGGCGTGGTGGCCCAGGGCCGTGGTCTTCGGTTTCAGCATCTGACGGTCGAGCCGGGGATCTATCGCCTGGAGGTCTACCGGAGGGGCCGGCTCTGGATCCTGACCAATCCCATCCGGATCGAGTGATGGGCCCATCCAGAGGGAGGCCCATCGGTTTCCCGAGCGGACGTGGCAGAAACATGCAACAGGGTCAAATGTCTATGCGAAGAAGGGGTGGGCGATGCATGTCCTGGTCACTGGTGGCGCTGGCTTCATCGGCTCCCACCTCGTCGAGCGGCTCCTGGCCGAGGGCCACACGGTGACCGTCCTCGACGATTTCAGCGGCGGACGGCCCGAGAACCTGGCTGCCGTCCTGGACCATCCCCGTCTCCGCCTCCTCCGCGGCGACGTCACTGACCCCCATATCCGATCTGCTGCCCTCGACGGCATCGACACGGTCTTCCACCTCGCCGCCGTGGTCGGCGTGCCGCGGGTCCTCGCTGACCCCCTCCGCACCCTCCAGGTCAACGTCCTGGGCACTGAACGGATGCTGGCCGCCTGCGCCCAACGCGGCCTCCCCATCTGTCTGGCCTCCTCCTCCGAGGTCTACGGGAAAGGCGTCCGCTGGCCCGCCGCCGAAGATGACGACCTCCGCCTCGGCCCCCCCACCTCCCCGCGATGGGCCTACGCCGTCAGCAAACTCCTGGACGAGCACCTGGCTCTGGCCTGGGCCCGCCACGGCCTGCCCGTGCGCATCGTCCGCTACTTCAACGTCTACGGCCCCCGGGCCGACCCCGCCGGCTACGGCTACGTCATCGCCCGCTTCCTGGACCAGGCCCTGCGCGGCGAGCCGTTGACCGTCTACGGCGACGGCCGACAAACCCGCTCCTTCATCTACGTCAGCGACGCCGTGGAAGGGACGTTGCGGGCTGGCACCCACCCGGCCGCCGTGGGAAAGATCTTCAACATCGGCCGGGCCGAGGAGATCTCCATCCGCGAACTCGCTGAGAAAGTGCGCACCATCACCGGGCGCCCCGTCCCCATCCGCTTCGTCCCCCTCCCCGAGGCCTACGGCCCTGGCTTCGAAGACCTCCCGCGGCGGGTCCCTGACGTCCGCCAGGCCCGCACGTTGCTGGGTTTCGAGGCCCGTGTTACCCTGGAGGAAGGCCTGAAACGAACCTGGGAATGGTGGCGGGCATGCCGACGCGTTTGAGCCAGTGGTGCGACCGACTCCTCGAGGCCGGATGGCTGACGGCCATCGTCATCGCACCCCTGTTCTTCAACATCTACACCAGCCGGGTCTTCGAGCCCGACAAATTGACTCTGGTCCGCTCCCTCGCCTTGGTGATGGCCGCCGCCTGGGCGGTCAAAGGGCTGGAGGCTGCCGGCCAGCGTGTCCCCCTCCGGGAGGCCCTGCGGTTCTCATGGCACACCCCCCTCGTCCTGCCCGCCGCCCTCACCGCCGCCGTCCACCTGGTCGCCACCCTGTTCTCCCTGACCCCCTTCACCAGCCTCTTCGGCTCCTATCAACGGCTGCAGGGGACGTATAGCCTGCTGGCTTACCTGGTGATCTTCTTCAGCCTGCTGGGGGGGCTGCGGACGCGGGCCCAGTTCGAACGGCTGGCCACCACCATGGTGTTGACCAGCCTCCCCATCGCCTTCTACGGCCTGATCCAGCGCTACCGGTTAGATCCCCTCCCCTGGGGCGGCGACGTCACCAGCCGCGTGGCCTCCCACATGGGCAACGCCATCTTCGTGGCCGCTTACCTTATTATGGCGCTGCTCTTCACCCTGGGGCGCCTGGCGGAGACCTTCCAGGCCATCCTCGTCACCGACCCGCCCCGCAACAGCGATGTGGTCCGGGGCGCCGTCTATGTTTTCATCGTCGCCCTGCAGGCAGCCACCATCTACTTCAGTTTCAGCCGTGGGCCGTGGCTGGGGCTGATGGCCGGCCTGTTCTTCTTCCTGATCCTCTGGCTGGTGATCCGCCGTCAGCACACCGCCCTCTTCGCTACCCTGGGGCTGGCCCTCGCCGGCTTCGTCTTCCTCCTCTTGCTCAACCTCCCCGGAGGCCCTTTGGAGCCGCTCCGGCAATCCCCCTATGTCGGCCGGCTCGGCCATATCTTCGAGACCGAGACGGGGACCGGCAAGGTGCGGGTGCTGATCTGGCAGGGGGCGCTGCGCCTGGTGTCCCCCCACGCGCCCCTCCAGTTCCCCGACGGCCGCCCCGATCCCTTCAACGCCCTGCGGCCGCTGATCGGCTACGGCCCCGAGTCGATGTATGTGGCCTACAACCGCTTCTACCCGCCGGAGCTGGCCCATTATGAAGCCCGGAACGCCTCGCCGGATCGCTCGCACAACGAGACCTTCGACACGCTGGTGAACACCGGCCTGCTGGGCTTCCTCGTCTATCAGTGGCTGTTTTTCTCCCTCTTCGCCTACGGCCTGCGCAGCCTGAACTTGATCCACGGCCGGCGGGACCGGCTTCTCCTCCTCGGCCTGTGGGTCGGCGGGGCAGCCCTCGCCGGCGTCTTCTTCGCCACCCGCTTCGGACCCCATTTCCTCGGGGTTGCTGTGCCCGCCGGGACCGTGCTGGGCCTCCTGGCCTATCTGGTGTTCGCGACGCTGCGGGCGACGGGGGAGCCCCCCATCGTCCATCCGCACCGCTTCATGCTGATCGCCCTGCTCGGGGGCGTCCTGGCCCACTACATCGAGATCAACTTCGGCATCGCCATCGCCGCCACTCGCACATGGTTCTGGGCCTTCGCCGCCCTGTTGGTTGTGCTCGGCGAAGGCTGGCTGGCCGAACCGGCCCCCCGGTCCGTCGGACATGGGTCCTCCCCTAAGGGCAAGGGGAAGACCCGCAAAGGGGCCCCGTCGCCACCCCCCATCTCCGCAGCGCCCTGGGGACCGCACGTCGCGGCCTCCGGCCTGCTGATGGCGTTGATGCTCAGCCTGCTGGCCTATGAATTCATCGCCAACCAGGGCCAACGGCTGGACGCGCTTACCCTCATCGTCAACAGCCTGACCCGGCTGCCCCTCCAGGGGAACCGGTTCTCCCCCTTCGTCCTGGTGATGTTCCTGATGACCGGCGCCCTGGGTGCCGCCCTGGTTCTGGCGGAGGGGATCCGCCGCGATCTGATCCCCCGGACGGCCTCCGTCCAGGCCCTCGCCCTCTACGCCGGGATCGCCGGGGGAGGCGCCCTGCTCTACACCCTGGCCCACGCGGGGATGCTGGCGACCCTCATTGCCCGCTCCCCCCAGACCGTTGAGGATCTCCTTCGCCTGGCGGAAGGAGTGGCCGGGCTGCTGGACCTCCTGGTGCTTTTCCTCTTCCTGATCGTCGCCCTCCTCGCCTTCCTGGGGATCCGCGAGGAGCCCCCGGCGCCGACCAGCGCCGGGCCGGGGCTCTTCCTGATGCCGCCGGCGCTGCTGGCCGCCGCCCTGGTGATCTGGACGGCGAACCTCAACCCGGTGCGGGCGGATGCCATCTACAAGCAGGGCGATCCATGGGATAAACAGGGCCAGTGGGACGTGGCCATCCTGCTCTACCGGCGGGCCATCGAATACGCCCCCCGGGAGGACTTCTATCACCTGTGGCTGGGGCGAGCCCTCCTGGAGAAGGCCGCCCAGGTCCCCGAGGCCGGCCTGCGGCAGATCCCCGATGGGGTCTCCTTCGAGGAGGCTTTCCGTCGGCTGACGGCAGATCAACTGGTGCGCCTGCCTCGGGGAGATCTCCTGGAGATCACACGGGCGGTGCTGGAGCGGGCCCGGGACCTCAACCCCCTGAACACCGATCACACGGCCAACCTGGCCCGCATGCACCGGCGGTGGGCCGACCTGATCCTGGACCCTCGGCTCTGCCGGACCCGCATCGATCCGGCGAAGATGCCGGAGGCCTTCGTGCGCCACGTCGCGGAGGCCAGCCGCTATTATGAGCAGGCTGTGCGCCTGAGCCCCAACAACGCCGGCCTGTGGAACGAGTGGGCCAGCGTCGACCTCTATCAGCGCAACGATCTGGCGGCGGCCGAGGAGCGGCTCCGGCGCTCCCTGGCGCTGGACGATCGGTTCGACCAGACCTATCAACTCTACGGGGATCTCCTTCTGGTGCGCAGCGAGACGAGCGCCGATCCCCAGGCGAAGCGGGCCGCCCTCGAACAGGCCGAGGGGATCTACCGACGCCTGCTGGCGTTGCGGCCGGACCACGCCACCGCGCGGGCGGTGCTGGCCTACCTGCAGACCCAACTGGGCCGCCCGGAAGAGGCGCAGGTGACCTGGGCCCAGCTCCAGGCCCAGATCGGGAGCCGCGCGGATGCCTGGCAGGCCGTCGGCGATTTCTTCCTCAGCCATGCGGACTGCGCCTTGGACCGCGATCAGGCCAAGGCCCTCTACCAGGAGGCCGATCGGGCTTACGCCCAGGCGCTGGCCCTCAACCCGCGTCACCTGACCGCGGCCCTCCGCCAGGGCTACGCCCGCCGCAACCTGGGGGATCTGGAGGGGGCTGTGGCGATCTTCCGCCAGGGCGCCCAGGCCGCCGCGGAGGATCCGAACGCCTGGATGTTCTATCGCGAACTGGCGATCACCCTGAGCATGCTGGGGCGCAAGGACGAGGCCGAGGCAGCGGCCCGGCAGGCCTGGCAGCGGGCGCCGGCGGCCGAACAGCCAGGCCTCCAGTCCCTCTTCGCCCAACTGGGCCTGAGCATCCGGCCGTGACCCGGAAGGCCCCGCCCTAGGGAAGCCTCTGATACAGCCGCCACCCGGGCCAGGGGGCCACCAGCCCGAAGCCCCGCGGTGGCCGTCGCCGGTAGCGGGCCTCCAGCGATCCGATCCACCCCCCGGCGCCTTCCGCCACCAACACCGCATCCACGAAGGCCGCCGGCTGGCTCAGGGCCAGTTCGAACACCGGATCCGCCGGGAGCACGAAGGGGCAGGCAGTGCGGTCCTGGGCGATGATACAGTGTTGTCCCGTCGCAGCAGGCCCTCCGGCAGCGCGATCTCCCGATCGAAGGCCCCGCCGGCCAGCGGCTCCGCATGCACCAGGCCGCCGTTCAGGAAGACCAACAAGGTCGCCGCCCCGCCCTCCGGGACCGGGGAGAGGCGCCCGGCCAGACGCCAACCGCGCGCCTTATTTTACTGTGTAGGGAGCCTGCCAAGGGGGCAGCTTTCGGTCCTGAGGCTGCGCTTGCTACCCCCAAAAATGGCCAAAGTGGGGTCCCCAAAATGGCCCAAACGGGGGATGACGGATCTGCCCGTTCTGTGGAAAATAGGCGGCCAAGACCCGTCCCGAAGCGACCGAGGGATCCGCCATCCCCCTGGGGGAGGTGCCCGATGGGACAGCCAGCTGGGATCGAGCGGGACGCGTGTGGGATCGGCCTGCTGGCCCGGCCGGGCGGGCCGGCGGATCATCAGTTGCTGGCCATGGCCCTCCAGGCTCTGGACCGCCTCTCCCATCGGGGGGCGACCGCCGATGATGGCCGGACCGGGGATGGTGCGGGGGTCCTCACCCGGCTCCCGGCGCGCCTGTTCCGTCGGTTCCTGGAAGCCCAAGGGCTGCGGCCTCCCTCCGGCCTGGCCGTGGGGATGGCCTTCCTGCCCGCGGAGCCCGCGGCCTGCGCGGCTGCCCAAACGCTTCTGGCCGCCGCCTTCGCCGAGGAAGGCTTTCACCTGCTGGCGTGGCGCCCCGTCCCGCTCCGCCCGGAGGTGCTGGGGCCCCGCGCCCGGGCGACCTGCCCGGCCATTCAGCAAGCGGTGCTGGCCGACGAACGGGGGGACACCCCCGAGGGGATCGACCGGCGCCTGTACCGGGCCCGCCGCCGGGCAGAAAAAGCCGCGCGGGCCCAGGGGCTCTCTCTCTATCTCGCCTCGGCCTCCGCCCGCACCATCGTCTACAAAGCGCTGACCATGGCTCGGGACCTGGCCGCCTTCTACCCGGACCTGGCCGATCCGGACTTCGAGACGGACTTCGTGATCTTCCACCAGCGTTTCAGCACCAACACCTTGCCGTCGTGGACGCGGGCCCAACCCTTCCGAACCCTCTGCCACAACGGGGAGATCAACACCCTGCAGGGCAACATCAACAGCATGCGCGCCCGCGAGGCGACCCTCACCTCCTCGGTGTGGTGGGAGACCATCGCCGACCTACAGCCGATCATCGACCCGGAGGGATCAGACTCCGCCATGCTGGATAACGTGGTGGAGTTCCTGGTCCGCTCCGGCTATGACATCCGCCACGCCCTGCGCATGCTCATCCCCGAGGCCTGGGAGCACGCGCCCGACCTGGACGAAGCGGCGCGGGGTTTCTACGCCTATCATCAAGGCCTGATGGAGCCGTGGGACGGCCCGGCGGCCGTCCTCTTCGCGGACGGCCGGTTCGTCGGGGCGCTGTTGGATCGCAACGGGCTGCGGCCGCTGCGGGTGCTGCAGACGATCGACGGGCTGCTCTATTGTGGGTCAGAGATCGGCGCTTTGGAGGTGCCCCCCGACCGCATCCTGCGGCTCGACCGCCTGGGCCCCGGCCAGATGCTGACGGCGGATCTGGAGACCGGCCGCGTCCAGGACCAGGCGGCGCTCCTGGCGGAATGGAGCGCGCAGCGCCCTTACGCGGAGTGGGTGCAGCGCCATCGGGTGCGGCTGCCGGAGGGGCGGGCTGTCTCCCCGCCGGAACCGGAGGACCTCCTGCGCCGGCAGGTCGCCTTCGGCTACACCGCTGAGGAGGTGGCTCTGATCCTCCGGCCGATGGCCCGCACCGGGGCGGAGCCCATCGGGTCGATGGGCGACGACACCCCCCTGGCGATGCTCTCGGGCTGGCCACGTCCGCTCTACGGCTTCTTCAAGCAGCGCTTCGCTCAGGTCACCAACCCGCCCATCGATCCCCTCCGGGAGACCCGGGTGATGTCCCTCACGGTGCTGTTGGGGCCCCGGGCCAACCTCTTGGAGCCCGGGGAGGAGGCGGCTCGGTTGATCGAACTGCCGGGGCCGATCCTCACCCCGAAACGGCTGGCCGCCCTGCGGGCGATCTCCCCCTTCCCGGTCCGGGCCCTCTCGACCGTCTGGCCGGTCGCTGAAGGGCCAGCGGCTTTGCGGCGGTCCCTGGAGATCCTCTGCCGATCCGCCGAACAGGCCGTGCGGGAGGGCTGTGGGCTGCTCCTTCTGAGCGATGAGGCCGTCGACGCGGACCACGCCCCCATCCCGGCCCTGCTGGCCGTCGGCGCGGTCCATCACCACCTGATCCGTGCTGGCCTGCGCTCCCGGGCCAGCCTGATCGTGGTCTCGGGCGAGCCCCGCGAGGTGCATCATTTCGCCTGCCTGCTGGGCTACGGCGCCTCGGCCATCTGCCCCTATTTGGCCCTGGCCACCGTGGCGGCCATGGCCGCCCGGGAGCGGGAGGGGGGTCGGTCCGAGGCGCCAGAGGCGGCCGTCGAACGCTACCTCCAAGCCGTTGAGAAGGGGTTGCTGAAGGTGATGGCCCGCATGGGGATCGCTACGCTGGACGCTTATACCGGTGCCCAGATCTTCGAGGTCATCGGCCTGTCGCAGGAACTCATCGACTGGGCCTTCGAGGGGACGCCCGGGGTGGCCGGGCCGGTGGGCCTGGAGGAGATCGCCCGGCGGACCCTGGTTTGGCACCGAGCGGCCTACGGGGCCGGACGGCCGGAGCTCCCGGCCCCTGGTTTTTACAAGCACCGGTCCCACGGGGAGTTCCACGCCCTCCACCCGGAAGCCATCCGCGCCCTCCAGGAGGCTGTCCGCACCCCGGACGCCCTGGGCGCCGGGTTCTTAGAGGCCTACCGACGCTACTGGGACTTTGTGAAGGAAACCCATCGGGAGCCGGTGGACCTGCGGGATCGGCTGCGCTGGCGAAGCGACCGCGCGCCGATCCCTCTGGAGGCAGTGGAGCCGGTGGAGGACATCCTGCGGCGCTTCTCCACCGCCGCCATGTCCCATGGCGCCCTCTCCCCCGAGGCCCACGAGGCCCTGGCCGTCGCCATGAACCGCCTGGGGCTGCGTTCCAACAGCGGCGAGGGCGGCGAGGCTCCGGAGCGCTACGGGACTGAGCGCAACAGCCGGACCAAGCAGGTGGCCTCGGCCCGCTTCGGGGTGACGCCGGCCTATTTGATCTCCGCGGAGGAACTGCAGATCAAGATGGCCCAGGGCTCCAAGCCGGGGGAAGGGGGCCATCTGCCGGCCGCCAAGGTGACCCCAGAGATCGCCCGCCTGCGCTTCGCCCAGCCGGGCATCGACCTGATCTCGCCCCCGCCCCACCACGACATTTACAGCATCGAGGACTTGGCACAACTGATCTATGACCTTAAGGCGATCCATCCCCAGGCCCAGGTCTCCGTCAAACTGGTCTCCACCGTGGGGGTGGGGGTGATCGCCGCCGGGGTGGCCAAGGCGGGGGCCGACATCATCCTGATCAGCGGCCACGCCGGGGGGACCGGCGCCTCGCCCTGGTCGTCGATCAAGAACGCGGGGATGCCGTGGGAGGTCGGCCTGGCCGAGGCCCACCGCATGCTGGTGGCCTGCGGCCTGCGGGATCGGGTGCGACTGCGGGTGGACGGGGGGCTACGGACCGGGCGGGACGTGGTGATCGCTGCCCTTCTGGGCGCCGACGAGTTCTCCTTCGGGACGGTCCCATTGATCGCCCTGGGATGTGTGATGGCCCGCGTGTGCCACCAGAACACATGCCCCACCGGCGTCGCCACCCAGGATCCGGAGCGCCGGGCGAAGTTCGCCGGGCGGCCGGAGCATGTGATGGCGTATTTCATGTTCGTGGCCCAGGAGGTCCGGGAGATCCTGGCCGCCATGGGCTACGAACGGCTGAGGGATCTCATCGGGCGGACGGATCTGTTAGAGGCGATGGGGGAGGAGATCTGCCCGGAGGCCCTGCTGCGCCGCGCCGAGCCCCCCGCCCCTGTCCCCGCCGTCCCGCGGGTCTGGTCCTTCGCCCTGAACGACCAGATCGTGCGGGACGCCGTGCACGCCCTGATGGAAGGCCGGCCAGTGCGAGGGCTCTACCGCATCCGCAACACCGACCGGGCCGTGGGGGCGCGGCTGGCCGGGGAGATCGCCCGCCGTTATCGGGAGCAAGGGCTGCCGGAGGGGACCATCACCCTGACTTTCATCGGCTATGCGGGGCAGAGCTTCGGGGCCTTTGCCCACCGGGGGATGCGGCTGATCCTCATCGGGGCAGCGAACGATGGGGTGGGCAAAGGCATGGGGGGCGGGGAACTCATCCTGCGGCCCTTCCACGACCTGCGGGATCCAGACCCGGTGCTGGCCGGCAACGCCGCCCTTTATGGGGCCACGGGGGGCTGGCTCTTCATCGCCGGCCGGGCGGGAGATCGCTTCGCTGTCCGCAACAGCGGCGCCTGGGCGGTGGTCGAGGGGATCGGCGATCACGGGTGCGAATACATGACCGGCGGCGGCGTGGTGGTGCTGGGCCCCGTCGGGGAGAACTTTGCGGCCGGGATGACCGGCGGGGTCGCCTACGTGCTCGACGAGCGGGGAGACCTGGAGCGGCGCTGCAACATGCAACTGGTGCGGATCGGTCCGGTGGAGGACGCGGCGGAGGCCGCCTTCCTGGAGGCCATGCTGCGCGGCCACCTGGAGCGGACCGGCAGCCGGCGGGCGCAGGAGCTATTGGCCCGATGGCCGGAGCCCCTCGCCCGGTTCCGACGGGTGCTGCCCAAAGGGCTGGCCGCTCCCATCCTGCCGGCGCTGGAGGCCATGCCGCCCGCCGGGATGGAGTTGCAGCTGCCGGCGCCTATACAGTCCTCGGCAAGGGCGCTATAGAGATGCCCACGGCAGAAGGAATCGGAGGCGCGGTCGGGAAGACCCCAGCGTCCTCGGCTCGAAGCGAGCCGTCCCATCCTGCAGCGTCCCACCGTTTTTGACATCCGTCGTCCTTCCCCGGTAGACTGGATACAGGCGACGTGGGGAGTCCGCGGGAAGAGCGGGCTGAGAGGGCGCCCTTGCCGGCCCAGCGGCCGGCCCTGGCGCCGACCCATCGAACCTGATCCGGGTCATGCCGGCGGAGGGACCGTCGCCAGGCCTTCCTCCCGCATCCGCCGATGCCCCTCCCCGCGCCTCACGCCTAAAAATCGGGCAGCAGCGCCGATGCCGCTGGACATGCGCCTGTATTTGGTCTTGGATCCCGAGCGGACCGGGGGGCGGGATCCGGTGGCGGTGGCCGAGGCCGCCCTGCGGGGCGGCGTCACCGTCCTCCAATTGCGCTGGAAGAACGGCCCGCTGCGGGAGATGCTCCGTCTGGGGGAGGCCCTGCGGGATCTCTGCCGCCGCTACGGGGTGCCGTTCCTGGTGAACGACCGGGTCGACGCCGCCCTGGCCCTGGCAGCGGACGGGGTTCACGTCGGGCAGGAGGATCTGCCCGCGGCCGTCGCGCGGCGGCTGCTGGGCCCCCAGGCCTACGTGGGGGTCTCCGCCCGCACCCCGGAGCAGGCCCGGGCGGCCGAGGCCGAGGGCGCGGATTACCTGGGGACCGGATCGGTCTTCCCCACCGGCTCCAAGGAGAACGCCATCTGGATCGGCCTGGAGGGCCTGGCTCGAGTGGCTCGGGCCACGCGCCTGCCGGTGGTAGCCATCGGGGGCGTGCAGGCGGAGAACGCCGGGGCGTGCATCCGAGCGGGCGCCGCCGGCGTGGCGGTGATCTCCGCCATCACCCTGGCGGACGATCCCGAAGCGGCAGCCCGGGCCCTCCGCAGCGCCGTCGACGCCGCCTTGGCGGAACGCGGCAGGCCTTCGCCTTAAGGTTCAGGAGGGAACCATGCGCCCATTGCCCCGTGCGCTGACCATCGCCGGCTCCGACTCCGGCGGGGGGGCCGGCATCCAGGCGGACCTCAAGACCTTCGGCGCCCTGGGGGTTTACGGCATGAGCGTGATCACCGCCCTCACCGCCCAAAACACCCAGGGGGTGCACGCTGTTTTCGAGCTCCCGCCGGAATTCGTGGCCGCCCAGATCGACGCGGTGCTGGGGGACATCGGGGCCGACGCGGTGAAGACCGGGATGCTGGCCAACGCGGCCATCATCGAAACCGTGGCGGAGAAGATGCAGGAGCACCGGGTGGCGCATCTCGTCGTCGACCCGGTGATGCGGGCCAAGAGCGGGGATCCCCTGCTCCGCCCCGAGGCCCAGGAGGCCCTGGTGCGCCATCTTTTCCCCATGGCCACGGTGATCACTCCGAACCTCCACGAGGCCCGCGCCCTGGTGGGGCGCGATCTCCGGAGCCGGGCGGACATGCGGGAGGCTGCGCGGATCCTCCACGATCTGGGCCCGCGCTGGGTGGTGGTCAAGGGCGGCCATTTGGAGGGGGACGACCGCAGCGTGGACATCGTTTTCGACGGGCGGGACTTCTACGAACTGGACGCCCCTCGGGTGGACACCGTCAACACCCACGGCACCGGGTGCACCTTCGCCTCGGCCATCGCCGCCGGGCTGGCCAAGGGCCTCCCGCCGCTGGAAGCCATCCGCCAGGCCAAAGCCTACCTCACCGCCCTGCTGGAGGCGTCCCGCGCCTTCAAACTGGGCCAGGGGGCCTACGGCCCGATGGACCACTTCGCCCTGCTCTTCGCGCGGGGCCCGGCGCGCCCCTGAGGGCCCAGATAGAGGGCTGAGGCCGTCACCCGAGGGCCTCCAAGAGGAGGCCGAGGACCCCCAGGAGCACGGTGAGGAAGGAGGCGGCGATCAGGCGGCGCAGCCACGGCCCGTTCAGGCCGCCCATGCGGGCCATCGGGATGTGGAAGAGCAGGCTGGCCATGGAGGCGAGGACCGTCCCCAGGCCGGCAGCCTCCGTGGGGATCCGCCCCTGGGCGGCCAGGGTGGCGGCCGCGGCGGCGGTGGAGGCGCTGCTCACCAGGCCGCCTAGGAAGGTCACCACGATGAACCCTGCCGGGCCCAGGAGGCGGTCGGCCAGGACCACCGCCGAGCGGATCACCAGGTAGAAGGTGCCGAAGAGCAAGCTATGGCGGAGCGAGAAGGGGAAGGCCAATTGGATGGTCGGGGCGGCCGAGGGGTTGTCCGCGCGCAGGATGCGGAAGATCAGCACGCCGGTGGCCCCGACCATCAAGGCGACGGCCAGCCAGCCGTGGAGGAGGGCGGCGGGGGCGAAGAGGCCCAAGATCAGGCCGTTGCGGATCATCATCGCCACGTTGGCCAGCAACATCCCCTCCAGGGCCCGATCCAAGACCCCCTCGGCCTGGCCTCGGCAGCGCCGGGCCAGTTCGGCGACGGTGGCGGTGCTGTTGACCAGGCCCCCCAGGATCCCGGTGAAATGAATCCCCCGAGCCCCATACAGGCGGAGGAGGGCGTAGTTCACCAGGCCGATGGCGGAGAGGATGACCACTACCAGCCAGGCTGCCCGCAGGTTGACCAACCCCAGGGGATCCCAAGCGGGGGGGAGCCCCTCCGGGAGCAGGGGGTAGATCACCAGCGTCAGCAGCCCGAAGAGCACGATGGAGCGCAACTCGTCCAAGGAGAGGCCAACGGTGAAGCGGACCAGCTCGGCCTTCCAGGCCAGCAGCATCGTGACCAGGACGGCGGTGGCGGCGGCCACGAGGGCGTGGCCCTGGGCCACGAGGACTCCCAGAAGGAAGGTGACCAGCAGGGCCACCGAGGTGGTCATCTCTAGGGAACGATCCACCAAAAGGCTTCGGACGTTCAGGATGGCCACCAGAGGGATGGCGGCCCCTAACATCAGGAAGGCGGCGATGGGGTGGATCAACCAGGAGACGCACCCCACCAGGGCGGCCAGGGCGAACGTGCGCAGCCCGACGTCCTTGTGGGCCCACTCCCGCTCCAGCCCGATCAGCAGCCCAATGCCCAGGGAGATCCCGATGGGCTCCAGCAAAAAACGATACTCTGGCATCCGAGAGGCCTCACGATCCCAAAGGATG